>JAFYQR010000089.1 GCA_017559825.1 Thermoguttaceae bacterium | reverse complement strand
GCGCCGACCGCGCCGCCCGGTCTCCTTTCGAACTCCGGTTCGAACGCCGAGACGCTCGGCTCCGGCGACTCCGCGTCTACGCTCGATTCGGCGTCGGTCGCGACCGTCTCCGCCGCCGACGAGCGCCGCCCGATTCAAGCGCGCGTCTTCGACGGTCAAGCGACGACCGACGGCGTTTTCTATCGCCGTCAAGTCCCGTCGTACAAGCTGGTTTTCAACGTCAAAAACGCCCGGCTCGCCGACGTTACCCGCGAGTTTACGCCCGGAGCGAAACCGATTCGCGGCCGCGTCGCCGCTTACGCGACGTTGCGCGGCGAAGGGCTCAACGTCGCGACGCTCAAAGGCGAAGGCGGCTTCAGTCTCCAAGAAGCGGAGCTTTACGAGTCGCCGCAAATCGTCAAAATCCTTCAAATCCTTAGCGTTAGAGAGCCGGATCGAACCGCGTTCGACTCCGCGTTCGTCGATTTCCAAGTCATCGGCGACCGCCTCCAACTTAAGCGCGTTCTTCTCGAAGGAAACGCCCTCACTCTCTTCGGCGACGGTTGGCTGACCGTTCGCGACAAGGAGAAACTTATCGACTTGACGCTGAACGCTCGGCTCGGAAGCGCGTCCGACCAAATCCCGATCGTCTCCGACTTCATCGGCGGCGTCGGCGACCAGTTGGCGCAAATCCGCGTCGAAGGGGCGCTTAGCTCGCCGATCGTCCGTCAAGAACGCTTCTCCGGCGTCAAAAAGGCTTGGTGGAACGTCTTCCCGGAACAGGAGCCGACGCCGACCGACGCCGTCCCGACCGAGCGTCCGAAACCGCTGCGCGACGCGCTCCGCCGCTTGACCTCCGGCGGCGAAAAGAGCGGCGAAAAATAGCCGACTCGCGACCGTTTCCTCCCGATATCTTCAACCGCTTTGCGGCCCCTTACAAAACGGAAACCAAATACAAACTTTTCAAACGCCGTTGCGCGCTCGACCGACTTGCCGTTCGTTCCGAAACGAAACCGCGACGATTTTCAAACAATCAAACAAGAGTCGTCGCCGCAAAAAAATCGGAAAAAATCGTTCGCCGTCGCTCGAAACGCTCGCAATTCGACGGCGAATCGGGTATAATCGCTTTTAACGCGCCGACGCTCGCGCTCGCCGCCGACGCCGCGTTTCCCGTTTCCCTTTCTTTTCAACGCTTTACGTCAACCCCAAGGAGCCGCCGATGAAATCGAATCCTTCCGAAACTACGCGTTCGTCCCAAAACGTCACCCGACGCGACGCGCTGAAAACGACCGTCGCCGCCGCGCTCGCTTCGACCGCGAGCGTCGCCGGACTGCGCAGTTACGAAGAACGCAACTTGGTCGCGCAAGAAGCGCAAAACGGCCCAAACGCCGCGAACGGCGCCGCGCAAGTCGACGGTCGCTCCGGCGCGACGCGCACGTCGTTCGCCGTCAAACCGCGAGCCAAACTTAACGCGAAAGTTCCGCTCGCGAAGCTCGGGAAAGACCTCGTCGTTAGCCGCGTCGTTTTGGGCGGCAACTTAATCGGCGGGTACGCGCACGCTCGCGATTTGATTTACGTTTCCGATTTAATTAAAGCGTATCACACCGAGCAAAAGTGCGTCGAAACGTTTATGCTCGCGGAAGAATGCGGGATCAACGCTTTCCTCGGCGACTGGAACCAGGGCCAAATGATGGCGAACTACTGGAAGTGGACCGACGGCAAAATGAAGCTGATTTCGCAATGCACCGACGATCCGGACGTCGTCAAGCGCACGATCGACTGCGGTTCGGCGGCGGTTTACCCGCAGGGCGAAACTTGCGACCGGCTCGTCCGCGAGGGCAAACTCGACCGCTTGGCCGAGATCGTCGAAACGATTCGCGACGCGGGTCTCCCGGCGGGCCTCGGCGCGCACCGAGTCGAAACGCTCCAAGCGGCGCTCGACTTCGGAATCGTCCCGGACTTTTGGATGAAGACGTATCACCCGCTAACGTATTGGTCGGCGCAACATCCGCGGGAATGCGACAACGTCTATTGCCGCCGCCCGGACGACACTAAAGCGTTTATGGAAGCGCGCCCTGAGCCTTGGGTCGCGTTCAAAACGCTCGCCGCCGGCGCGGTTTCGCCGCAACAGGGCTTCCGTTTCGCGCTCGACGGCGGCGCCGACTTCCTTTGCGTCGGGATGTACGACTTCCAAATCGTCGACGATATTAATATCTACACGGATATCGCGTCGAACCCGTCCGGCGCCCGAACCCGACGCTCTCTTCCGGACGTCGACCGCGCCGAGTACGAACGCAAACTCGAAGAGGCCGCCGAAGCGGAGGAAGCCGACGCTTAATCGCCGACGCTCGATTTCGCTCGCCGAACCCGTCGCCGTCGAACGTCGCGGCGGTTTCGGCGTCGACGTTCCTCGCCGCTCCCCCCTTCCGGAATCGGAAAAATCGGGTAAAATGACGTTGGATTCGTTTCGCGATTTTTTCGGAGTCGTCTCGACTCGGCGCGAACGAACGAACGTCCGCTCCGTCGGCGCGTCGACCGAAAGAAGCTCCCAAAATGCCCGAATCGCCTAAAAAAAACAAATTTAACCCGGCGCTCGACAACTACGCGGAACGCGCGACTTATCGCCAAATCAAGTGCGATCTCTTCACCGTCGAAGGCTTTTCCCGCGCTCCGGTGAAAACGTTTTGGCGCGTTCCGGAATTTAAACTCGGGTTCGACCTCGGCTGGCAGCCTTGGGAGTTCATGGGAACGCCGCGCTACTTTGTATCGCACACCCATATGGATCACATTTTGGCGCTTCCGGCTTACGTCGCGCGGCGGCGGATGATGAAGATGGAGCCGCCGACGATTTACCTTCCGGCGGAAAAGGTCGCGGAGGTTCGCCAACTTCTCTCCGTTTTCTGCCGTTTGGATCAAGGCGCGCTCCCCTGCGAGTTGATCGGCGTCAAACCGGGGGACGAAATCGATTTATCGCGCGAGCTTATCGTCAGCGTTCACAAGACTTACCACTCGACGCCGTCGGTCGGCTACGTCGTTTGGGAGCGGCGCAAAAAGCTGAAGCCGGAATATTTGGAGTTGAGCGGCGACGAAATCCGCGACCTCAACCTCTCCGGCGTCGAAATCTCTTACGAGCTGCGTTTCCCGCGCGTCGCGTTTTTGGGGGACAGCTCCGCTCGCGGGCTCGACGAGAACCCGGCGATGTACGAAGCCGACGTTTTGATCGCCGAGATGACCCGCATTTCGTCGCGCCGCAACGACGGCCTCAAAAAAGGCGGGCACATGCGCGTCGAGGACTACGTCGACCGCCGCGAAAAGTTCAAGAACCAAAAGATTATCGCGTCGCACTTTAGCGTCCGTTACCCGCAGCGCGAAATCGAAGCGGAGGTGCGCAAAAAGATTCCGGACATGCTCGGCGGTCGCTTAATTCTCGTTTGACGGCGCCTCGTTTTTCGCGTCGACGGCGTTCGCGGCCTTTCGCGTCTCCGTTCGTCGACGCGTTTTATCCGAACGTTTTTCCTTCCTCGCCGCCGTTCTCTTCGCCGCTTCCGTTTTTCCCGACGTCGACGCCTTTTTTCCGCTTAATCGCCAAAATTACGGTAAAAATACGGAAAACTACGTTTTCTTCCCGTTAGTTCCTTGACGGATTTGCATTCTTCCGTAAAATGGCGTTAAGGGGTTTCCCCCGCTTTTCACCGAATCTTTTCACGTTAATCGCCTAAAGTCGACGCCCCCGTTACCGTTGACGCGGCGTCGTTGCACCTTTATAATCCCCGTTAATCCTAAAGGAAAACGACATGACGATTACCGTTTCGAAGTCGCGCCGCGGCTTCACCCTCGTCGAACTGTTGGTCGTTATCGCGATCATCGGTATTTTGATTGGTTTGCTCCTTCCGGCCGTCCAAGCGGCTCGCGAAGCGGCCCGTCGTATGCAATGCACGAACAACCTGAAGCAAATGGGTCTCGCGATCCAAAACTTCCACGACGCGCACAACCGCATCCCGAACCAATACAACGACGACATTTGGAACAGCTACATCCCGGATTCCTACACCGGCGACAATCGCACCAACACCACCTCGACCTGGCCGTACCGCCTCAACCGCTACACGGCGCAAGGTCTTCTCCTGCCGTACATCGAACAAAACGCGCTTTACTCGGTCATCACCGGCCAACTTGAAAAAGCGAAGTCGACCGGCGACGTCAACTACACGATGAGCCCGACCGACGGCAGCAACGTTCCGACCGGTCTCGACTACAACCCGTTGACCTCGGCGATCGACGCGTTCCTCTGCCCGTCCGACGCGAACGCCAGCCAAACCCGTTCGTCGAAAACGAACATCTCGCGCATGAGCTACGCTTGCAACGTCGGCGACGCGGCCTACCAAAACGTTTCCGAACGCGGCAACACGCACCGTCGCGGCGTCTTCGTCAACGGCGCGAAAGCCGGCAAAACGACCCTCGCCTCCGTTACCGACGGCACGAGCAACACGATGGCGTTCGCCGAAATCAACGTTACCAGCGGCGACAACGACACGAAATACAAAACGACCGTCGCCTACCTCACCAACATCAAAGGCCAAACGCCGTCCGCCTGTCTCGCGACCCGCGGTCAAAACGGTTTAACGAACGTCGGCACGGTTTACAACCTGAAAGGTCGTCGTTGGATGGACGCCCGCAGCGGCAACTCCAACTTCAACGCGGTTCTTCCGCCGAACTCCCCGAGCTGCGTCGGTTCCGGCGGCGGTAGCAAAGACGACTGGAGCATCATTTCCGCTTCGTCGAACCACAGCGGCGGCGTGAACGTTTCGATGCTCGACGGTTCCGTCCGCTTCGTTAGCGAAACGGTCGACTGCGGTTCGATCACCACGATGATGGGCGGTCAATCGAGCGACTACATTTGGACCGGCAAATCCGGCCACGGCGTTTGGGGCGCGATGGCGACCCCGGGCAAGGGCGAAACCGTCTCGCTCTAATCTCGTTTCGAGAATCAACCGAACCGCGAACGCGTCGACGGCGAAGTCGGCGCGTTTTCCCTGACCCGTTAAGGCAAAACAAGATGAAAAGCAAATTTTTCCTCGGTCTCGCGCTTCTCGGCCTCTTGATCGCCGTTCCGGCGTGCGGCGGCGGCGCGATCAAAACCGAAGGCGTTTCCGGCGTCGTCACGCTCGACGGCGAACCGCTCGCGGGCGCGTCCGTTAAATTCGTTCCGCTCGACGGCGTCGGTTCCGAAAGCGTCGGCACGACGAACGAAAAGGGCGAATACAAACTTCAAACGCTCCTCGGCGCCGCCGACGCCGGCACCACCCCCGGCAAATACGGCGTCTGCTTCGAATGCTTCGAAGAAGTCGAAACCGGCAACACGATCATGAACGCCGACGACGAAGAAGTTCCGGAAACCGAAGCGGTCAACATTCTCCCGAAACGTTACGCGCTCCCGGACACGTCCGGTTTCGAAGCGGAAGTCGTCAAGGGCGACAACACGTTCAACTTCGACCTCGCGTCGGAAGAATGAGCCGCGTTTAACCGCGTCTCGCGACGAACGTCCAACGCAAACGACGGGTTCGACCGTTTC
>JAFYQR010000088.1 GCA_017559825.1 Thermoguttaceae bacterium | reverse complement strand
GGTCGAGCGTAAATGCAAAATCGCCGTCCGGTCGTTGAGACTCGGACGGCGTTTTTGCGTTTGCGGTTTAACGAACGCCGTCGAAATTTGGTCGGCGGCGTTCGTTAAGTTTTGCGATTAAAGGAGTTCTTTGCGTAGCTCGGCGCCAGATTTCGACGAGAGGTAAGCCGGCGGCACGTCGAAGAGCGTTTTGCAACCGCGCGCACCCTCGGCGTTCATACGGAAAGCGGCGCGAGCGCAGGCGACCAACACGGACGACGTGAATTCCGGGTTCGAGTCGAGTTTCAACGAATATTCGACGACGTGCTTGTTCTCGCCGTTCCAACCGGTTTGCCCGGAGCGGACGACGAAACCGCCGTGCGGAATGCCGGAGTGGTCGCGCTTCAATTCTTCCGCCGAAATGAAATGAACGATCGTGTCGTAATCGGCGAAATAGTTCGGCATCGTCTTGATTTCGCGCTCGATGCGTTCCAAGTCGGCGCCTTCTTTCGCGACGACGAAGCATTCGCGCAGGTGTTTTTCGCGAGTCGTCAACGTCGGATTCAACCCGCTTCGGGCCGCCGCCAGCGCGTCTTCGAGCGGAATCGTGTACTGCTTGGCGTCCAAAACGCCGTCGACTCGGCGAATCGCGTCGGAGTGGCCTTGGCTGACGCCGCGTCCCCAAAACGTGTAGTCGACGCCGTCCGGAAGGATCGCGCCGCCGTAAAGGCGAGCGATCGAGAACATACCCGGATCCCAACCGCAGGAGATCAGCGCGACTTTACCGCTTTCTTGCGCGGAAGCGTCGACGGCGGCGAAGTGTTCCGGAATCTTCGCGTGCGTGTCGAAGCTGTCGACGACGTTGAAGAGGCGCGCCAGTTCCGGCGTCTGCTTCGGCAAGTCGGTCGCGCTTCCGCCGCAAAGGATAAGAACGTCGATTTCGTCCTTCATCTCGGCGATTTTGTCGACCGAGTAAACGCCGACGCCTTCGGTCAAGATTTTGACCGTTTCCGGGGCGCGGCGAGTGAACGCGGCGACGAGCGTCATGTCGGGATTTTGCTTGACGGCGCACTCGACGCCGCGGCCGAGGTTGCCGTATCCAACGATTCCAATTCTGATCTGCATCTTTTCGGGCTCCATTGACGAGCGTGTAAGACGGACGCTCGCCCGCGCCGCGACGGCGGGGCCTCCGCGTTTCCGTCGACGCCGTCATTATATCGCGTTTTGCGAAAATTTCTAGAATAGAGAGGGAAAAAAACGGCGCGAAGAAGGAAAAGAGGCGGTTTAGGGCGCCGAACGCCGAAATCGGCGCAAATTGCGGCGTCTCGTCGAAAAAAATGACGAAAAATTGGAAAATTTAGAAAAAAAAACTTGACGCCAGGCGTTGCGACGTATTATAATACGGTTAATGCGGCGTCGGGTAATATCGATGAAAAAGTCGGACCGACGCGACGAATCGAGGAAAACTACAAAAGGAGACCCGCGATGAGAAAGCGACAAAGCGAAAAACGGTTCCGCGACGTCGGATCGAAGAACGGGCGAACGGCGAACGCAAAACTCGCCGACGCGATTTTTTCCGACCGCCGAAAACGAGGCTTTTGCGTCGCCTTACTCGGAGCGGCGTTCGTCGTCGGCGGAACGACGTTTTCCGCGTTCGACGCTCGGGCGGACGAAGCGGCGGTCGCGGCGAGTCGCGAGACGGCGACGACCGACGACGCGTTCGAGTATAAGGTCTTGGGGAACGAGGCGACGATTTGCGGCCTTCGCGACGAATTTCGTTCGGCGACGGCGATTCATATTCCGCAGAGAATCGGCGACGTTTTCGTGCGAAAAATCGAGCCGAAAGCCTTCGAGGGGTTCGACCGGCTCGAAGCGTTGTATTGCGACGCTTATCTGACCGACATGGGCGAGCGCGCCTTCGCCGACTGCCGCGCGTTGAAGTCGGTTCGTTTGCGCCGGTCGATTTCGACGCTTGGGCGCGAGGCGTTCGCCGGGTGCGCGGCGCTGCGTCTTGTCGAACATAACGAAATTTTCCGCGTCGGCGCCGCGGCTTTCGAAGGGTGCGCGGCGCTCGAAGGGTTCGACTGCTCCGGCGTTGAGAACGTCGAAGCGGGCGCGTTTGCCGGATGCCGAAAGATCGCGGCGTTCGAAGGCGGCGAGAAGCAAGATCGAAAGGCGAAGGTCGTCGACGGGCTCTTGTTTTCGCAGGACGGGCGAACGTTGATCGCTTATCCGGGCGCTCGCGGAGGCGAAGTCGTTCTTCCGGAGAGCGTCGTTTCGATCGGCGCCGGAGCGTTTTCCGGCGGTTCGGTCGAGTCGGTCGTTTTGCCGAAAACGCTCCAAACCGTCGGAGCGCGAGCGTTTGCGGATTGCGCCGCGCTGAAATCGGTCGTCGGCGCTCCGGCGACGCTCGAAACGCTTAGGCGCGAGGCGTTCGCCGGGTGCGCGGCGCTCGAGCGGTTCGATTGGCCGGAAAACTTGCGAACGATCGAGACGGGCGCGTTTCGCAACTGCAAGTCGCTGGCGTCGGCGGCGATTAAGAGCGTTCGCAAAATCGGCGATTCCGCGTTCGCCGGGTGCTCGAAGTTGAAGACGCTCGAACTGCCGAGTTCGACTCGCGAAATCGGCGCGTTCGCGTTCGACGGAACCCGTTTGTCGACGTTGACGCTGCCGCGCGACCTCGAAACGTTCTCCTCTCGGGCTTTGAGCGGGGCTCCCCTTTCGAAAATCGAGCTGGAGGAGGGGAACGCCAAGTTCAAAATCGGCGCGAATTCGGTGTTAAGCGCCGACGGAAAAACGTTTTATTATCGCGCTCCGTATGGGATTGGAATCGGCTTGCAACTTCCGGACGGCGTCCGCGTCGTCGTTCGCGGGGCGCTCGCCGACAATTGCGGGCTCGAGTGGGTCGCGCTTCCGGACGGCGTCGAGACGGTCGGCGAAGACGCGTTCGCCGGATGTTCGGTTTTGCGAACCGTTAAGATTCCGGCGAGCGTTCGCAAAATCGACGACCGTTTTTGGGGCTGCCGGAAACTGGAAAACATCGAGGTCGCCGAGGAAAACGCGACTTATAAAAGCGTCGACGGCTCGCTGTTAAGTAAAGACGGTAAAACGCTTTACCGAGCCGCTCGCAAGCCGAAGGACGCGAACCGCGTCGCTCCGGAGGGCGTCGAGCGAATCGCGCGCGGCGCGTTCGCCGACGACCAAGAGGCGGGCGCGGTCTTCCTTCCGGAAACGTTGAAGCGAATCGACGCGGGCGCGTTCGAAAATTGCGTTTGGTTGCGAAGCGTTAATATTCCGGCGAGCGTCGAGCGACTGGACGAAACGTTCGTCGACTCGCCGAATATGGTCGAGTTCAAGGTCGCGTCGGCGAATCGGAATTATAGCGACTCCTACGGGGCGTTGTTAAGTAGAAACCGTAGAACGTTTTATCGCTTGGTCGTCGCGAACGAGCGGAACCAAGGCGAAAAATTCTTCGAGTACCGCATGCCGCCCGGCGTCAACACGATTAAATCGGACGCGTTTCGCGGCGCCGTTCGCATGTCGAAAGTCGTTTTGCCGCCGACGCTTAGAACGATCGAAAGCCGCGCCTTCGCCGGTGCGTCCAACTTGACGAGCGTTACGATTCCGGCGGGCGTCGAGCGAATCGAAAAAGACGCGTTCGCCGGGTGCAATCTGAGCGAAGTCGTCTTGGAATCGTCGAGCGCAAAGTTCGATAAATCGGCGTTTGCGACCGGCGTCAGTTCGCCGACCGTTCGCGTCGCCGAAACGACGTTGGTCAAGGAAAACGCCGAGCGCGCCGCGAAGGAAAGCGTCGACGCCGCGCTCAAAGCCGACGAGGAAGCCGCTTCGGCCGCGTTCGAGTGGCAGGTCGCCGGAGCCTTCGCGAAGATCGCCGGCGTCCGCGACAAATCGGCGACGTCGATCGTTATCCCGGAAACGGTCGGCGGGCTTCCGGTTAAAAGTATCGGCTCGTCGGCGTTCGCCGGCATGCGCGAGCTCAAAACGCTGCAAATTTCGCGAAACCTTGAAACGCTCGAAGCGTCGGCGTTCGAAAACTGCGAGAAGCTCGAGCGCGTAACGTTTGCGAAAGACGAAAAAGGCGACGTTGTGTCGAATTTGAAACGAATCGACGCGTTCGCGTTTCGCAATTGTTTCGCGCTCAAGTCGTTCGCGGCACCCGATTCGCTCGATTGGATCGCGCCGCAAACGTTCGCCGGGTGCTCGGCGCTTGAAACGGCGACGTTCGGTAAAAATTTGCAACTGATCCAAGCCTCGGCGTTCTCCGACTGCGTTTCGTTAAGTCGCGTCGATTTATCGCGTTGCGAAAAATTAGGCAAAATCGACCATCTCGCCTTTGCGAATTGCGTCTCGTTGGCGTCGTTCGAAGCGCCTAAGTCGTTGCGCTTTATCGCGGACTCGGCGTTCTCCGGACGGACGAAAGCGATTTCCGTAACGGTCGATCCGGAAAACCGCTTTTTGAAAACGGTCGACGGTTGCCTCGCGACTCGCGCCGATAATAAACTTGTCGCTTATTTCGGCGAGACGAGCGGCGAGCTCGTCGTTTCGGAGGGCGTCGAAGAGATCGGAACTTCCGTTTTTTCCGGTTCGAATTTCGAGACGGTTCGTTTGCCGAAGAGTTTGCGTATCGTCGGCGTCGGCGCGTTTGCGGGCAATCCGAAACTCAAACGCGTTGAAATTCCGAAAGATAGCGAACTCAAAACGATCGGGAACGGCGCGTTTTCCCAGTGCGCCGAGTTGGAGACGTTCGACTGGCCGAAATCGCTGAAAACGATCTGCGACTACGCGTTTAGTAACTGCCAGGCGCTTAAGTCGTTGAGCGGCGCGACTTCGCTCGAACGCGTCGGCGCTTATGCGTTCAACAACTGCGGATCGTTGGCGACGGCCGAGCTGCCGAGCGGATTGCGCGAGATCGGCGCGAGCGCGTTCGCCGACGCCGGATTGACGGCGGTTAAGATTCCGGCGAGCGTTCACACCCTTGGCGAAGCGTCGTTTTCGAGTTCGACGCTCGAAAAAATTGAGGTCGAAGAGGGAAGCAAAACGCTGAAAGTCGTCGACGGCGCGCTTCTGTCGAAGGACGGCAAGTCGCTCTTCCGGCTTCCGGCGCCGTTGAAATTGACGTCGTACAAGATTCCGGACGGCGTCGAAATTATCGAACGCGCCGCGCTCGGCGGAAATACGACGCTCGAATCGGTCGAGATTCCCGCGTCGGTCGCAAGCATCGAGACGGACGCGTTTTACCGCTGCTTGTCGCTGAAGAAAATTTCGATTCCAGCGAAGACCGAGAATATCGGCGTTAAGGCGTTCACTAAATGCGACGCGTTGGAATTTTTCGAAATCGACCCGAACAACGCCGTTTATAAGAGCGAAAACGGCGCGCTTCTAAGCGCCGACGGCAAAACGTTTTATCGAATCGTCGCCGTCGAACGCGACTCGAACGCCGAGCCGATCGTTCTCGAGCCGATGTATAAGGGCGACGAGCCGCGAGAGATTCCGGCGTACAAAAACTCGGTTTACCGCGTTCCGGACGGCGTGACGACGATCGGGCCCAACGCTTTCGAAGATTGGTCGCGAACGCGCAACTCATTTACGGAAATCGTTCTGCCGGAAAGTCTTACGAAGATTGCCCCTTACGCGTTTATCACGTGTTCGCGGCTCGAAACGCTTCGGATTCCGGCGAGCGTTTCCTCGATGGGCGAGACGTCGCCGGGACGGTTCGAGCCGAGCAATCTGTTCGGGTGGTGCGACGCGATGAAGACGTTCGAAGTCGCGCCGGAAAACGAAACGTTCCGCTCCGAAGACGGTATGTTGCTAAGCGCCGACGGCAAAACGCTTTACGGCGTGTTCGCCAACCGCGGTCGAAAAGTGTGGAAGATTCCCGAAGGCGTCGTTTCTTTGGTTCAACTGACGACAAGCGCAAAGAACGCGACGGAAATCGCGCTGCCGGAAAGCCTTCAAACGCTCGGCCCTCAATCGATTTGGTATTGCCAAGAGTTGACGACGATTACGATTCCGAAAAACGTCGCGCAAATTAAGAACGAAGCGTTTACCGACTGCCCGAAACTCGCCGAAGTCGTGTTGAAATCGAGCGCCACGAAGTGGAGCGCCGCCTCGTTCCGCGATTGTTCGGCGAACGCGACGGTTCGCGTCGAAGAGGACGCCGAGCCCGAAACGGAGGCGAAACCGTCCGCTAAAATCGACGTAAAACCGGAAGATTCCGCGACTTTAGAGGAGGCGGCGAAGGTTTTCGCGTTCTCCGTCGAGGCGACGAAGCGACGATCGCGAGCTTGCGTTCTCGAAAGGAACGCCGCGTGAAGATTCCGGCGAAGATCGGCGATAAAATCGTAACGAAGATCGCGCCTCTAGCGTTTGCCGGGAGCCGATATTTGGCGTCGGTCGAACTTCCGCCGACGTTGCGCGAGATCGGCGCCGACGCGTTCGCGCAGTGCCTCGAGCTCGAAACGCTGTCGCCTCTTCCGGCGTCGCTCGAAGTCGTCGCCGCCGGCGCGTTCTCCGGTTGCTCGACTTTGGCCGCGTTGGAAGTCGACCCGGCGAACAACGCGTTCCAAAGCGTCGACGGCGTTTTGCTAAGTAAAGACGGCAAGCGACTTTGCATTTATCCGAGCGGGAAAAAAGACGCGGAGTGGCAAGTTCCGGACGGCGTCGAAACAATCGAACGGAGCGCCGTCGCGCGCAACGCTTTCCTCGAGACGGTCAAGTTTCCTTGGACGCTAAAAACGATCGAGGCGAAAGCGTTTGCGGACTGCGAAAAGCTCGCGGCGGTTCGTTTCTTCCCGGTCGTCAATAGGCTCGAAACGATCGGCGAGGACGCGTTTTACAATTGCCAAGCGCTGCGAGAGATCAAGCTCCCCGACGGGATTCGGCGAATCGAGCGCCGCGCTTTCGGCTCCAACGCGTTGGAAAAGGTCGAGTTCTATCCGGTCGATCTCGAGGCGAAACCGGGCATGACGATCGCCGCCGAAGCGTTTGTCGCGCCGAGCTTGACGGCGTTCGAGGTTCCGGCGACGTTGAAATCGTTCGAGCCTCGCGCCGTGATTTCGGGGCCGAGAGTCGCGCTTGCCCGAGGTTGGAAGGAAAAATACGACGAGTACGCGCAACTGACCGTAACGTTCCCGGCGAATCCGGTCGGAATCGAACCCGGCGCGTTCGTCGAGGCGAAGAACCTCGTCGAGATTAAAATCGATCCCGAGTGCAAGCGTTTCAAAACGGTCGACGGAGCGGTGTTAAGCGCCGACGGTAAAACGTTTTACTTCTATTCTTCGATGGAACGCGTCGACGAATACGCCGTTCCGGAAGGCGTCGAGCGAATCGTCGCCGGCGCGTTCAACGGCGCGAAAATCAAGAAGATTCGAACGCCGAACACGTTGCGAACCGTCGACGCCGAAGCGTTCGACGCGACCGGTTTGGAAACGCTTGAATTCGGCGAAGGCGTTCGCAACGTGAATCCTAACGCGACTAGGGGCGCCGGCTCGTTGAAAACGCTGAAACTGCCGGCGTCGCTCGAAAACGCCGACCGCGTTTTAATGGGGAACCGAATCAACTTGACTCGGCTCGCCGAAGTCGAGGTCGCGTCGGGTAACCCCGCGTTGCAAACGGTCGACGGAATGACGCTAAGCGCCGACGGAGAAACGCTTTACTTCTGCTCGGAAAAGAAGGCGGCCGGCGAGGTCGTCGTTCCGGAGGGCGTCGAAACGATCGCGAATTGGGCCTTCGCGCGCCGTTCGCTCGAGTCGATTCGTTTGCCAAAAACGTTGAAACAGATAGGAACCGAGGCGTTCGTTTTTTGCGGAAACTTGAAATCGGCGACGGCGGCGGAAGGGCTCGAAGTCGTTGGCGAGCGGGCGTTTCAGGCTTGCGGCGCTTTGCAAACGATAAACCTTCCGGCGAGCGTTAAATCGGTCGGGCAATCGGCGTTCGCGTCGTGCGGCGCTTTGAAGTCGATCGAAGTCGCCGAAGGGAGCCCGACTTATCGAAGCGTCGACGGCGTTTTGCTAAGTAAAGACGGCAAAATTATTTGCGTCTATCCGTGCGGTAAGGAAGCGACGGAGTACGTCGCGCCGGACGGCGTCGAAGCGACCGCGTCTTTCTCCTTCCATGGAGCGGAGAAATTGCTGAAAGTCGTTTTTCCGGAAGGTTTTAAGTCTCGCGGATATTTGACGTTTTTGCAATGCGGCCCGAATTTGCAAATCGTCGAGCCGAAAGGCGTCGAGGAGGAGCAAACGCCTCCGGACGCTATTCAATGATTGTTCCGGACGAAACGCGGTTTTGTAAAGCGTTGGGAATAAACGTTTAACGAAGTCGCTCGAAGCGGCGAAAGAACGGCGCCGCGGCGTTAAAAGCGTCGCGGCGCCGTTTTTATTTTCGTTGTTT
>JAFYQR010000012.1 GCA_017559825.1 Thermoguttaceae bacterium | reverse complement strand
TCCGAAAAAGTCGGCCTGCTCCGCCAGCTCCTCGCGAGCGGCTCGCGCCTCGGCGTCGGTCATGTTCCCGGCGGCGACGTCGGCGTCGATCGCCATCTGCCGCCCCGGAAGCGCGTCGAGCGCAAAACGCGCCGACACCTCGCTGATCCGCGTCGCCCCTTTAGTAATAACGACGAACTGGATAATAACGAAAATAAGGAATATAACGCCCCCGACGACGACGCTGTCCCCGGCGACGAAACGTCCGAACGCGTCGACGACGGCGCCCGCGTCCGCTTGCGTCAGAATCAGCCGAGTCGTCGAAACGTTCAACACGAGTCGGAAAAGCGTCGTCGCGAGCAAAACCGTCGGAAAAACGTTGAACTCGAGCGGTTTGCGAACGAAAAACATCGTGATGAAAATCACCGCGGAAATCGCCAAATTGAACGACAACAGCAAGTCCATCAACGGCGTCGGAAGCGCGAACAGAAGCGCGAGAACGGCCGCCGCCGCGAAAATCGGCAGCGCCGCGTCTTGCCATCGAAACTTTTTCGCCAACTCGCCCATTTCGCTCGCTTTTCCTTATCGCTTTATTTTACTTCGAATCGCTCGACGCCGCGTCCGACGCTCCGGCAGTATAAAAATTTACGGCGGCGGCGTCCAGAGAGAAAAACGACGTTTCGGAGGCCAAGCGTCGAAACGCGCCGCAATTTTTCGGAAAATCGGCGAAAACGACCGCGTCGCCGCCGACAAGCGATAAAAAAACGCCGAACGCTCCTTCGAGTCGTTCGACGTTTCGCCGACGGTTTCGACGCGACGCGGCTCGCTATCCGGCGCGACGTTCGGGGTCGATCGCTCGCTCGCCTCGTCGTTTTCGCCGTTTTTTTCCGCCGTCGGCCTCGGTCATCAGACGCGCGGCGTTATAAAATAGGCAAAAGATCATGCAGACAATCAGGTAAACTTGAAAATCGCTGAAATAAACGCCGTTAAAATTGACGCGATTCTTCCGCTCCGCCCCGTTCGCCAACTTTTCCTCGACGCCCGAGTCCGCCGCGTTCGCCGACTTTTCCCCACCGTTCGAGTCCGCCGCGTCCGCCGACTTTTCCTCGCCGTTCGAGTCCGCCGCGTTCGCCAACTTTTCCCCGCCGTTCGAGTCCGCCGCGTCCGCCGACTTTTCCCCGCCGTTCGAGTCCGTCTCGTTCGCCGACTTTTCCTCGCCGTTCGAGACCGGCGTCCAACGAGCGACCGGAAGCTCCGGTTTCGCGGCGACGCGCTCCTCGCGCTCGCTCTGCGTTTCGCTCGCCGCGAGCGGCGCCGCGACGAAACCGTCGACGACGGACGTTTCGCTCGCGACGTTCGACGTTTTCGAAGCGCGACTCGCGAGCGCCGTTCGCAACGCCCACTCGCTCGTTCTCGCCCAAACGTCGGTTTCCGCGACCTCCGGACGAACGCGATTCCAATCCCGCTGCCGCTTAACGAACGTCTCCGAAAAGACCGGCGGCGACGGCGGCAGCGCGGTCGTCGTCGCGTTTTCGGCGGCGGTCAACGCGGCTCGCGTTCGCTCGACGGCGACTTCTTTCTCCAGACGCATCAGATTTTCCGCCGTCTCGCGTCCGTCCGCGGCGACGTAAATCGGAACGGTCGAAATCGGATACGCGCCCGCCGCCGGAAACGCCTCCCGCGCCGAAACGTCGGAACCTTCCGCTCGCGCGACGCCGTCGTCGAGCCGCCAATCTAAGAAGTCGCCCTTCGCTTCGTCGAGCCGCCGCTCCGCTTCTAAAATCGCCAGCCGCTTGATCGCCTGCGTCAAGAAATACTGAACGCGAATCCCGTACGTTCCCATCGTCGCTCGACCGTTCGAGCCCCAAAGAACGCCGGCCAACTCGCCGTATCGATTGAAAATCGGGCCGCCGGAATCGCCCTGCCGCACGCCCTTGTCGATCGCCAGCGTTTCGTAAAGAACGCGTTTCGACGGTTCAAACGGTTTCGCCGAGGCGGAGGCGTTTCGCTTCGCCTCTCCGTTTTCCGCGCTTTCCCCCTCTTCGCCGTTTTCCGCGAGCGCGACGGCGTTTTCGTCGGCGACGATTTCGGCGTAATTGACGAGCCGGCCCGCTTGGATTTGAAAGTCGGTCAGCCCGGCGCTCCAACCGTATCCGGCGACCCAAAGCGCGTCGCCGATTTCCGGCGCCTCCATCGAAATCGGGATCGGCGCGACGCGCGGCGGCTTGCGCACGATCAACGCCGCCAAATCCCAATAATCGTCGCGCAAAATCGCTCTCGCCGGGCTCGAAAAGGTCGGAAACTTCACGACGATCGAATCGCGAGACGCGTTGACGACGTGCCAGTTCGTAACGACGATACCCCATTCGCCGACCTCCGCGACGAGCGTTCCGGTGCCGTAGTACAGCGGTATCGTTTGCGAGCCGTCCTCCTTCGTTTGCGTCGCGTCCCGCCCGACGATTTTCGCGACGGCGGGATAGCGCGTCTGCGCGCCGAGCGCGTCGCGCCGCAACGGGTCGAAACGTTTCGAAACCGCTCCGTCTTCCGTTCGTTGAGCGACGACGAGCTCCGGAACGCTCGCCGCGACGACGAGCGTCGACGCGAGAACCGCCCGCCAAACCTCGCGCCGCCGAGCGAACGCTAAAACAAAGAACATTGCGACCAAAAGAAAGGACAATATAATCTCGATTTTCTCGCTATTTCCCCAGTTTGTCTTATCGCGACACGGCGACGCTCGTCGTTCGATTTTTGCGTTTGTTCGAACCGACGCAACGTCATTATACCTCGCGACGCGGCGGCGGCTCGCCCTTTTCGCTCAAAAAAACGCAAAAAACGCTCTTTTCGTCGCGCCGAGATCGCTATAATCGCGAAAACGCGCCTCTTTTACCGTCTCCCCGCCGTCGGAACGCGCCTCTCGTCGTCGCGTCGCCGGAATATCCCGAAAAATTGGCAAAAGATGCGTTCGCGGCTTTTTTTTCGCAATTTAAACGCGTCGACGGTCGATAAGGTAACAACGGATCGACGGATTTTCATCGCGAGAATTTCGTTTATCAAAAACCGAAACAAATTTCAATTAAAGGACGCCCGCTTGAACAAGCCGCTTCTCGTTTTCGCGACGCTCGCCCTCGCCGTTTGCGCCGGTTTCGTCGGTTGCTCGGACGGCGAGAGCCATCGCAAAATATTGAACGTCTCCTACGACCCGACGCGCGAACTTTACGAAGAGTTCGACGAAGCGTTCGCCGAACATTGGCTCGCGACGACCGGCGAAACGATCGAAGTCGAAAAGAGCGCCGGCGGATCCGGCTCGCAAGCTCGAGCGGTCAAGATGGGTCAAGAGGCCGACGTCGTTACGCTGGCGCTCGCGTTCGACGTCGACGACGTCGGGACGGCGGGGCTCTTCGCCGAGGGCGCGAACGACCCGGAAAGCCCGAATTATTGGCAAAAACGACTGCCGAACAACAGTTGCCCGTATACGTCGACGATCGTTCTCGTCGTCCGCAAGGGGAACCCGAAAAAGATCCGCGATTGGGCCGACTTGACTCGCGCCGACGTCGAAATCGTTACGCCGAACCCCAAAACGTCCGGCGGCGCTCGCTGGAACTACCTCGCGCTTTGGGGATACGCTCTCGACAAAGCGCTCGCGCCGGACGGCGGGCTCGACGCGCTCAAAGCCCCGGAGAAAGCGGAGCGAGTCGAAGCGGCGCAAGCGGAAGCGCGAAGCTTCGTGAAAAAAGTCTTCGCGAACGTTCGCGGCATGCAGGCCGGAGCGCGCGCCTCGACCGACGATTTCGTCAAAAACCAAGTCGGCGACGTCTTTATCGCGTGGGAAAACGAAGCGATTTTGGCGAAAATTTTCTCGAACGACGAGCTCGAAATCGTCGTTCCGTCGATCAGCGTCAAAGCGGAGCCGCCGGTCGCCGTCGTTGATAAAATCGTCGACCGACGCGGAACCCGCGACTTGGCCGAGGCGTACCTGAACTTCCTATACGAGCCGGAAGCGCAGGACATGATCGCGCGGAACCACTACCGTCCATGTTCTCCGGAGATCGCCGAGAAATATAAGGACAAGTTCCCGGAAATCCGCCTCTTCACGGTCGACGACGTTTTCGGCGGCTGGGTCGCCGCTCAACGCGAGCACTTCAACGCGGACGGCGTTTTCGACAAAATCCTCGAAGAAAACTATCGAGAAAACAAATAGACGTTTTAGACCAATTAGGCAAATAGGGGAAAACGATGCGACTCGTTCAACGAAGCGCGCTGCCGGGCTTCAACATCACGATGGGGTTCACCGTCGCGTATTTGAGTCTGATCGTCTTGATTCCGCTCTCGGGGCTCTTCATCGTAACGTCGGACGTTTCGTTCGCGGAGTTTTACAAGACGCTCACGAGCGAGCTGGTCAAGCGAGCGTTCGTCGTTACGTTCCGAGATTCCTTTATCGCGGCGGTTATCAACGCGTTTTTCGGCTTGATCGTCGCCTGGACGCTCGCGCGCTACCAATTTTGGGGACGGCGGATTCTCGACGCGATGGTCGACGTTCCGTTCGCGCTTCCGACGGCGGTTTCCGGTTTGGCGTTGGCGCAGATTTACTCGGACGCTAAGGTCGGTTGGATCGGGCCTTACCTTCCGTTTAAGGTTTTCGGCACGGAAATCGGCGTTACGATCGCGCTGATTTTCATCGGGACGCCGTTTGTGATTCGAACGCTCCAACCGGCGCTCAAAGAAGTCGAGCGAGAGCTCGAAGAGGTCTCGGCGAGTTTGGGCGCGACGCGCTGGCAAACGTTTTGGCGCGTGATTTTCCCGGCGATACTTCCGGCGCTGATCGCGGGCTTCACGATGGCGTTCGCTCGGGCGCTCGGCGAGTACGGCTCGGTGCTTTTCATCGGCCGCATGATCGAGGGCAAGACGGAGCTCGTGTCGGGCGTGATCATGCGCAAGCTGAACGAGGAAAACGGCGTCGTCGCGGCGTCGACGGTCGCCTTGGCGATGCTCCTCGTATCGTTCGCGCTTCTGCTCCTGATCAACGGAGCGCAAGCGTGGGCGCAGCGTCGAAGCGGCAAGCAGGACTGACCCGCGTTTTCGCCGATTTTGCCGTTGATCTTTAGCGCCGCCGCGAACGCTCCTCGTCGACGTTCCGGACGGCGCGTCGTTTTTTCTTGCGATTGGCGTTAAAATCGGCGCGAACGGCGTATTTTACCGTTTCTCTTCTTCTCGCCGTCGGCGATTCTATCTTAACCTCGACGGAGCGGGCCGCCGCGTTGGGCGGCCGTCCGTTGTTCTCGCTTTTTTCGTTAAAATCGTCGCAAGGAGCCGCCGCATGAACTCGCGCCGCATCGTCGACGTCGTCGGACGTCAAATTCTCGACAGTCGCGGAACGCCGACCTTGGAGGTCGAAGTCGCGTTGGAAAACGGAATCGTCGGACGCGCCGCCGTCCCAAGCGGAGCGAGCGTCGGCTCCGGCGAAGCGTTCGAGCTGCGCGACGACGAAAGCGAAGAATACGGCGGGCGAGGCGTCCTGAACGCGGTCGCGAACGTCGATGGCCCGCTCGCCGACGCGCTTCGCGGTTTCGACGTCCGCGACCAACTCGAAATCGACCGAATCGCGATCGAGCTCGACGGAACGCGGAACAAGAAAAAGCTCGGCGCGAACGCGATTCTCGCCGTTTCGCTCGCTTGCGCCAAAGCCGGCGCCGCCGCTTGCAATCTCCCGCTTTACCGCTATTTAGGCGGCGCCGGAGCGCGGACGCTTCCGGTTCCGACGGCGAACCTCATCAACGGCGGCGCGCACGCGAACAACAACCTCGACGTGCAGGAGTTCATGATCGCGCCGTTCGGGTTCGAAACGTTCTCCGACGCGCTGCGAGCTTGCGTCGACGTTTTTCAATCGCTGAAACAAATATTGCGCAAACGCGGCAAATCGACGAGCGTCGGCGACGAAGGCGGGTTCGCGCCGAGTTTGCGTTCGAACGAAGAAGGGCTCGCGCTTCTCGTCGAGGCGATCGACGACGCCGGGTACGCTCCGGGGCGAGACGTTTTTCTCGCGCTCGACGTCGCCTCGACGGAGTTTTACGTCGAAAATCGTTACCGTTTTGAAAATCAAAGGCTCGCGGCGAGCGAGTTCGTCGAGGTCTTGGCCGCTTGGACGAGCAAGTATCCGATCGCGTCGATCGAAGACGGATGCGCCGAGAACGACTGGAGCGGTTGGCGGCGGCTGACGGAGCGGCTCGGCGACAAGGTTCAGCTCGTCGGCGACGACCTTTTCACGACGAACGTTCGGCGGCTCCAACGCGGCTTCGACGAAAACGTCGCGAACGCGGTTCTCGTGAAGCCGAACCAAATCGGCACCGTTTCGGAAACGCTCGACGCGGTCGAAACGGCGCGGCGCAACGGGTACGCGGCGGTCGTCAGCCATCGAAGCGGCGAAACGGAAGACCCGTTCGTCGCCGACTTGGCGGTCGCGACGAACTGCGGGCAAATTAAGATCGGCTCGGTCGTTCGCGGCGAACGGGTCGCGAAGTACAACCAACTGCTACGGATCGAGGAAGAGCTTGGCGCGAACGCGATTTACGCCGGCGAATATTTCGAGTTCGAAGAGCCGGAAAACGAGATTTGATCGCGTCGCTCGGCAAAACAAGTAAAAGAAACGAAAAGCGGAAAAGAAAAAAAGCGGAGCGACTCGACAAAAAGAGAAAAAGGCGAAAATAAAAAGATTCGGCGAAAAGCGGGAAAGAAAAAAAGCGGGAAAACTCGGTAAAAAGCGCCGTTTGGAGCGGTCGGAGTCGCTTCGCTTACTCGACGGCGTTAAGATGAGCGCGTCGCCGAACGAGCGGAGCGTTCGCCGATTTTTCCGTCTCCTCCGCGTTTTCCTCGACGCAAAGAAAGGAAACCGATGAAAACCACGCTGCAACAAGTCGCGAACGTTTGTTCCGGAATCGCCGGAGGCCGCCGCGTTCTCGTCGCCGTCTTCGAATACGCCAAACCGAACGGGTCCGCGCTCGACGCCGCCGAAATCGAAACGGTTCTCGAC
>JAFYQR010000087.1 GCA_017559825.1 Thermoguttaceae bacterium | reverse complement strand
TTCCCAATCGTCGAAGCCGCCGCCCGCCGTCCCCGCGCCGCGTCGAAAAGCGCCCTTATTAATAAAGGGGAAAAATCGACGCCCTCCGCGTTTCGGAAGCGCCGTCGTCGCGCCGAGCGCCGCGAACGCGAGAAGCGCCGTCGGAATCGTCGTCGCCGGCCAAAAAACGCCGTTCCACCAAGGAAGCGGACGCGACGGCGAGTAAATCTTCCCGAGAAAGTAAATCGGCAGGTCGAACCCCTCGCGGCGCAAGTTCAACGAAACGAACGTTGAAACGCCTTCGATCGGCCGCGCCCAAAGCGGAGGGTTCGCCGCAAAAAAGGCCGCCGTCGCGACGCCGAGCCCCAACGCGAATCGCCCGAGCGTCGCCCAAGCGTCGCCTCGCTCGCGTTGCGCCGTTTCGCTCGTTCGTCGCCGCTCGCTGAAAAACGCGACGCAAAACGCCGCAGCGAACGGAAGAACGATCGCAAAACCGCTAAACTTTGCGCAAAACGACAAACCGACCGCCAAGCCCCAGCAAATCGCGCCTCGCTTCGTCGCCAACGCCGCGTCAAAAAGCGCCCAAGCGAGAAGCCAACTCGAAATCAAAAGCGAGTCGCCGCCGCCCAACTGCGCGTGTCCGAAAACTCGCGGAATCGTCGCGATCCCTACGACCGCTAAACTCGCCGCCAACGGTCCCCAATATCGACCGACGCGGTAGAAGACCGCCGCCAACGCCGCCGCGAAGAGGAAGATCGGGCCGAATCGAAACGCCGCTTTTTCCGATAAAAACGGCAAAAACCGCAAAGAAAACGCTCGCCCCGCCGCAATTACGAGCGAGTACCCCGCCGGATGCCCCTCTCGGTAGATCGCGTGCGGCCAACCGATCGCCAACGCCGTCTCCGAAAAGAGCGAACGCCGCCCGTCGCGGAGCGCGAAATACGAAAGCGCCGCTCGCTCGACGTCGCCCCCGCGTCGTCGCTCGTCGCGCTTCTCGTTAAACGTCGCGGTTTGCGCAAGATTTAACGCTCGCGTCGCGTCGTTTTCTTCCGCGCAAGCCTCCCCGTTCGCCGAAACCGCGTCGTTTGCGCCGTTTGCCGCGTCGCTCTTAAACGTCTCTTTTATCGCGCTCGGCCCCGCGGCGACCGCTTGAAACCACGCGGAAACTCGCTCCGCTCGGACAAACGCGTCCCCTTCGTCCCAAGTCAACGGCGTTCGCTCCGCCGCAACCAGCGTCGCCGCCAAGGCGACGACGCCGACAAGCGCCGTCGTCCAACGCAACCGCCGCGACGCGCAAACGTCGCCGCTCTTCCCTCGAACCGTTTTCAAACAAAAATCCAACTTTTCAAAAGCGCTTAAAAATTCGACCCCTTCGCTCCGAAAACCGCCTAAAAATCCGCGCTCGGAACGTTTTCATCCTCTTTTCAAGAACGTCTCAAAATTCAACGTTCGCTACATATTCGTCAAATCGTCGCCGGAACCGTCGCCGGTCAACCGCTTGAACGTTTCGAGAATCGCGTCGCGTCCCTCGTCGGAGCGGCCGTAAATTCGACAAATTCGGAAACTCTTCTCCGCTTGACGGTACGAATCCTCTTGGTCGAGCCCGACGACCGCGTCCGCCTCCGGATTGTACAGGAAATTCCGCGACGCGAACCCGGCGGGGAGCCGAACGTGCCGCGCGACGTCGAATCGCAACGGCAAATCGCGAACTTCGGCGGGCGCCTTCGCTCGAAACGCCGCTTCGAAGAGCTCCGGCGACGCGAAAATCGACGCTTCTTCGCGCTCGCCGACGCGAAAAACGATCGTTTTTTCCGCGACGACGCGCCAATCGATTTTTCGTTCCAAAAACGCTCGCCACCGAGGCGCCAGCTCGCGCTTGCGGGGATCGCTCGACTTATCCCACGCCGCGACGTCGGCGGCGAGCGCCCACTCGGTGAAGCGCAAATACTCGTCGAGCGCGTCGAGCGGATTTCCGTACGGAAAGAGCAAGTCGGCGCTCTCGCGGAAAAGGTCGGCCAACGCGACGTCGATCGCCCGCACCGTTCGGTGAAAATAGACGGAACGGAAAAGATCGGCTCGCGCGTCCAAAAACCGTTCCAACGCCGGGGCGCCCTTGCGGTGAATCGTCAGCCCGCGCTTCGAAAAGAAGGAGTAATGCAACAACCGATCCAAGTCGAACGGGCGCCCGCCAAACCCGGACGCGCTCGCGTCGCGCAGAACGAAGTCCATGTTGTCGACGGTGTAAAGTCCGGAAAACAACGAGCGCAACATCCGGAGCCAAAACGGTTTGCGCTCCGTCTCCGCGTCGTTTTTCGGCCGCACGATCAGGAACGCGACGTCGCTCGGCTCCAACCGCTCGCCCGGCTCGAAAAGGCCGCCCGGCGTTCGTCGAATCCCGGAAATAATCTCGCCGAGCTCCGATTCGACGATCGCGGCGCCAAGCGTTTCGTGCGTCAAGCATTCGCCGCTCGGCGTTTGAAATCGGCTCAAAAATCGTTCGTCAAAGAAGTGCCCGAACGGCCCGTGCCCGACGTCGTGCAAAAGCGCGGCGACCCGAAGAAGCGACTCGACGCAACGGGGCGACGGAACGGGCCGATTTCCCTCGGCCAACTCCGGATTTTCGTCGAAGACGCGGTAAAAACTTTCGCGCAGCGCCTCCCAAACGCGGCCGGCCATGCGCGTCGTCCCCAAAACGTGCTGGAACCGCGAGTGCTCGGCGGTCGGGTAAACGAGCCACGCCGTTTGAAGCTGGTGAATTTGGCGCAACCGCTGCGTCCACGGAGAGTCGATCAAGTCGCGTTCGCAACTCGTTTCCCCCGGGACTCGGTCGCCGCGAGGCGACGCGAAAGCGATGTAGCCGTGAACCGAGTCCTGAACAAGCGTTTCCGATTGATATTTGCGTTGAAACATGGCGTCCGAGCCGAAAAATCGACGTTAAATTGTATAAAATAAATAAAACAAGACGTTTTTGCCGCAAAAGCGGAATGTTTTTGAAAAAACTTGACTTTTAAACGGTCAAAACGACTGGAAGCAAACGGGAAAAACGAGTATAGTTATAATAAAGCGTCGAACGGGAGCTCGCGTCGCGAGCTTTCCCGTCGTCGAGACGCTCGGCGCGAACCTTGCGCCGCAAACGCCGCCGCGTTCCGTTTCGCGTCGTCGGTCGAGTTCGCCGAAATTTCTGCCTCGATCGGCTCGCGGTTCGCGGAATCGTTCGCTCGTCGCTCGAACGACCGACGCGGCGAAAGCGCCGAAACGCTCGACCTAGAGGCCGTCGGCGCGGAGAGCGTTTCCCCTATTGTTTTCAAAAGTAAGGAGATTTCAAGTATGCGCCAACGGAAAATGCGAAATTTTTTCTATTTTTTTCCACTCTTTTTCGCAGGAGCGACGCTTTTTCTCGCCGGCGCGCCTCTTTTCGCGCAAATTAAAACGGAACGTTATTTCCCCGACACGACGCAAATTTACGTTTCCGTTTCCGACGTCGCGAAACTCCGCGAGCATTGGAACAAAACGCAACTCGGCGAAACGCTCGCCGATCCGCGCTTCGAAGCGTTTCGCGACTCGTTGCGCAAGCAAATTGAAGACGCTTGGCCAAATCGCCTCGGCTTAACGCTCGACGACTTGGCGGCGCTTCCGACCGGCGAAATCGGCGTCGGGCTGATCGCGCTTCCGGGCAAAAAACCGGGCGTCGCGGCGATGATGAACGTTTCCGGCAACTCGGAGCGCGTCAACGAATTTCTTTCCCGTCTGATCCGCCAAACGACCGCGGCGAAACTCGGCGAAGCGACGAAAGAACGCCTCGCCGTCGGAACGAAGTCGATCGAAGCGACCGCGATCACCTTCCCGCCGGACGAAACGCACCCGACCGCGCGCACGGCGTATTACGTCGCGATTCCGCAACTCCTGCTGGCGACCGACCAAAAATACCTCGCCGAGCTTTTGTTGCGCCAACTCGCCGGCGCCGAGAAAACCTCGCTCGCGACCCGTCCGGAATTTCAAGCGGTCATGAGCCGTTGCGTTCGCGACGCGGCGGACGCTAAAACCGCGCCGCAAATCCGCTTCTTCGGGCGCCCCTTGGAAGCGGGCGAAGCGATTCGCTCGATGACCCCGGCGTCGGAGCTGAACGCTCGCTCGCCGTTCGTTATTTTGGCGAAACAAGGCTTCGACGGAATCAAAGGCGTCGGCGGCACGCTCGATATTTCGTCGGAAAACTTCGAAGCGATTTATCGCGTCAAAGTTTACATTCCGGAACCGCCGACGCTCGCGCTGAAAATGTTGGCGTTCAGCAACGTCGAATCGCTCTCGCCGCCGTCTTGGGTCGGCCCGAACGCGAATCGTTACACGACGGCGAATCTCAACGCGCTGACGGCGTTCAACAACTTCGGCCCGCTCTTTGACGAATTCTTGGAAACCGAAGGCGCGTGGAACGACGTTCTGACGTCGCTCGAAAAAGACCGCAACGGCCCGCAAGTCGACTTGGGTTCCGACCTCTTCGCGAATTTCGGGCGCCGCTTCTCGTCGACGAACGCGCTCGATCCAAAACGCGTCGAAGACGGCGAAAAGTTCGTCGTTTCGCTCAACATTCTCGAAGGCAAAGAGGAAGCGGCCCGCGACGCGCTCGGTCGCATGTTCGATTCCGACCCGGACTTCGTTCGTCTTGAGCTCGACGGCCGTTCGTTCTGGCAATACTCGCCGAACCGCGGCGCCGCCGTCGATACGACGCGCCGCGCTCCGAC
>JAFYQR010000086.1 GCA_017559825.1 Thermoguttaceae bacterium | reverse complement strand
GTCGCAAATCATCGATGTCGCGGACGACGCCGACCCGTTCTTTACGAAGGACGACTCCGAAGATTCGAGCTTCGACCCGTTCGCCGCCCCGGCCGACGACGCCGATCCGTTCGCTAGCGCCGCCGCGCCGACCGACGCCAACCCGTTCGGCGATTTCGGCGGCGACGACGTCAATCCGTTCGCCGGCGCCGTTGAAACGACGGACGGCGGTTTCGGCGGTTTTGACTCCGGTTCCAACGACGGCGGTTTCGGCGCCTCCGATTCCTTCGGCGACGCGTCCTCCGACGCCGCGCCGGTTGCCGCTCGCGCTCCGCAAACGGAATATACGGGCAAGGATTTCCTCTTCCTCGTTCCGTGCTTCCTCTTCCTTCTCCTCGCGACGATCGGCGCTTACGAGCTCTGCCGCACGATTTGGAGCTATGAAGAAGCGACGTTCGACATTTCGGGCCCGACGCTCGACATGATCGCGAACATGCTGAAACTGAAATAACGCCTTCGCGTTCCTAATTTTCCGAAGCTCCGTCGTTTTCGCGGCGGAGCTTTTTTACGGCCCCCCGCTTGCCGCTCTCGCTAAATCGGGTATAATAAGGTTTTCCGCCGGGCGTTGGTTTTCCGTTTTTCCGTTCCGGCCTTCGCGTTTTCGCTCTTAAAACTATTTCTCGACGCGTTCACTTCATTTGAGGCAATATGTCGGATAAAATTTACGACGCGGTCGTCGTCGGCGCCGGTATGTCCGGGCTGGCGGCGGGAATTCGAATGGCGCAATTCGACCGCAACGTCTGCATTCTGGAAAAACACAACGTGATCGGCGGTTTGAACTCCTTTTACCGCCGCAACGGTCGCAACTTCGACGTCGGTCTGCACGCGTTGACGAACTACGCTCCAAAGGGGACGAAGGCCGGTCCGTTGGCGCGCATCGTTCGCCACTTGCGCATGTCTTGGGACGAATTTGGTTTAACGCAGCAAAACGGTTCGTCGATCGCGTTCCCGGGCGTTTCGCTGAACTTCACGAACGACTTCGGCGTTTTGGAAGCGGAGATCGCGGAGAAGTTCCCGTCGCAGATCGACGGTTTCCGCCGTATGGTCGACGGTTTAGTCGGTTACGACCAGCTCGGTCTCGGGACGGCGGGCGGTTCGGCGCGCGAGTACGTCTCGTCGCACATTTCCGATCCGGCGTTGGTCGACATGATCTTCTGCCCGCTCCTTTATTACGGCGGCGCTCGCGAGCAAGACATGGAGTTCGGCCAATTTTGCGTCATGTTCCGTTCGATTTTCTTGGAAGGTTTCGCGCGCCCGTTCGACGGCGTCCGCCACATCCTCTTGAAGTTGCTGAAGAAGTTCCGCAACTTGGGCGGCGAACTGCGTTTGCGTTGCGGCGTCGAGAAGATTGTTTCGGACGGCGACTCGGTCGACCGTATCATTTTGGACAACGGCGAAGAAATCCGCGCGAAACGCTACCTCTCGTCGGCGGGTTGGCCGGAAACGATGAAGCTCTGCGGTCTCCCGGACGCGGCGGCGCAGCTCCCGGCGGGCAAGCTCGGTTTTGTCGAAACGATCAGCGTTCTGGACGCGCCGCCGCAAAAGTTCGGGCACGACAAAACGATCGTTTTCTTCAACGATTCGGAGCGTTTCGACTACCGCAACCCGAACGAATTGGTCGACTTGCGCAGCGGCGTTATTTGTTCGCCGAACAACTTCGCGTACACGGAGCCGCTCGAAGAGAACATGATTCGCATCACCGCGCTGGCGAACTACGACTTGTGGCGCAAACTCTCTCCGGAAGAGTATCGCCGTCAAAAGCTCCTTTGGTACGAGCGCACCCTCGAGTCGGCGGCGCGTTTCATTCCGGACTTCCGACGACACGTTGTCGACGTCGATATGTTCACGCCGTTGACGATTCAACGTTACACGGGGCGCGAACGGGGCGCGATTTACGGCGCCGCGGACAAGAAATACGACGGTCTGACGCCCTTTAAAAACCTCTTCGTTTGCGGCGCGGACCAAGGTATGGTCGGCGTGATTGGCGCGCTCGTCAGCGGCGTCGCGATCGCGAACAAGTACGCCTTGGCCGACTGACGCGCTTTCGTCGTTTCGCCTGCTTTAACTCCTTAAAACGCCGAGCTTTCCCGCTCGGCGTTTTTTTTCTTTGCGCCGCCCTTCTTCCCGCTATTTTCCCGCCGCGTCAAAAAAATCCCAAAAAAATCCCAAAAAAATCCCAAAAAAATCCCAAAAAAATCCCAAAAAAATCCCAAAAATGCTTGACGCCAAGTCGCCGCTCCGATAAACTAAACGTTATAACAACCGCGACGTTTCGCGACGCCGCCGTTTCTCTCTCTTTACCGCAAGGAGCCCGCCGATGCAACTCCGCTTTTTCCCCGCCCTTGCCGCGACGTTTTTCCTCGGAACCGCCGTTTTCACAAGCGTCGCTACTTCAATCGTTTACGCGTTTCCCCCGAGATCGACGCATATTATCGTCGAGAACCTTTCCGAGTCCGACGAACGCGAACGCGGCGTTACGCAACTCGAACATGGGCTTGATTTATCGCGGCGCGACCTCGCGGGCGTCCGCATTGTCGACGCTTTTCTCCGCGACGTCGACTTTTCCGGTTCCGATCTAACCGGCGCCGATCTGCGTTTCACGCAGTTTTTCCGTTGCAACTTCTCGAACGCAAACCTAACCAACGTCGCGATTACCGACTCCGGCTCGTTCCGAGAATGCAATTTCTCCGGCGCTAAATTACAGAACGTCGACATATCGGAAGTCGACGACTCGCCGGCGTTTGTCGATTGCGACTTTACCGGCGCGACGTTAAAGGGGCTCCCGGAAATCAACTACTCGACGTTCAAAAATTGCGTTTTGAAGGACGTTTACCTCGCCGACGTCATTGCGCGCGATATTGCGTCGTTTGACATTAATTCAACTTCTAACGTCAAGAAATACAGGGAGTTCGAAGGCGTCGTCCTTCATAAAACGCCGAAAGATTTATTTGGGTTCGTTTTGACGCGAACCAATTTGTTAGGCGACCTCGGCGACGTAGATCTCACGGACGCGCGTCTTACGAAAATTTGGGCGCTCGGACTCTCGGGACGCCAATTAGCGCAAACGGTTAATTTTCGCGAAAAACGCTACGAAGGTCTTACGTTACAATCCGCCGATTTCAAGAAATACGACTTTTCCGGCGCCTTGTTGACAAATTGTCGTTTTGAAAAGATCGATTTTACGGACGCGAATTTCACCGACGCCGTTTTGACCGCCTGCGCCTTCCATGACGTTCAAGGCCTGACGCTCGAACAACTTAAATCGACTTGGAACTGGCGGGCCGGTCGGCTCGACTTCTTGTCGCTCGACGACGCGTTGCAAGCCGAAGTCGACGCCGCGCTTGCCGAAACGCAACCCGATAAACCGCAAGACGTCGCGAAGGCCAAGCGCGCCGAAACCGCCGCCGCGTTCGATCTCGCCCCCGACGAATATTCTACGTCGTACGAAGAGCGTCGACGTTACGTTCCGTCAAATCTTATTTTCGACGCGATTCCGTATTTTCGCGTCGCGGCGCTCAAACGCCGATATCAAGTCGACCCGAACGTCGGTTCGTTCGTTACCTATCCTTTGTCGCCCGACAACGCGATCGTTATTCAGGGTTCGCGCCCGCCGCAAGAGCGTTTCATCGTCGAATTGACCGGGAACGATTCGCGAACGGCGACGCTCCAAGTAGAGTATCTTCCGAACGATAAGTCTTGCCGCGATCGAATCTTAGACATATTGGCGGAAGACGGCGAAAAGCGTTGGCGACGCGGCGGCGAACCGTATTGGCGCGGCGAAGAGTATTTTATCGCGACCGGCGGCGACGCTCCAAAGTCGCGGCTTGTTTTCACTTGCCGAAGCGTAATTTTCGACCTTACATTCGACGACAAGACGTCGCTCAAAGAAGCGGAGGCTGTTCGTCGTTACATTACGGAAACGTCTCACAAGGCGTGTAACAAACTCGCTATGCCGGAGATTTACGGTCGTTAAACGACGCCGACTTTACCGACGCGGTTTTGGTCGATTGCGACCTCTTTTTGACGCGGGAACAACTGGCGACGACTTGGAACTGGAAAGCAGGTTGTCTCGCCGTCGCGTTCGCCGACTCCGCGCGACCGTTGCGCCCCGAGTTGGAAGCGCGAATCGCCGAGGAAAAAGCGCAACGCGAAGAACGCTAACCTCTTTATTCGCCTATTTTACCGTCGACCGTTTTTCGTTCGCGGCGAGCGGTCGACGGTTTCTTTTCTCCGCGCTTTCTTTTCGGCGGCGGAATCGGCAAAAATCTTGAAAAAACGCTCGAAATCCCGCGCCGTTTCTGGTATAATGGGAGCGTTGGCGGCGCCCGCCTCGACGCGACGGTTCCTCGGTCTCGTTCCGCGAACCGTCGTTCGTCGGCGCACGCGCCGCGTCCGTTCACCTTCATTGAGTTAACCCTTTTATTTTCAACGACAAAGGAATTATCGTTATGAAACGTTCCCGCATTTTACGACGCCTTGCCGCGATTCTCGTCGCGTCGAGCGCTTGCGTTCCGTCCGCCTTCGCGCAATCGGTCGACCCGGCCAAAGCGGTTCCGCTCCCGGAAGGCTTCGCCGCCGACTTGGCGCCCGGCGCCGTTCACGACCAGCGCGTCCGTCAGTATCTCCTCCCGAAGCGCGTCGTTTGGACGTCCGAAACCGGCGTTAAAAACGCGGAACTCCTTTTGAAGCCGGTACTTGGGCAAACGTCGACCTCGATTATGGGGGACGAAACGCAAGGCTGCGTCCTCACGAAGGGCGGCTCGATTCTCCTCGACTTCGGCGCCGAAATCCACGGTTCCTTCCGCATCGAAGCGCGCGACCTGAAGCCGAGCAAAAACAGCGTCGGCAAAACCGTCCGCGTTCGCGTTCGTTTCGGCGAATCGGCGGACGAAGCGTCGGCGGAGATGGGCGAAAAGGGCGCCGTCAACGAACACTCGACGCGCGACCAAATCGTTGCCGTTCCTTGGCTTGGCGCGGTCGAAGTCGGCGAGTCGGCGTTCCGTTTCGTCCGCCTCGATCTCGTCGACGACGACGCGAAGCTGATCTTCGACTCGGCCCGCGCGATCTTCATTTATCGCGACCTGCCGCGAATCGGCGCCTTCAAGTCCTCCGACGAACGCCTCAACAAGGTTTGGGACGCCGCGGCGCGCACGCAACTCTTGACGATGCAACAGTTTGTCTTCGAAGGCGCAAAACGCGACCGCCTCGTTTGGTACGGCGACTTCGCCCCGCAAACGATGACGACGCTCCGCGTTTTCGGCGACTCTAAAGTCTTGCGCGACACGCTCGGCGTCTACGCTCGCGAAACTTGGCCGCTCCCGAAATGGATGAACGGGATGCCGAACTACTCGCTCTGGTGGATCATCACCGTCGGCGACCTCTACCGCCACACCGGCGACCCAGCCCTCGTCGCGGAAAACTGGGACTACGTTAAGGGCCTGATGAAACAACTTACGCCTTGCGTCGCGGACAACGGTTTCGCCGGGTTCGAGAATCCGTTCCTCGACTGGCCGACCGCCCGCAACCGCCCCGCGCTCGACGCCGGGACGCACGCCCTTTTCGCGCTCGGGTTCGACCGCGTCGCCGAGATGGCGCGTATCGTCGACGACAAGGAAACGGAAAAGACCGCGCTCGAATACGCCGCTAAAGTCCGTTCTTACAAGCCTTCGAACGTCGGCAACAAGCAGGCGGCCGCGCTTCTTCTCTTGGCCGGAATCGAGCGCGACGGCGAGTCGAACGTCGCGACGGTCGCGAAAAACGGCGGCGAAAACTTCTCGACGTTCTACGGTTACTTTATGCTCGAAGCGCTTTCGGAAGGGGGCGCGGACCAAACGGCGCTCGACGTCGTTCGCGAATATTGGGGCGCGATGCTCGACGTCGGCGCGACGACGTTCTGGGAAGATTTCAATCTCGAATGGCTGAAAGACTCGGGCCGCATCGACGAACCGACGCCGGAAGGGCTCAAGAGCCTGCACGGCGACTACGGCGACCACTGTTACGTCGGGTACCGTCATTCGCTCTGCCACGGTTGGGCGTCGGGCCCGGCGGCTTGGTTGAGCGCGCACGTTTTGGGCGTAACTCCGGTCGAACCTGGCTTTAAGAAAGCTCGCGTCGAACCGTTCTTGGGCGACCTCGATTGGGTCGAAGGCGCGGTTCCGACGCCGTTCGGCCCGATCAAGGTGCGTTGCGACAAACAAGCGGACGGCTCGCTGAAGACGCAAGTCGAAGCGCCGGAAGGCGTCGAAATCGAACTCGTCGACTGACGCGCTTTAACGCAACCAATCTAACGGCGGCGCTTACGGCGTTCCCGTCAAGCGCCGCCGCGTTCCCCTCTTTCCTTTTCCCGTCGTTTTGTCGACGTTTTGTCGACGTTTTGTCGACGCATTACGACAATCCATCGACGGCAAACCGAACGCCGCCGACGCAACCGTTTATCCCGCAAGGAGAAACCAACGATGGCCGCGCCTAAATTATTGAAGAAAATCTCTCGCCAACTCGCTTTGGAAATCGTTCACAACGCGTTTGCGTTGGCGCGCGAAGGCAAAGTCGACGAAGCGGTCGCCGCGTTGGCCGCCAACAACGTCGGCCCGGACACGTTTTACGCCGGAAAAAAACGTCGCCTCCTTAAACTTATCGTTGAAAGCGTCGAAGAAAAAACTCGGTTTACCGACAACGAATTCGACCTTGCGTTTCTTGACAAAGTTATCGATTTAGGTTGCGATCTCGACTGGCAAGACGACTACGGTTTGACGTGCCTTCACTACGCCGCGGGAAAATGCTCCAAACTCGACGTCGTTCGTCTTTTGTTGAAACGCGGCGCGAATCCGAATCTCCTTTCGGACAGTAGCAAAATGGGCCTTACATTGACGGCGCTCGGCGAGGCGCTTTACGGTTTTAACCCTTATTTCCAAGAAGCGTCCGCGCAAATTATCGAAGCGTTGATCCTCGGCGGCGCGGACGTTAATCTTCCGTTTATGGGCGTCGAATCGGCGCTACTTGTAATGACGCAAACTTCGGACGACGAGTACAAATTCGGCTTGGCGAAAAAAGCGTTTTTCGACGCCCTTGCGAAACGCGACGCGTTGCAACAAGCGCCGCAAGAGCCCGAAACGCCGAACGCTTAACCGCCGCCGTCGCAAGCGTTTAACGTTCGCCCGTTTTCCAAGCAAGGAGTCGAAAATGCCCGAAAACACGCCCGAAACGCGCCCCGCCGGAGCGGTCAAAACGCTTGTCGTCGAAGACGTTGCGTTCTCCTTTCGTTGGGCCCCGCCCGGAAAGTTTACGATGGGAAGCCCCGAAACGGAACCGCGTCGCGGGCGCGACGAAGTCCTTCGCGAAGTAACGTTCGAAAACGGGTTTTGGATTCTCGCGACGCCGGTTACACAGCGTCAATTTATGTTGACGAAAAAGCGCAACCCCGCCGCGTTTTGCTCGACCGGAACCTATCGTTACCGCGTCGTCGACCTCGATACGAGCGACTTCCCGATCGAAAACGTCTCTTGGTTCGACGCGGAGAAGTTTTGCCTCAAAATGACGCCAAAACTACGCAAAGCTAAAGCGCCGTTTTACTTCGACTTACCCAGCGAAGAAGAATGGGAGTACGCCTGCCGCGCCGGGACGTCGACGCCGTTCGCGTTCGGCGAAAGTCTTGAAGGCAGCGCGAATTACTGCGATTCGGACGAGCGTTGGAACGCTTGGCAACACGGGCGCCCGCACCCGAAAAGCCCGCCGCGCCCGACGCCGGTCGGAAGCTATCCGCCGAACGCTTGGGGAATTTACGATATGCACGGCAACGTCGACGAATGGGTCGGCGCCGAACGCGACGACGAAACGCTTTCCGAATACGACCGCGAAGAATACCGCGTCTTTCGCGGCGGAAGTTGGCGTTATCCGGCTTCGTTCGCAAGGTCGGCGCACCGCGTCTTAACGTATCCCGATATTAAGTCCGAAACGCTCGGTTTTCGCGTCGTCTTGCGCGACGCAACCCCTTCGAAATAAACCGTTTTCAACGCTTCCCGTTTATCTTTTCACGCTTTATTACAAGGAATCGCCGACAATGAACTATTCCGCCGAAACGCGCCCCGCCGGAGCGGTCAAAACGCTTGTTATCGAAGACGTCGAGTTCTCGTTTCGTTGGGCCCCGCCCGGTTCCTTTACAATGGGAAGCCCCGAAACGGAACGCAGTCGCCAATGCGACGAAATCCTTCGCGAAGTAACGTTTGAAAACGGTTTTTGGATTCTCGCGACGCCGGTTACGCAGCGTCAATTTATGTTGACGAAAAAGCGCAATCCCGCCGCGTTTTGCTCGACCGGAAGTTTTCGCCGCCGCGTCGTCGACCTCGACACGAGCGAGTTCCCTATCGACAACGTTTCGTGGAACGCCGCCGCGATTTATTGCCGCAAGTTGTCGCAGAAACTTCGCAAGGCTAAAGAACCGTTTTACTTCGACTTACCCACGGAACAGGAATGGGAGTACGCCTGCCGCGCCGGAACGTCGACGCCCTTCTTTTGGGGCGACGCCTGGAGCCCCGACAAGGCGAATTGTCGCGACGTCGAGCTCGATACGTCGCGGTTGCACGACGCGCTCGACGGCGTAACCGACCTAAACGACGCAATGTCGCGTCTGCTCAAAACTTTCGGAGCGTTCGTTTCGGACGACGCGCCCCGCCCCAACGACCTGAAACGCCCAACGCCGGTCGGAAGTTACCCGCCGAACGCTTGGGGGATTTACGATATGCACGGCAATATTTCGGAATGGTGCGCCGATTGGTATCCCGGCTACGAAGATTGTCCGGAGTTGTTCGCCGAGCATCGTTTCTCCGATTCCACCGAGGAAAACCTCGCCCAAGAATTCCCTCGCGAAAGATTCAAAATCTACCGCGGCGGTTCTTGGTACCATTCTCCCGGGTTCGCAAGGTCGGCGCGGCGAGATTATACGTATCCCGACTTGAAAGGCTGGGACTTTGGTTTCCGCGTCGTTTTACGCGACGCTCCCCCTTCGAAGTAAACCGTTTTCAATGTTTTTCGTTTCTTTTCACGCTTTATTACAAGGAGTCGCCGACAATGAGCCATTCCGCCGAAACGCGCCCCGCCGGAGCGGTCAAAACGCTTGTTATCGAAGACGTTGAGTTCTCGTTTCGTTGGGCCCCGCCAGGAACGTTTACGATGGGAAGCCCCGAAACGGAACTCTACCGCAATCGCAACGAAGTCCTTCGCGAAGTAACGATCAAAAGCGGGTTTTGGATTCTCGCGACGCCGGTTACACAGCGTCAATTTAT
>JAFYQR010000011.1 GCA_017559825.1 Thermoguttaceae bacterium | reverse complement strand
TCCGACAAAACGCGCGTTCCCGGCCAAGTCGGTCAAAAGCGCGTTCCCGGCCGCGTCGACGGCGTGCGCGTCGTTCCCCTTGTTCAACGCCTGCGAATTCGCCGCCAACGTGTAATCGCCGTTCGCCGCGTCTTTAAAGAGTGGTTGCGATACATTGTAAACATAGTTGTTCGAACCAGCGTCCCACGTCGTATGGCTCGAAAGGACGTTGTAAGCGTTCAGCGTCGCGCCGTCGGAAACGTCGCCGCTGACGTTCATCGCCAGAATCGTATTGTAAAGAGTCGCCGTTCCGTCGTTCCCAACCTGCAAACCGCCGCCCCAACCGGCTTGGTTCGCGGCGATCGTCGCGTTGCGGAAAGTCGCCGTATTGCCGACGTAAAAACCGCCGCCGCCCGAAGTCGCGGAGTTTTCGACGCTCAACGAGTTCGTTAGGGTTAGATTTCCCCAAACCATCGCGCCGCCGCCCCAATTCGCCGCGTTGCCGGAAATCGTCGCGTCCGTAAGCGTCGTCGCGCCGCTGATATACAAACCGCCTCCTGAGTCGGTCGCCAAGTTGTCGGAAATGGTCGTCCCCGTAAGCGTCGCCGCGCCGTTGACGCGCAATCCGCCGCCGTACGTCGCTTCATTATTAACGAACGTCGAATTCGTTACAAGCGTCGAACTTGAAACCTCGCTATAAATTCCGCCGCCATGCGTCGCCGCGTTGCCGGAAATCGTCGCGTCCGTAAGCGTCGCCGAGCCGCCGATATATAAACCGCCTCCGGAGCCGGTCGCTTCATTGTCGCCGAACGCTGTTTTGGTCGCCGTCAGGGTTCCGGAGGAACTAATCCCGCCTCCATATTCCGCCGAGTTGCCGGAAAACGTTAAGTTCGTAAGCGTCGCCGTTCCCGTTTCGTTAATACGCAAACCGCCGCCCGATTTCGTCGCCGAGTTGTCGGAAATCGTCGAGTCGTAAAGCGTCGCCGTTCCCGTTCCACTAATCAGCAAACCGCCGCCATACTTCGCCGAGTTGCCGGTAATCGTTATTCCAGTCGCCGTCAAAGAACCGGTCGCGGCGACGAAGATTCCGCCTCCGTCCGTCGTCGCCGAGTTGCCGGTGAAGACGCAGTTTTCGAGAGTCGCCGAACCGTCGGCGCAGAGTCCGCCGCCCGTTCTCGTTGTTTTGTTGCCGACGAAAACGCAATCGCTCGCCGAAAGCGCGGCGCCTGCGTAAATCATAACGCCGCCGGCGTGAAGCGCCGAACCGTTGGCGATCTTCAAGCCGATCAACTCGACCGGATTTTCCTCCGTTCCGCCGTCGACGTAAAAGACGCGCGAATTGCCGCCGGCGTCGAGCATCAGACCGGGCGTTCCGGTCGTCGAATCGTAAAGCGCCGACGCGTCGATCGTTACGGCGGAGGAAATCGCGATTTCAGAACCGGCGAGCGCGATCGTTTGTCCCTTCAACGCCGACGAGAAGGTAATCGTATCGCCAAGCTCCGGATAAGCGCTCGCGTAAGCGATCGACCCAACCGCCGGCGTTTGTGAAGCAATATTGGAATTCTTGGAAGATTTGATCGGCGGTCATTCCGGCGTCGAGCCCGACGTATTTCAACATATTCGCCGCGGTCGCCGCCCAGCAGAGTTCGTCGTCGTCCGTATTCTCCAACGTCTTATCGGCGTCGAAGAAAGTCGACGTTTGGAAAGAATGCGTCGCGGCGGTCAACTCGACGGCTTCGCTCAACGTTAATCCGGCGACGTAACCCCAAGTCGAGCCGTCGACTTGGAAGTCCGCCGCGAAGCGAGCGTCGTCGAACGACGCGGTTCCGTATCCGTTCGTCGCGCCGCCGGTTCCGCTTGTCGCATTACCGTAAAGCGCCGAATTTTGGCCGACGGCGCCGAAAACGTTCTCGACGACGCTTTGCTTGAGGTAGATCGAACGTTCGACCTTCAACGTCGCGTCGTCGGCTACCGGCGTTAGATCAAGGTTGTGCGACGCGCCGTTTTCCTTCCCGACGAACGCGAACCCGCCGAGACGAACGTCGCCCGATTTCACCGAAAAAACCGCGTTTTCCGCCGAAGAAAGCTGCGTCAAAGCATCGCCGTAAGAAACGAGCGTCAGGGCTCCCGACTTTGCTTCGTCGAAATCGATCGTCAAGGTTCGGTTAAAATACGCGCTCGCCCCTTGCGCCGTCGCGCGGAAAACGATCAAGTCGTCTTGCGGCGTCGCTTTCGCCGCGTCGAGGGCGGCTTGAACTTGCGCGCTCGTAACGGCCGCGGTCAAATCGATCACGTTGACGTCCGACATATTTTCGGACAGCTCGAACGCCGAATAGAGTTCCCGAATCTCCGCGTACTCGGTCGGCGCGACGCTTAGGAGTTCGCGAGTTTCCAGACTCTCCATACGCAGTTTACGCGCCTTCGGCGTTTGCTATTTAGCGTTCGACTTTTCCGTTTTGAAAAAACGACTTAACATAATTTAGTTCCTTACAATTTCCGGAAAACAACGCGTCTTTTTCGAAACTTTTT
>JAFYQR010000085.1 GCA_017559825.1 Thermoguttaceae bacterium | reverse complement strand
TCGCCGTTCGCCCGACGGTCGCCCAAGCGCTCGCGCCGTCGCGCTCCGCTCCGACGCGAGCCGCCTTCCCCGCCTTCGCCGGTTTTTCCGATTTTTCCGCCGCTTTCGCTTTTCGCGACAAATTCAAACGCCGTTTCGCCCGCTTGCGATTCGACCCGCTCGACGCGTTTTCCTCCGGCGTTTCGCTCGACTCGGACGCGTCCAAGTCGAGCGACGCCGCGTTCGCCCGCAAGAAAAAGGCCGCTCCGTCGTCGAAGGCCGCCGTTTCGACCGCGACGTTTTTCGCCGCCGGAACGTCGGTTTCGGTTTCCGGCTCCTCCCAGCGAGCGGCTCGTTTCAGGAGCTCCGCCGTCTCCCGCGCCTCGTCGAAAAGGCGAGCGGCGGTCGCGTCGGAAGCGATCAAACGCCGCGTTTCCTCCGCTTCGTCTTCGTCGAGGAGGCCGTACAGCAGATCAAGCGCGCGCTCTTTCAATTCTTGTTCGGAAAACTCGCTTTTCATCGTTTCGCCTCCGCCGCGTCGGTTTCGGTCGACTCGTCGACGCTCGCCGGGGCCGCCGCGTTTTCCCCGTCGTTTCTTTCGTCTTTTTCTCGTTCGTTCTCGCCGTCGGGTCGAGCGCTCGTCTCCGCCGCCGCTCGCAGTTTCGCCAACGCTCGGCGCATCGTCGTTTTGACCGTTCCCAACGGCAAGCCGGTCGCCTGCGCGATCTGCTCGTAGGTCAGCTCGCCGTTTTGCCGTAGAAGAAAGACGTCCTTTTCCTTCCCGTCGAGCCGTTGAATCGCGTCGCGCAGGACGGCGAGCCGCTCGTTTTCGAGCGCGCGCTCGACGGGCTCGGCGTCGGCGGACGTCGGTTCGACCGTCTCGACCGAAACGGCTTTGCGTCGGCGGCGCCATCCGCTCTTAAGGACGTCCAGTCCGACGTTGTACGCGACGCGAAAGACCCAAGCGCGCAAATTGACGATCTCGTCGAGATTGTCGCGATTCTTCCAACAGCGAACGAACCCGTCTTGCAACGCGTCCCGAGCGTCGTCGGCGTTCCCGAGCAAATGGCGGAGCGTTCCCAACAGCTCCGGCTCGAAGCGGGTGAAAACGTCCTCCAGCCGCCGCTCCGCGGGCGTTCGCGCCGCCGAGCCGCCGTCCGGAAAGACGAGCCGCCTCCTCTTGGTTGTCGTCGTCATTATTAATTAAACGTCCGTTTGAATCGAATCGCCGAAACCGCTCGCCGCGCCCTCCGCAAGTAAGACGAACGACGCGCCGAGAAAGATTTCGTCGCCGAGAAAAAAATCGAGAAAAATTTTTCGCGCTCGACGGCGAAACGCTTGACGCGACCGCGCCGAACGCTTCGATCGTCTTAAACGGCAAAATCAAATTTATCGTTAAAGTCGCTCGTTCAGTCGACGCGGCGCATCTTGCCGAAGCTCGGGAACAAATGCCACCCGAGGATCGGCAGCGGCTTCCCGTGCGGCCAGTAAACGCAAAACGCCTTGCCGATCAAATACTTGCGGTCGACCGCTCCCCAATAGCGGCTGTCTTGGCTGAACCCGCTGTTGTCGCCGAGCGCGATATATTGCTCGGCGTTTTGACGGAAAAGCGCCGATTTCGTGTTCCCATATCCGCGCCAAAGAGACGGCGACGACATGAAGCGAGCCAACTCCTCCTCGAAGCTCTCGGAGCTCCCGACCTCGCCGAACGTCGGGCGCGTCTCGAAAAGGCGGTCGCAGCGCCGCGAGCTCCGAGCGTCCGAAAAACGACGCGAATCCCAATCTTCGAGCGGCCCGTGCGCGATGTAATAAACGTCCCGCCAAACCTTCAAACGCTCGACGCGAACCGTCGCTCCAACCGCGCCGACGGCGACCGGCGCCAAGTCGCGAGCGTTCGGATCGCGGTTGCGAGGAATCGGCGCGACGCCCGTTTCGACGCTCGACTCGGAAAGCGCGGAGTACCGCCCGCCGCCGGTCGCTTCGCCGAGAGCGACGCTCGGGAACGCGAGCTCGGTTCCGTCGACGACGACGCGGATTTCGTCGTCGACGTTCAAAAAGACGAGGTCGTAAGTCCGCCCCTCGACGAACGGGAACTCGACCGACGTCGGCGCGAACTCCGGAACGCCGGGGATCGACAGCGTCAGCGTCCCGAGACGCGGCGCGACGGCGCAGCGGAAAACGACGCCCCCTTCGACCAAATCAAAGTAAATTCGGTCGGCGTCCGACGCGGTCTTCTCGATCGTCAGGGCGCAGGAAACCGCCAAGTCGCCGACCCAGTTGTACCCGACGCCGTAAGGATTCTTCGCGCAAACGATCCGCTCCGAGCCGTCGGCGTCGACGACCGTTCGCGCCAAATCGTCGAAATCGCTCCGCTCGTCCCGCGACCACTCGTACCGCCCGGTCGCCCGGTTATTCTCGGCGGTTCGCGAAATTCCGGCGTTGTAACCGGAAAAGTCGTCGACCAAGCGCGGATTGTTCGCGACGACGCCGGTTCGCTCGACCTCCGGCGGGAGCTTGCCGGTCGTCAAATAAAACCAATCGCGCGACGTCGGAACGACATGCCGATAGCGGAGCCAGCTCGCCTCGCCGTCCTCCGGCGCGACCGGCGCGACGTTCGCCTCGGTCGCGAGGCGCAGCGTCTCCCGCGTCTCCGCTTTGACCGG
>JAFYQR010000010.1 GCA_017559825.1 Thermoguttaceae bacterium | reverse complement strand
GGTCGTCCCGAACGCTCGCGGCGAGTTCGCTTGGCCGCCGTTCGACCTCCCGCCTTGCGCCGAAAAAACGTTCGAGTATCGAATTATCCCGACGCAAGAAGGCGAGCTCGGCTCCGTCGCGACCGTCGCGATCGCCGCCGAAGCGTCCTGCCGCGTCCGCTGCGTCCGCCCGGCGCTCGAAGTCGAAGTCGTCGCGCCGCAAGAGGCGACGCTCGGTTCCAATATCGAGCTGAACGTCGTCGTCGCGAACGTCGGCACCGGCGCCGCGACGAACGTCGCGATTCTCGAAACGATTCCGGACGGTTTGCGCCATCCGAGCGGCTCCGTCTTGGATCACGCGCTCGGAACGCTCGCGCCCGGCGAAAAGAAACGCGTTCCGCTGACGCTGCAATGCGTCGCGCCCGGAACGACCGTCAACAACCTCGTCGTCAGCGCCGACGGCGATCTTCGCGAAGAAGTCGAAACGGAAATCGTCGTTCGCGCGCCGAAGCTCGAGTTGTCGATCGACGGCGCCGAAACGCCTTATCTCGAACGTCAAACGACGTACCGCCTGAAAGCGGCGAACGTCGGCGACGCGACGGCGAAAGACGTTAAGCTCGTCGCGGAACTTCCGACGGGAACGACGTTCGTTTCGGCGAATAATCTCGGCGTTTACAAAGCGGAAACTCGCTCCGTTTACTGGGATCTCGCCGAACTCCCGGCGGGAGCCGCGGGCGAAATCGAGCTGACGCTGACCCCGACAAAAATCGGCGCCGCTCGTTTGACTTTCGGCGGAACCGGCCCGCTCGGCTTGACGGCGCAAGTCGCGAAAGACGTCGCGGTCGACGGTCTTCCCGCGCTCTCTTACGCCGTCAAGACGTCGCCGAACCCGGTCGAAGTCGGCAAGGAAATCGTTTACGAAATTCAGCTCGCCAACCGCGGCACGAAAGCGTCGACGAACGCGACGCTGCAGATCGCCGCGCCGGAAGCGTTGAAGATCGTTTCGGTCGAGGGCCCGACTCAATATTCGCAACAAAACGGCGCGTTCGTTTTCGGCGCGATTCGCGAAATCCCGGCGAAATCTGCGGTTGCGTACAAGGTGAAAGCCGTTTGCGAAGCGGTCGGCGACTGCCGCGTTCGTTTCCAACTCAGCTCCGACGACTTGGAACCGCTCGTCAAAGAGGAAAACGTTCGCGTTTACCGCTAAACTCGCCGAGTCGCCGCTCGCTCGACGCGCTTACTCGCCGTCGTGCGAGCGGCGGCTTTTCCCATTCCCCCCGTTCCCCCTATTTAAGGAACACGCCATGACCGTCGAAATCGTCGTCGACTCCGAACAGCAAACGGACGTTTTTGGCCGCGTTCTTGCGGAAACGCTCCCGGACGGCGCCGTCGTCGCGCTTTTGGGCACCTTAGGCGCCGGCAAAACGCGCCTCGTTCAGGGCGTCGCCGCGGCGTCGGGCGTTCCTCGCGAAGAAGTCGGAAGCCCGACCTTCGTTCTCGTTCGCGAGTACGAGGGCGACCGCCCGATTTTCCACTTCGACGCCTACCGACTCCGCGATTCCGACGAGTTTCTCGAACTCGGCCCGGACGAATATTTCGAGTCGGACGGCCTTTCGTTCGTCGAATGGGCCGACAAAGTCGAGGACGCGACGCCGGAAGACCGGCTCGAAATCGTCGTCGAGCCGATCGACGCGACCTCGCGCCGCTTCCTCGTAACGACGCGCGGCGAGTTCGTTCCCGACTTCGAAACCGTTCTCTTAAACCGCTGGAAATCCGCGACAAACGTCGATTAACGCGACGTTTCCGATTTCCAAACCCGAAACGCAATCAAAAAAGAATCGAACTCGCTTCAATAATCGACGGTCGCGACCAAAACAGCGCCGTCGATTTCGTTTTTTACGTTCGCCGCTTTTTGCGAACGTCGAACGTCGTTTTCTCCCCAACCGTCCGCCGCGCCGATGAACGCTCCCGACTCCGCCCCGCGCCGCCCTCGCCGTTTCCGTTTGTTTCCAACGCGTCGTCTTTTCCCAGCTGGAATCGCCCGCGTCGAAACGTTTCTCCTTTTCGTCGTTCCCGCGGCGCTTCTCTCGGCTTTTTTCCTCCGTCCGTTAATCGAAAACGAACGCTTTTCGTACCGCGACGTCGGCTATTTTTATTACCCGCTTTTCGAGCAAATCCAACGCGAGTGGGAACGCGGCCGCCTTCCGCTTTGGGACCCGTTCGAAAATCTCGGCCAACCGCTCGCCGGGAACCCGACGTCGTCCGTTTTTTATCCCGGCAAGGCGATTTTTTTCCTTTCGAGCGCCGGTTGCGTCGACTTTAACGTTTGTTTTTCGTTCTACATAATCGGACATGTCGCGCTTTCGTTTTTCGGCGTCTATTTTCTAACGCGCCGCCTTCGAATTTCGCGCCTCGGAGCGGTTCTCGCCGGGACGTCGTATTCGTTTTCCGGGCCGATATTGTTTCAATATTCGAACGTCGTTTTCCTCGTCGGCGCCGCTTGGCTGCCGTTCCTCGCCCTTTTTTCGTTCGACTTCTTCGCGTCGGCTACGATCGACGGCAAGCTGAAATCGACGGCGAAACTGAGCGTCGCGCAAGCGCTCGCGATTCTCGGAGGCGAACCGCAAATCGTTTATTTATCGACGATAGTATTCTTCCTCTTCGCGTTCCTCGCTCCGGTTCGACTCGCCGCCATCCCCCGCTCGAACCCTTCCGTCCGCAGCGTTCGCGATCGTTTTCGAACGCGTCTCGCGCTCGGACTTTTTCTCGTCGTCGCCGCGTCGACCGCGACTTTTTTTCTCGCGGCCCCGCAAATTCTCCCTTCCGCCGAGCTGATCGCCCGCTCCGGACGCGCGGCGAGCGGCCCGCCCCGTTCCCTTTGGGAAATTCCGTCGGCGCTTTGGAAAAAATCGGCCCAAAACAACGCCGACCCAACCGCTCCGACGACGCGAAACAAGCAAAACAAGGAGGCCGCGCAAGACCAAGAAACGGCGCGCAACAACCCGAATAAACAAAAGAGCGAAACGGCGTTTTCGTCCGCTCTTCTCGGCGGCGAAATTGAAAACAACGGCCGAAACCGCGCGACGTATCGCTTTAGCGTCGGGCCCTGGCGTTGGGCGGAGCGGCTTTTTCCGAACGTCGGCGGGCGGCAGTTCCCGCGTTCGTCCCGTTGGTTCGCGATTTTTCCGGAAGAAATCGCCGTTTGGACGCCGACCTTGTATTGCGGCGTCGTTCCGTATTTGCTCGCCCTCTCGGCGGCGCGTTTCCGCCTCGCGCGGCGCAGCCCAAAGCGTTGGAAACGTCGAGTTCGGCTCCCGTCTCCTTTTCCCGACTTCGCCCGTCTCGCCCACTTCGCCCAACCTCCGCATTCCGCCGTTTCCAACGCGACCGAACGCCTCCCAATTTCTCGGCGCGAGCGTTCGACGACGGCGGCGTTCCGCGTTTGGGCGACTTGGCTCGTCGTCGTTTCGACGACGGCGGCGCTCGGCGGTTTCGGGATCGTTTGGGCGGCTCGCTTCGGCGGCGCGCTCCTTTCCGGCGCGGAACCGGCGCGAACGTTCGTCGACGGCGACCCGTTCGGCGGCGTTTATTGGCTTCTCAACGTCGCGCTTCCGAAATTCGTCGAGTTTCGCTATCCCGCGAAATTATTAACGTTAAGCGCGCTCGGCCTCGCCGTTTTAACCGGTTTCGGTTGGGACGAACGTCGATTTTCGCGCCGATTTTTCGCGCTTTCCGTCGCGATTTTAGCGCTTGCGCTCGCCGGTTTCGCCGTCGTTTCGACGCTCGGCGCCGGTCTTTTCGCGTCGATTCGAACGGTCGATCCGCTTTACGGCCCGTTCCAACCGCGCCTCGCTTTCGAGTCGGTTCGCGGCGCGTTCGCGCAAACGGCGGTCGTTCTCGCGGCGACGCTCGTTCTGCTCGCCGTCGAAAAACGTTTTTATCAAACAAGAAACAAAGTTGCCGACAATAATTCAAACAAAGCGTCAAAATTCAATACGCTTCGTCGAGTTTTGACGCCGCCGTCAACGCTCAATCAAGCGAACGGAGAAAAAACAACGACGGCGCAAAATGCGCAAACGAGGCGAAACGGCCAAAAAACGGCGACTTTAACGGCTTCAAGCGTCGTCGCGCTCGCCGTTTTAACGATTTCGGCGGCCGACCTTTACGTCGCGAACGCTTGGACGATCGCGACCGCGTCGCCGGACGTTTTCGAGCGCCGCTCGCCGATTTCCCAAATCGTCGAAGCTGAAGCGGCTCGTCGCGCGGAATCCTCCGCTTTTTTTTCCGAGACCTCCCCGTTTAACGCCAAACTCGACGCAAAACGCGCCTCCCAAGCGCAAACCGACGCGCCGCCTTCCTCCTATTCCCCGCGAACGCCCCAAACCGCCGCCCGTTCCGCCCGCTCGCTAACGGCGCTCGACGCGCCGCCGTTGCGGATTTACCGCTTTCCGGTTTGGTATCCGCTCGCCTTTCCGACGCGTTCTTCGAGCGCTCGCGCGACGGAGCGAGTCGTCTGGGACGCCGCGACGCTCTTTCCGAAACTCCCGTTTTCTCGCGGGATAGCGACGATTGACGCTCGCGGAACCGCGATGGAAGCGGAGTACGCCGCCTTTATCGACGCCTTTCCGCTCGGCCGCGACCGCGACGTCGACGCCGCTTTTTTGGACGTCGCGTTCTTCCTCGGCCCGCCGGAAACAACGGCCCGCCTAGCCGCGCCGTCCGCCCCGACCGCCGCCGGCGAATTTTCGGCGGCGAACGTTTCGTTGCGGCGAGTCGTCGCGCCGTCGAACCGC
>JAFYQR010000084.1 GCA_017559825.1 Thermoguttaceae bacterium | reverse complement strand
TTCATCGGAAGTTTCGGCGGCTTCGTTCGACTCGGATTCGTCGGCGGCGACAACGAACGACGCGTTTTCATCGGAAGTTTCGGCGGCTTCGTTCGACTCGGATTCGTCGGCGGCGACGCCGAACGACGCGGCTTTTTCTTCGTTTCCGCTCAATTCGCCCAACGAAAAACCGGCGTTCATCGGCGGCTCGAACGGAACGGAGCCGTCCGCGAGCGGAGCGTCCGAAACGCCGACGCCAAGCTCGGCCTTGTCGACGCGCGGAACAATTTTGACGCGACCGGTTTCCGCGGCGCGACGCACCGTTTCCAGCTGCTCTTGCGAAAGTTGAACGCGCACGGTCGACAAACGCTCGACCTCGCCGGTCTCGCGAGAAAATCGGCTCTCGTCCGAGACGCCGACGACGTCGACGCCTTCGACGATCGTTTCGGTCGTTAGTCGACGACGTTGAGAAGTCGACGACGCGAACGCGGAGGCCGCCTCGCTTTTTTCCTCTTTCACGACCGCCAAATCGACCACGTCGCCGCTTTTAAGCATTTTTTCCAACTCGGTCGTCTTCAAGAAATCGCGCCCGCCGCCGGCTTTCGTCGCCGTTTGAATTTCGATCGGCACGACGACGCACCCGGGCTTAATAAAGGTCGCCGCCGCCTCGGTTTCCTCTTCCGTCGCGGCGAGATCGAAGAGCGAAATCGGCTCGCCCGCTTTCAAATCGCGAGCCGTTCTGCTTCCGACGACGTCGTTAAAGGACGAAATCGCGTCGCGCGGAACGTCGCGCTCCGGCGTCAGCGTCATTCGAACGTTTTGCGCCGTCAACTCGGATCCGCTCGGAAGGTCGACGTTCGCGACGAGCATTTGACTTTTCGGACCGATCGCGACGACGTCGACGTTTTCCTCCGTCTCGACGAAAAAGATCGATTTCACGCACATCGCCGCGGCGCCGCCGCAGATAAGCGCGACAAAAAGCAACAACCAAGTTTTCGAATTCATAATCCGTTTCCAACCGTATGCGACCGGCGACGCGTCCGCTCGAACGCGCTCGCTCGTTTAAAACCGTTATCCGTCTATCGGCAAAACGGCGCCGCGAATCTTCCTCAAAAAGAGTCGTTCTCGATTTTCCGTCGACGCGAAAAGCGGCGCCGCGTTTATAATCGTTTTTTTTTACCCAAACGTTCAACGTCGCGTCGTCGTTAGCGCGACTCGACCGACGCCCAAATAGAAAGCGTCGGCGAACGCCTCGCGACGACCGCCGACCTCGATTGTATCGTTTAGTACGCGGAACGCAAGCGAGCGCTCCCAAAGAAACGTTTTCTTTTTTACGAAACGCCGAGCGTTTTTCGCGGCGATTTCCGTTTTTAGCGGTTATTCCGGAATATACGACGCGTTTTCGTCGAGCGATTCGCAGTACCGCGCCAGCAGGTCGGCCGCGGCGTTCATGTCCTTCCACGACACCATTTCGACCGGCGTGTGCATATAACGGTTCGGAATCGAAATCAACGCCGTCGCGACGCCCGCTCGACTGACTTGAATCGCCGCGGCGTCGGTGCCGGTGATACGGTTCTCGGCGCAGAGTTGGTAAGGAATTTCGTTCGCTTCGGCGACGTCGAGGAGCGCGTCGACGAGGCGCATGTTCATGTTCGGTCCCTTCCCGACCGCCGGCCCGGCGCCAAGTTTCACGTCGCCGCAAATTTTCTTGTCGACGTTCGGACAGTCGGTCGCGTGCGTTACGTCGATCGCGATCCCGACATGCGGGTCGACGCCGTAAGCGCTCGTCCGAGCGCCGCGCAAGCCGACCTCCTCTTGAACGGTCGAAACCGCGAAAACGCCGACTTTCAGCTTGCTTCCGTCGATGCGGCGAAGCGCTTCCATCGCAACCCAAACGCCGGCTTTGTCGTCGGTCGCCGGAGCCGCGACGCGGTCGTTCATCAGTTCGCGGCAGTCGAGCGGAATCGTCCCGCAGTCGCCGACGCGGAGAACGCTTTCGGCTTCCTCTTTGTCTTTAGCGCCGATATCGACCCAAAGGTCGGTAACTTTCGGAACGCGCTTCCGCTCGTCTTCCGTCAAGAGGTGAATCGCTTTGCGCCCAATCACGCCCTCGACCGGCCCCTTGCGCCCCCAGAACGTAACGCGAACGCCGACGAGCGTTTGCGGATCCCAGCCGCCGAGCGGAAGGACGTAAACGAAACCGTCGGAGTCGATGTAATTGACCGTCAAGCCGATTTGGTCGCAGTGTCCGGCGAACATAACGCGAATCGGAGCGTCCGGATTGCGCGCCGCGACGACGTTCCCATGCACGTCCGTCGTAATCGAGTCGGCGAAGTCGGCGGCGTACTCGCGGACGACGCGCTGAATTTTCTCCTCGTACCCGGACGGACTCGGCGTTTCAATCAAACGTTTAAAAAATTCCTTCGTTTTTTCCATTTCCTCAACGCTTTCTAAAAAAGACGACAAAAACGACGCCGCGAACGAAGTCGCCGCCGTTTCTTTATCGTCGATTTTGTCCCCAATACTTAAGAGCGGTTCGAAATCGCCGGTCAAGCGTCGCTCGCCGTCGAAGTCGCCTCCGCCGCCGCGCTCTCGCCGAGCGGTTTGCGCCGGAAGACGACGAGGCATTGATCGTCGACCTGCCGCGCTCCGCCGACGTAATCCAAGACGCCGACGACGAACCGCCGCCCAAGCCGAACCGCGTCGAGCCCGTCCGGATTGCGGAAGAGCTCCGTAACGCCTCGCGCCCCCAACGCTCGGTCGTCGGCGTTCGTCGCGTCCGGAAAACCGTCGCTCATCAGCGCGACCGCGTCGCCGGGTTCGAGTCGATAAACGGTCTCCTCGTAGGTCGCGTCCGGAACGACGCCGAGCGGAAAGCCGTTGCGCCCTTCGCCGATAAACTCGACCGTTCCGTCCGCCTTCGCGACCGTCGGATAAAGGTGGCCGGCGTTGTAAACGCGAAGCGTCCCGGTCTCCGGCTCGAGAATCGTCAGCACGAACGTAACGAAACGGTCGCCCCAACGGTTCTCCGAGTAAACGCGATTCAACCGCTCCATCGCGGCGGCGTAGCTCTTTTCGAGCAGCAGCCCGTAACGCGCCTCCGACGAGAGCTTCGCCATCAAAAGCGACGCCGAAATTCCTTTGCCGGAAACGTCGCCCAAAAGCGTCGCGAACTTGCCGTCCGGAAGCGGAACGTAGTCGAAATAGTCGCCGCCGACGAACTTCGCCGGGCAGTAGTAATCGTAAAATTCGTAATTTTCGACTTTCGGCAACTCGATCGGGAGAAAGCCGCGCTGCGCCTGCGTCGCGAGCTCCATTTCGCGCCGCTCTATCTTCTCGCGAAGCCGAGCGTCGCGGTAATTTTGGTTCTCCATATAAACGGCGATTTGGTTCGCGACCGCGGCGAGGAGTTTCAGCTCGTCCTGCTCGAACCGCCGCCCGCTCTTGCGCGAGTCGACCTGAATAACGCCGAGAATTTCGTTCGTCGCGACGTCGCAAATCGGAGCCGCCATCACGGAGCAAATACTGGAACGAACGATGCTCTCCGACGAATCGAAGCGCGAATCCTCGAACGCCGCGTCGGAAACGACCGCCGAGCGCGTCGCGACGACGTGCTTAACGATCGCTCGGCTGACGCGAAACGGCTCGTCGCTCTCCTCGTCGCGACGTTTGTAGTGCGCGAGCTTCAACTCCGGCCGTTTCGACTTCGCCTCCTCCGACGACGGCGCCAACACGCAAGCCGAGTCCGCGTTCGGGAAGAGACGCAAAACGCTCGTCAAAAAGCGCGGGGTCAGATCGGCGACGTCCTCGGCCTTTCCTAAAATCCGAGCGAAATCGAGCAAAACGCGCACCCGCTCTTCTAAGAGCCGGATTTCGCGCTCGTACTCGCAAGCCGTTCGCCGCTTCGCGGCGCCCTCCTCGCAAAAAGAGGACGAATTGATCGTCAGCTCCGACGTGATGTTCGGGCGATCCTGCTCGCCGTCGCGCCAGCAAACCGACTGCGAACGCGCCGCGTCTGGAAGCGTCGACGCTCGACGAGCGTTCGGCGAATCGGAGTAAAAAACAAGCGTCGCGTCGCCGATTTGAATCGAGTCCCGCGAGTAAATTCGGGTCGGCTCCGCGATCCTGACGCCGCCGATCCAAACGCCGTTGCGGCTCTGCAGATCCTCGACGTAAACGCCGTCGCCTCGGCGCGTTAAGCGAGCGTGCTCGCGACTGACCGCGTTGTTGTTCAAAACGACGTCGCAGTAAGGATGCCGCCCGACGACGATCGAATCGGAACGAATCCAATGCGTCGTCGGCGTCGGCGACGACGGAAGTTTAACGAGCAAACGATCCATTTTCTCCCTCGAAACGCTTTTTACAACGGCGCGGCAAGCCCGAGCTCGCCGCCCTTTATTTATTATGTCGTTTTTTCGGAAAAAGGCAAGCTCGCCGCCTCGTTTTCTTTCGTTTGAATTTCGTCCGGGTAAACGACGTCGATCATGTAGAGGCCCCAAGGAGGCGCGGTGGGCCCGGCGTTGCGTCGGTCGGCGGACTCGACGATTCGCCGCATCGTCTCGGGATTTTCGAACCCTTTATGCCGCGTCGCGAATAAAAAGAGCGTCCCAACGATAGAGCGAACCATATTGTACAGGAATCCGTTCGCCTCGACTTCGACCGAAATCAGCGACGGGGGCCCGAACGGCGAGCGCGGAACGCCGCTCAAATTTTCCCAATCGCCCGCCCCGTTCGCCGCGTTCGTCGCTTTCGGAAAAACAAACGAGTCGGAAACGGATCGCCGCTCGACGCGAACGTCGTAAACGGTGCGAACAGTCGTTTTGCGCGGCGATCCCTGCGTTTGAAACGCGGCGAAATCGAATGTTCCGACGAGAAATTCCGCCGCTCGCCGAGCCGCGTCGTCGTCGAACCGCTCGCGAAGATTCCAAACGTTGCGCCGCCAAAACGGGAACGCGGGCCGGTCGTCGCCTAGCAGATATCGATATCGTTTTCGAACGACGTCGCGAATCGGGTGAAAATCTTCGGCGACGTCGGTCGAGCGCCAAATTCGAACGTCCGGCGGCAAAAACGCGTTGATCGCTCGCGTCAAGACGTCGCAAGGCAGCGCGGACTCGGTCGAGAACGCCGCGACCTGATAGAGCGCGTGAACTCCGGCGTCGGTGCGCCCGCTCCCGAGAACTTCGACGTCGGCGCCGACGACGCGACGAATCGCTTTTTCCAATTCTTCCTGAATCGTTCGAACGTTCGGCTGTTTCTTTTGAATTTGCCAACCGGCGTACTCGCCGCCGTCGTAACAGAGCTCGAGTTTGACGCGACGCATCGCGAAATATCTCCAAGAGGGATAAAAATCGGGTTCTCCAACGCGCTTTGAAAAACGCGCCGAAAAACCCGAGTAAAATATCGTCGCCGTAGACGCGACGCGGCGTTAAAAAGCGACGATTATTCGGCCGCTTTCCCGCCGAATTTATCGTGGCAAGTCGTGTTGCACGTCGCTTCGACCGTCTTCAACGCGTCGAGCGTTTCGGCGAAGTCGCCTTTGCCGTCGGCGGACGCGTTCGCTTTTTCGACGTAATCGGTCGCGGCGGCGGCCAAACGTTCGCAATATTCGCGCCAAAGTTCGTCTTCTTCCGGCGCGAGCGTTTCGTCGACGTTTTCGCGGCAAGCGAACGCGAGCGCGGCCAACACGGTCGCGTTGTCGATCACTTTCTTAGCGTTGCCGCGACGCGCGAACGTTTTTTCGTTGCGAGCGAGGCGTTTCATTTCGGTCGTCAGCGCCGGCACCGCGTTCTTCATCAGCGGACGGAGCGCGACGACTTTTTGGTTCCAACGGAGCCCGGCGGTCGAACCTTTGCTCGTTCGCGCCGCTTCAACCGCTTTCATCGCCGCTTGCGCCTCTTCGAGATTTTTCGCCGAAGCGGCGGCTCGCGCGGCTTCGAGGAGCGCCGGAGCGGCGGCCTTCGCCGGGGAGTCTTCCGTCGACATACCGAGCGCCAACGCGACGGCGGCCAACGCGTTCGCGTCGCGATAGAGCCCGACGGAACCGTCTTCAAACGACGGAATCAACTCGAGATCTTCGACGTCGCGCTTGAGCTTGGCGATCGTCGCGTCGAGCGCGCTTTCGAGGTCGGCGTTCGACGGAAGACGCGGCTCGACTTCGGCGGCGTACCCGTCGTTCAGCTCAGAAAAAAAAAAGCGGCGGCGACGGAGTTTTCCGGAGCCGGTTCGGCCGGAGCGTCTTTCTTAGCTTCTTCGGCGGCTTTCTTCGCGGCTTCTTCTTCGGCCGCTTTCTTGGCGGCTTCCTCGGCGGCTTTGCGTTCAGCTTCGGCTTTCGCGGCGGCTTCGGCGGCCGCTTTTTCTTCGGCGGCCTTCTTCGCGGCGGCTTCTTCGGCGGCTTT
>JAFYQR010000083.1 GCA_017559825.1 Thermoguttaceae bacterium | reverse complement strand
GCGCGAAAATCGACGCGGCGCGCGACGCGGCGTCGGCGGCGCTCGCGAAGTCGCCAACCTTTTGCGCGAACGAGAATTTCGAAAGGTCGATTCCTTCGAAGAGCGAGTGTTTGAGGAGCTCCTCCGCTTCGAGCGCGGCGACGCCGCGACCGGAGGCGACGAACGAAAGCGTTTCGAGCGCGAAAACGACGACGGCGTTCGAGCCGGTATTTTTTTTGGGCGAATTGAGGAGTTTGTACGTCGGGTCGTCGGAGTCGACGAACGTTTTGCGTCCGGCGGCGACGTAAGCGTCGCGGTCGGAGCGGCGCAGCTCTTCGAGCTTAATCGTCGCTCGCGCGGTTAAAAGGTGCAAACGCAAGCCCTCGACGCTCCCGTAAAACGCGTCGTCGAGCTTCGCGTCCTTCCAAGCGCGGAACTTTTGCAAGACGCTCATCCAACGGGCCGGAGCGTCGCCGGCGAGCGAGATTTCCGCTTCCAAGAGCGCGGCGCGAGTTTTCAACGACGCGTACCGGTCTTCGTAAGGCAAGACGGCGAGCTCCGAAAGCGCCGCGAGCGCGGCGTCGACGTCGCCGAGTTCCGCCGCGACTTGCGCTTCATTGAGTCGCGCTTCGAACGCCGCCGGAAATTGGTGGTACGCTTCGTAAAATTTCGCGAAATAGCCCCGCGCTTTCGTCAAGCCTTCGGAGCGCTCGGCGGAGCCTTCCGGGAACGTTCGCGCCGTTTGCGCCGCCAGCTTCGCGGTTTGGAGCGTCAAGTCGACGAACTCGGCGCGGGCGGCCTGCTTGTCGTCGGCCTTCGCTTTCGGATCGCTTTGGACGGCTTGGACGCGAGCGCGAGCGGATTTCAGCGCGGCGTCGAGCGGAACTTTCGCGTCGGAAAAAGCGACCCGGGCGGCGAGTAGCGCTTTCGACTTCGCGTCGTCCGAAACGCCCTTCTTCGCGGCCTCGGCGAGCGAGCGTTCCCCGGCGTCGATCGAAAGGCGGGCGAGCGCGGCGTTCGCTTCGGCGGCGTTCGGAGAATCGGGATTCGCCGCCAAATAACGTTCGAGCGAAGCGCGGCCCTGAGCGGCTAAGTCGGCGCGCGTCGACGCCGGCGCGGTCGAGAGCGTGTTCAACGTCGCGACGCCGAGTCGAAAATCGAGTTCGGCGGCGAGTTCGGGGGGCGCGTTCCCCGACTTTTCAAGAAGACGCAAGTAATCGAGCGCGACGTCGTCGTATCCGCGGTCGGTCAACGCTTGCAGAAAACGTTCCCAATCTTCGTCGGCGCGGACCGATTCAAGGGGCGAAATCGAAATTCCGAGAAAAAAAACGGAAGAAATCGCGGCGCCGAGGGCTGCGCGAAGAGGCCGTTCGGCGTATAATGGAAGACGGGCGCCGTCGCGGCGAGCGTCGGAGCGTCGGAAAAGCGCGGAAAAAAGGAGGCGTCGGGACATGGGCTTTCGTCCTGTCGCGTCGACGCGTTGAACGTCGACGCCGTCGCTTGAGGACGGTTTTCGGAAAATTTTGTCAATAATTAACAACCAACGAACGAGGCGGCGCGAAAAGCGTCGGCGCGGCGCGAATCGAACGGCGAAAACGGCGTCGTCGGCGCGGCGAACGGAGCGCTCGTTTGTTAATGATACTCGATTTGGCGATGAAAATCAATCGAAATTTTTGGAAACGCGTCGTTCGAACGGCGACGCTCGCGTCGGTCGTTCTCGTCGGAGCGATCGGGGAAAAAGGAGCGAACGCGCAAGACGGCGAAATTGAGACGAAAGCGCAAACTGCGCAAGACGCGCGGAATTGCGGAGTCGCGTCGACCGCGCCGACCGACGCTTGGATCGCCGACGGCTTTCCGCTGATTTATCGCCGAGATCGCGCCGCGCTCGAAGCGATTTGGAACGCGTTGGAACCGGGAGAAACGGGGGAAAGCGAGAAAACGGAAAAGGCGGGAACGCCGAAACCGTTCGCCGACGCGGTCGACTTCCAGTTGCGCCGTCAAGGGCCGAAGTATAAAGGGAAGACGTTGGCGCTTCGCGGACGGCTCCTCCGCGCCGTTTGGGCTCCGACGACGAGCGAAGACGCGGAAAACGGCGAAATCGCGCAAGATAAAGAAGAAACGGAGAACGGAGAAAACGCGGCGGGCGGCGAAGTTTCGGTAAAAAAAGACGGCGAAGAAAATGGGGAAAGCGGCGGGTTTTACGATCTTTGGGTGTTGCTTCCCGATTCGAAACGCGACCCGGTTCGGCTCCTGACGCGTCGCGCTCCGTCCGGTTTTAAGGTCGACGAGCGGCTCGAAAACGCGACGGCTTATCCGGAAGCGGTTGAGTATCGGCGCGAAACGGTCGAGGCGACCGCCGTTTATTACCGAACGACGGCGTTCGACGGCGGGGACGATTTTTACGCGGCGCCGACTCTCGTCGCGGTCGATTTCCGTTGGAGCGGAGCGGAGTCCGGCGGCGAAGCGGACGGAAAAACGGGGAAAACGGGAGAAATAGCGAAGACGGGGGATTGGCTTGGCGTTAAAATCGGCGGCGTCGCGCTGATCGTTTCCGTTTGGCTCTTGGCCCGGCGGTCGACGCGGCGCAAGTCGGCGGGAAAACGGGGAAAGAAAGCGCTCGATTTGCCCGATTCGCTCGAACCGTTCGCGCTTTTACTCGTCGGGGCGGGAGCGTTCGTCGGAGCGGTTCGCGCCGAGACTCCGGAAATTGGGAAAAATAGCGAGACGGCGCAAATTGGCGAGACAAGCGAAATGGGCGAGATTGACAAAATTGGCGAGGTTGCGCAAAATAACGACGACGCGGCGTTTTGGAGCGTCGCGACCGGCGTCGACGTCGACGCTTGGCGGCGGGAAACGGCGGTTTCGGGCGAAATTCAATCGCCGCTCGATTCGAGCGAAGCGGTCGAACGGCGGCGAATCGCGGTCGCGACGTTCGACCGGTTGGCGCGGCTCGTTTCGCCGTCGGTCTTGGCGGAGCGGTTTGGCGAGAACGCGCAAACTGGGCAAAACAGAGGGAACGGGAAAGCGGCGGCGCTCGTTGGAACGCTCGGCGATTACGTCGCGGCGGCGCCGAGCGCGCGTCCGGCGGC
>JAFYQR010000082.1 GCA_017559825.1 Thermoguttaceae bacterium | reverse complement strand
ACGATGCTGGAGCTGAATCGTCCGTTCGGAATCAACGACCGTTACTTCAACGCCGAAACCGCGCCGGAAATTTGGGAAACCTGCAACGCGCTCCTTCAAAAACCGGAGTTCTCGGCGCGCGGAATTATGCGGCAAATGAACGTCGAACTCGTCTGCACGACCGACGATCCGGTCGACGATCTCGCCGATCACGCCCGAATCGCCGAAGACGTCGGCGCCGGTCGTTTCCCGGTTCGCGTTCTCCCGACGTTTCGCCCCGACAAAGCGTTCCCGAGAAACTGCGGAACTCCGGAAGGCGTTTCCGATTATAACGATTATCTGCGCCGCCTCGAAGAAGCGTCCGGCGTTACGATTCGATCCTTCGCCGGTTTGCGCGACGCGTTCGCGGCCCGTCACGCTTATTTCGACGCCGCCGGTTGCCGCCTCTCCGACTGCGGTTTCGAGCTATTCGAATGGTCGGCGCCCGTTGCGTCCGGCGACTTGGAGTCCGCGTTCGCGAAAATTTTGCACGGCTTCCCGGTTTCGCCGGAAGAGTCGCTCGCGCTAACGTCGGTTCTCCTCTCCGATTTGGGCCGCCTCGACGCGGAGAAAAATTGGGCGTCGCAGCTGCACATCGGCGCGATGCGGAACAACTCGACGCGAATCTTCAAGCGACTCGGCCCGGACGCCGGGTGCGACTCGATGGTCGACGGCGCTTACGGTCGCGCGCTTTCCCGTTACCTCGACGACCTCGATCGCGACGGCGCCCTCCCGAAAACGATCGTTTACAACCTCAACCCGGACTCGAATTACCTCCTCGCGTCGCTGATCGCCAACTTCAACGACGGCTCGTTCCCCGGCAAAATGCAGTACGGCGCCGGCTGGTGGTTCCTCGACCAAAAGAACGGAATGGAAGAACAGCTCGAAACGCTGTCGAATATGGGCCTCCTTAGCCTTTTCGTCGGAATGTTGACCGACAGCCGTTCGTTCCTGTCGTATACGCGCCACGAGTACTTCCGCCGCATCCTTTGCAACCTCCTCGGCGGCGAAATGGAAGCGGGCCTGTTGCCGAACGATTTCGACTGGATCGGCGAAATAGTCCGCGATATCTGCTACAACAACGCCGTTCGTTACTTCCAATTCTAACGATTTTGCCTTCAAAAGGTTCGTTTTCGCCGCGTTGTCAATTTGGGCAGCGCGACGAGAACGAAATTTCCCGCAAAGTCCCCCTATTTTCTCATAAACAAATCCTCCAAGCATATTTTCTCGTTCCGCCGCTCATATCGCTAAACAAGTAGCGATAAAGTTTTAGCGATTAAAAAATTTTTCTCCCCCCTTGTAAAAAACGAAATCTCGCGCATAATAGAAGACGATAGATTTTAGTAAAAAAAGAGCCGTCTCGCCGCTTGTCGCCAACGCGCCGCGACGGATTAGACGCGTCTCACGCTCAATACGGAAGGATAACCAATGGCCGTCAATTATAACGAAGAATCGCTGAAAAAACACGCCGAATGGCGCGGTAAAATCGAAATTCAAGCGCGCGTTCCGGTCGGCAACCGCGAAGAACTTTCGCTCGCGTACACCCCGGGCGTCGCCGAGCCGTGCCGCAAAATTAGCGAAAACGTCGATCTTTCCTTCGAATTGACCCGCCGTTGGAACACCGTTCCGGTCATCACCGACGGCACCGCCGTTCTCGGTTTGGGCGACATTGGGCCGGAAGCCGGGATGCCGGTTATGGAAGGCAAATGCGCGCTCTTCAAGGCGTTCGCCGACGTCGACGCGTATCCGCTCTGCATTCGTTCGAAAGACACGGAAGAGATTATCAAAACGATTAAGCTCTTGGCCGGCAGCTTCGGCGGCGTCAACCTCGAAGACATTTCGGCCCCGCGTTGCTTTGAAATCGAACAACGCCTCAAGAAAGAACTCGACATTCCGGTCTTCCACGACGACCAACACGGCACGGCGATCGTTTCCGCCGCCGCGCTTTTGAACGCTCTCCGCGTTACCGGCAAGAAGATGGAAGACGTCAAAGTCGCGATGAACGGCGCCGGCGCCGCGGGCATCGCGATCGCGAAATTCCTCGTCGCGTTCGGCGTTAAAGACGTGATCATCTGCGACTCGAAGGGGATCATTTGCAAGGGCGATCCGCGCTTGAACGCTTCGAAGCAAGAAATCGCGGATATGACGAACAAAGAGCGCGTTACGGGCGGTCTCGCCGAAGCGATGAAGGGCGCGGACGTTTTCGTCGGCGTCTCGGTCGCCAACTGCGTTACCCAAGAGATGGTCAAATCGATGAACGCCGATCCGATCGTCTTCACCTGCGCGAACCCGATTCCGGAAATTCACCCGGACGAAGCGAAAGCCGCGGGCGCCGCCGTCGTCGGCACCGGTTCGTCGCAATACAACAACCAAATCAACAACGTTCTCGTCTTCCCGGGTCTTTTCCGCGGCGCGTTGGACGTTCGAGCGACCGACATTTCGATGGGGATGATGATGGCCGCTTCCCGCGCTATCGCTTCCGTCGTTTCGGACGAAGAGCTTTCGAAGGACTACATCCTGCCGTACGCTTGGGACAAACGCGCTCACGACGCCGTCGCGAAAGCGGTCGCCGAAGAAGCTCGCAAAGAAGGTCTCGCGAAGCTCTAATCGCGCATGCTCGCGACGATTTAGCGCCGCCGTTCGACGCGTCGACACGGCGGCGACGTAAATCAAATTAAAACCGCCGCGCCGTCGTTTTCGTTTTCACGCGAATTCGACGGCGCGGCGGTTTTCGCGTTCAAAACCGCTCGACGCAAACGTTCAATTTTGCCGAAAAATCCCGACGCGAAGCCCGCAGTTGTCGCCCCGACGCGTCGCCAAAAAATTAAACCGCGCCGCGCTGCGACAGTTCTCCGCCGGACTGCGCCAACTCCCGCCCCTCGCGACTCGCTCCGCGCCGCTCGCCGGGCCGGTCGGATCGACGTTCCGCGCCGGATCGTACTCGCCGTATCGATCGGCCGTCCATTCGCACACGTTTCCGTGCACGTCGTAGAACCCCCAAGGATTCGGCGCGAAGCGTCCTACCTCGCAAGTCGTTTCGTCGCCGACAGTTAAACTTCCTCGCCGCTCGCCGCCGCTTTCGTCGTCTTCGTCGTTCGAACCGACGCTCGAACGTCCGAACGCGCCCTCGGAGCCGGTCGCCGTCGCGCCGAACGAAAACGCCGTCGTCGTTCCGGCGCGGCAAGCGAACTCCCACTGCGCCTCGGTCGGCAAACCGTACCGCCACTCGGGCCCGAGAAAAGTCGTCAACTCGAGCAAATATTCGTCGGAATTAAGTTTATCGATAAAGTCGACGCAATCGATCCAACTGACGCGCTCGACCGGCGCTCGCTTGACGCCGCGATTCTTGCTCGGATTCGTCCCGACGACGGCGCGCCACTCCGCCTGCGTCGTCGGAAATTGGCTCAAATAAAAGAGTCGCGTCAGCGTCGTTCGCCGCTGCGTCTCGTCGGCGAAGCGGCGCGGTTCGGTTCGCGGACTCCCCATCTCGAACGTCCCCGGTTGAACCGCCAAAAATCGCATTCCCAGCGAGTTCGCCCAACGCTCGGGCGTTTTTTCGTTCGCGCCGTCGCTCATCGCCGTCTCCGTTTTCTCCAACCCCTTGATTATCAACGCTTAAAGCGTTCCGTTAAAGTCGTCCGCGACGCGCGTTTCTCTTCTCGACGCGACGAGAAAAACGACGGCGAAGACCGCCGCCGCTCTTTCCAAACTCTGCCCGACGCGTTTCGAACGCCGCCAATCAACGAAACGTTCGGCGTTTGCGCAATTCGTCGTTCAGCGAGTTCAACGTCTCGAAAACGTTCGCCGCCTCGAACGGAAGCGCGTCGACGAACGCCGCGATCTCCGCCGCGTCGTCGTCAAATCCGTTCCAATCGCTAAACTCGTCGGCAAAGAACGCGTCGCCGAGTTCCGCCGCCGTCGGCTCGTCGTCCAAAATCGCCGCCGAAAGAGTCGCCTTTTTCCAAAGAGGCGTCGACAGTTTCCACCCCTTCGAATCGACGTAAGAGACGTGCGACTCGTCTTCGTTCGTTTCCGCAAGGTCTTCCGGCAAAACGACTTCGAACCGTTCGTCGGCGCTCTCCGGAACGCCGGAAATCTTCAGCGACTTGACGTTTCGCGCCGTCGTCGTCGCGTTCGTCTCCAAGTCGAAAACGGTCAGCGAACCGATTTCGGCGACGTAACTCGCCCCGTTCGAATCGTCGCCGATCACCGACAAGGCGCCGAGCGTCGTCTCCGGTTCGAACGTCGTCGACGCGACGTTGGTCGCGACGCGAACGTACTCGCGCCCGGGCGTCGTCCCGTCGCCGCCGAACGTTCCGCTCAGCATCGTCGTCTTTTTCGCGACGACCGCCTCGACCTCGTCGCCTGAATCGGCCGCGTAAAACGAGTCTTCGCCGCCGTTTACAAACGCGATTCGAGCGTCGGTAAAATTCTTCGCGACCAACGAAAACCCGCCGCCCGAAAGGGTCAGCTCGGCGTTCGTCGTCTTCAACGAGTCGGCGAAAGAGGTGTCCTCGATCCGCGCGACGTCGTTCCCCGCCGAGCCGCCGTCGACGACGACCGAGTTCACGTTCTCAAACTTATACGTTTTTCCGTCCGACGTCTTGAAATACCCGGAACCGTTCGCGTAATAGAGATAATCGTCCCCGTCGGTTCCGACGAAGCGCACGTTTTCGCGAACGCCGCCGCCTCGCCAAGTTACTTCACCAAATCCGACCGTCGCCGTCGAATCTCCGGAATCGCTCGTCCAAGTCGTTCCCGCGTCGGAGTTTGCGACGCTTCCGCTTATATCCGGCCCGAGCCAAAAATCGACCGCGGCGTTCGGACGCGTCTCGGTTTTGAAGGTCGGATACGTTCCAAACGGCGTCGAGTCGGCGTCGAACGACCACGCGAAATCGTCGACGGCGACTT
>JAFYQR010000081.1 GCA_017559825.1 Thermoguttaceae bacterium | reverse complement strand
GTTCGCCCGTTCGCCCGACGCGTTTTCGGAAACGGGCGCGGTCGGCGTTCCGAGCGGAGCCGCGTCGTCCTCCGCCTCGTCGTCGAGCGCGAACGTTTCCGCTTCCGGAGCGGCGGCGGGCGGCGCGGCGGACGCCGGTTCGACAAACCGATACGCTCGCGTCGCGCTGAACGCCGACTCGCCGTTCGCGAAGCTCGTTTTCAACGCGAACCAATAGACGCCCGGCTTCGGCGCTTGAAAAACGAACGCGTCGACGCCGTCCTCCGGTCGAACGCCCGCGTAAACGCGCCACGTCGCGCCCATGTCCGGCGAGCAAAAGAGCTCGACGGCGGTCGCTGTCGCGGCGTCGGAACCTTGCGGAAACGAAAACGGCACGCGGCAGCTCGAACCGACGTTTTCGCGCGGCGCGCCCTTCGGCGCCGGAAGTTCAAGCTCGACTTTGTTCGCCTCCGAGAGCGAGCCGGACGGCGCGGGCGCCTTCTTCGCCGCCGCGCCGTCGAGAAGCGCGATTTTTTCCGCCGAAACGCTCGAAAAACCTTCGAACCGATTGTTAAAACCGGACGTTTCGTTTATAATAGACTGCGCTCGAAGCGTTCCGCCGCCGACCGCGCCGGCGAAGAGCGCGGCGATCAGCGCTCGCCGAGCGACGGAGTCGAATCGTCGTCCTTCGGCGGCTCGGCGTTCGTTCGTTTCGTTGTTCCAACGCGGTTTTCTCGTTCGATCCTGCATGTTCGACGGCTCCGACGGCGACGCGAACGCGACGCTTGCGAAAGTTGACGACGTATTCGTTAATAAATAGGGACAAGACGCGAACCGCCTCGCCGACGCTCCGCCGCAAAAGAGCGAGCCGCGTCGTTTCGTTCATCGGCGCCGCTCGACGCCGAACTCGACGTTTTTTTCGAAAGCGCCGGTCGATCCGATCGCGCAAAAGAGCGAAACTCGCGCCATTTCAACAAAATACGCAAACTTTAACGCCAACTAATAAACCGCCTTGTTAAGAAAGGAAGCCTATGTTTCGTTTCGCGCTCTTCGCCGCTTTGAAGGGAACGTCTTCGTCGCTCGCTTCCTCGGACTCGCTCGTCGGCCTGATCGTCGCGCTGACCGGGCTCGGGATTTTTGTCGCCGTCGCCGTTTACATCTTATCGAAACTGCGCCGCGGCCCGAGTTCGCAACCGCCGAGCGCTCGCGACGATCTCGTCAAATTCGGCGCGCTCTACGAGTCGGGCGAGTTGACGAAAGAAGAGTTCTCGCAAATCAAGCGAGCGTTCGCCGCCTCGCTCGACGCCGAGCTCGAAGCGAAAAAAGCCGCCGCGGCGAACGCGGCTCCCGGAGGCGACCGTCAAGCGCGCCTCGCTCAACTTCTGCGCGACGAAAAGCGCTAATTTCAATCTAGGCAATTCGCGCAACGCCGGCAAGACGCGCAAAAAATTCGCGATTCGCCGAAAAAACCCGTCGCGCCGTTTGTTCTCGAAAAACCGAAAGTCCGATCCGTTCGCGTTTTTCGCAAGAACGCGGCGACGGCGAGCCGATTCTTTCCCTTGCGCCGCGGAACGGATTTGGCGGCGCCCTACTCGCTTCCGTCGAAAACTCGGAACGTTCGTTTGCGAAAAAATTTAACGTTTTTCGCCAAAAAAAGCGCTCGATTCCGTTTTTTGCGTCGGCGGCGACGTATAAAAGTCGACGAAGGACAAAGTCGCTTCGCGCTCGAAACGGGCTCGCTCGTTTCGACGTCGACCGAAAACACGTTTCGCGCTCGCTCGACCGTTTTTGTCGGCGACTCGCGAACAGCGCGCAAGGAAAGGCCGCGTATGACCGAAGAACGCAACGACTTCGACTCCGATCGAAGCGAAAATAAAAAGAACGCTTACTGCTCGTTTTGCCGCAAAAATTACCGCGACGTCGGCCCGCTCGTCGAAGGGCCGGGCGAAGTCTACATCTGCGGCGACTGCATCGACTTGTGCCAATCGATCTTAACGCAGGAACGCAAGCGCCGCCAAGGCGAAGGAACGCCGTTCGCTCGGATTCCGTCGCCGCGCGAGATCGTCGCGAAGTTGGACGATTACGTCGTCGGACAAAATTTGGCGAAGCGAACGCTCGCGGTCGCGGTGCACAACCACTACAAGCGAATCGCGACGCAAAACGACCTCGACGACGTCGAAGTCGGCAAGTCGAACGTTTTGCTTCTCGGCCCGACAGGCTCCGGAAAGACGCTCCTCGCGCAAACGCTCGCTCGGATGTTGGACGTTCCGTTCGCCATCGGGGACGCGACGACGCTGACCGAAGCCGGTTACGTCGGCGAAGACGTCGAAAACCTTATTTTGAAACTCCTGCGCGCCGCCGACTTCGACGTCGAACAGGCGCAGCGCGGGATTATTTACATCGACGAAATCGACAAAATCGGCAAGACGAGCCAAAACGTCTCGATCACCCGCGACGTTTCCGGCGAAGGCGTCCAACAAGCGCTCTTGAAGATGCTCGAAGGAACGGTCGCGAACGTTCCGCCGCAAGGCGGGCGCAAGCACCCGGAACAGCAGTATATTCAAGTCGACACGTCGAACATTTTGTTCATTTGCGGCGGCTCCTTCGTCGGTTTAGACAAGATCGTCGAGAACCGTCTCGGGAAGCGTTCGATCGGTTTTTCGACCGTCGGCGGCTCGCGCCAACGCGAAACGTCGGAGTCGCTCGCGAACGCAACGCCGGAAGACTTATGCTCGTTCGGCCTGATTCCGGAACTCGTCGGGCGCTTGCCGGTCGTCGCGTCGCTCGAACCGTTGAGCGAAGACGCGCTCTGCCAAGTCTTGCGCGAGCCGAAAAACTCGCTCGTGAAGCAATATCAGAAGCTTTTCCGAATGGAGGACGCGGAACTCGAATTTTCCGACGACGCGCTCCGAGCCGTCGCCGAACTCGCGACCGCCCGCAAAACCGGCGCCCGCGGACTTCGAGCGATTATGGAAAACGCCATGCTCGACCCTATGTTCTCGCTCCCCGACCGCGCGTCCGGCGACCGTTACTTCGTTACCCGCGAAATGATCGAAGGGAAAGCGCCGATCTTGCCGGAGTCGCAAGAAGCGAGAAAAAGCGCCTAACCGCCGCTAATTAAGCGTTAAAAGAAACTCGAAACGCCGCGTCCCGCCCGACGCGGCGTTTTTTACGTTTGCAACGCTTTCGCCCGTTTCGCAAAAACCGTCGCCAAAATCGGCAAGAATCGCCGGTCGCGCTCTTGCGCTCGCCGCTCTTTTCGGGTAAAATAAGGAAAACGCGCCCGGAGAACGTTCGCGGCGCTTCCAATTTCCGGACTTTTACTCGAATTTAGGAGCAGTTTCCGATGAAAATCATTTTTGCCGCCGACCCCTTCGCCCTTCCCCTCCGCAAAGCGATCGTCGAACACCTTAAGAAAAAGGGGCATGAAGTGATCGACTTCGGCGCGTCCGAAGAAAACACCGAAATCGCGTACTACGACAGCTGCGTCAAAGCGTGCGAAGCGCTCCAACGCGGCGAAGGCGAACGCGGCATTCTCCTCTGCGGCACCGGGATGGGGATGAGCGTCATCGCGAACCGCTTCCAAGGCGTCCGCGCTTCCGTCGTCGAATCCGTTTTCGCCGCCAAGATGTGCCGCGCCATCAACGACGCGAACGTCCTCTGCCTCGGCGCGATGATTTGGGGCGACTGGATGGCCTGCGAAGCGGTCGACGTCTTCCTCAACACGAACCTCGGCGACGGTCTCGAAGACCTCAAAGAATTCCTGCAACAAGCCGCGAAAACGGTCGAAAAAATCCAACCGTGATCGCCGCGAAACCGCCGCCCGCCGTCTTAGTCGCGTCCGACGGTTCCCGATAAAAACAAAACGGCGCCGAGTTTTCCGCTCGACGCCGTTTTCCGTTTCTTGCGTTTTTCGCTCTTTTCTCCGTCAAAACGCGCTCAGTCTAGCGTCGTTCCGTCGGCGGTTTCGCAGAAATACGCGGAGTACTTCCCTTCCAAATGCGGGAAGGCCGCCAAATATTCGCGCGTTACCTTCGCTTCGATTTCTTCCGCGAACGCCGGGTCGATCAGCGCCATGCAGCAGCCTTTGAAACCTGCGCCGGAAAAACGCCCGCCGTACACGCCGTCGGTTCGCGTCATAATATCGTACAGTTTCACGAGTTCCGGCGACCCGGTTTGCCAGTTTTCAATGCTGCTGCGACCGCTCGCGAAGGAAAGTTCGCCGAACTTCTCGATATCGCCGTTTCTCCACGCTTCGGCGCCCTTTTCGACGCGCTCGAATTCGGTATACCAGTGTTCGGCGCGGAGCCGCCAATTTTCCGGGAGTCGGTCTTCGAACTTGCGGAAGACGTCGACCGGCGCGTCGCGGAGGTTCGTTTCGCCGAACTTGCCGTATTCCATTCCGGCGTAAGCCTTGAGCGCGTAGGCGGCGGCGCGACACTCGTCGACGCGCATATTGAACGCCGACCCGGCCAAGCTCCGCTCCAAACCGCTAAAGAAGACGGCGATTTTGAACGGTTTCATCGCCGGATTGACCGGAATCAGCTCGTAACTTTCGTCGCGCAAATCCATATAGAGGAGATTGTCGCGACGGCAGTAAACCTCGCAGCTTTGGTCGAGCTTGCCGCACGCGACGCCGACGTATTTATTCTCCGCTTCTTGCGCGATCGTAATCAGTTCGCTCGGCGACAATTTGATTCGATTGACCTTGCAGAGCGAGGTTAGGAACGTAATGATCACCGCCGCCGACGACGAAAGCCCGCCGATCGGCAGCTCGCCCTCGACGACGCCGCAAAGCCCGACGTTCAACGGATAGCGCGAGTTCAGCGCGACCGTCGCGCCGCGGAGGTGGTCGGCCCAGTCGTTTTGCTTACGGTCGGGCGTCGAATGAACGTGCCACTGCGCGCGTTTGTCGAACTGCAGCGACTGAATCTCGACGACGCCGTTGTGTTTTTCGGCGTAAGCCATCCGGATTCCTTTGTCGACGGCGAATCCGGTGATCTTGCCGAGCTGGTGGTCGGAGTGCGCGCCGATCGGGCAGACGCGGTACGGCGTGAAAGCGACGCCCTCCGGTTCTTTTTTGTAAGTAATTTCAAATTTTTCAATCGCTGTCATAAAACGTTTCCGTCGTTTATCGTTTGCTATTTTTAATTTCGGCGGCGTTTCGACTCAATCGCGGAAGTATAGGTCGCGAGTGTACACCTTGTCGGCGACGTCCGCGATGTCGTCGTGGCGCCGATTGGCGACGATCACGTCGGAGACGCGCTTGAACTCGTCGAGGTCGCGAATCACGCGGCTGTTGAAGAAGCGCTCTTCCTTCATCGTCGGCTCGTAAATAACGACTTCGATCCCCTTCGCCTTGACGCGTTTCATGACGCCTTGAATCGAACTTTGACGGAAGTTGTCGCTCCCGGCTTTCATCGTGAGGCGGTAAACGCCGACCGTTTTCGGATTTTTCGCGATGATTTGATCGGCGATGAAATCCTTGCGGGTGCCGTTGGCGGCGACGATGGCGGAGATAATGTTTTGCGGCACGTCGTTGTAGTTCGCGAGAAGCTGTTTCGTGTCTTTCGGAAGGCAGTAGCCGCCGTAGCCGAACGACGGGTTGTTGTAGTGCGTTCCGACGCGAGGGTCGAGCCCGACGCCGTCGATGATCGACTTCGTGTCGAGCCCGCGAACGGCGGCGTAGGTGTCGAGTTCGTTAAAGAACGATACGCGGAGCGCTAAGTACGTGTTCGCGAAGAGCTTGACCGCCTCGGCTTCGGTCGGGTTCATGAAGCGCGTTTCGATATTTTCCTTAATCGCGCCCTCTTGCAAGAGCGAAGCGAACGTTCGCGCGGCCTTTTCAAGTCGACGATTCCCGACCGGCGCGCCGACGACGATGCGGCTCGGGTAAAGGTTGTCGTAGAGAGCCCGTCCTTCGCGCAAGAATTCCGGACTGAACAGAATGTTGTCGCACTTAAAATCGCGACGCGCCTTTTCCGTAAAACCGACGGGCACGGTCGATTTCACCACGATGACCGCGTCCGGATTGGCTTCGACGACCTGTTCGATCACCGACTCGACGGAACTCGTGTCGAAGTAGTTGCGACTCGGGTCGTAGTTGGTCGGCGTCGAAACGATCACGAACTCGGCGTCTTTGTACGCGGAGTCGCCGTCGGTCGTGGCGACAAGGTTTAAATCTTTCGTCGCCAAATATTCTTCGATTTCCGCGTCGACGATCGGCGATTTTTTCGCGTTTAGTTTCTCGACTTTTTCGGGAATCACGTCGACGGCGACGACTTCGTTATGTTGAGCCAACAAAACGGCCATGGAGAGCCCGACGTACCCGGTTCCGGCTACCGCAATTTTCATACTTTCACGCTCGCTTTTTTTTCGTTTTTGCGCGACGCGAAAACGCAAGCCCCGCTTAAGTTCGTTTAAGCGCGGCTCGCGAAGCGTCCGTATATTCGCATTAAACCGCGACGTCGCCGCGATTTAACAAAAACCTAATATAGCGCGCGTTTCCAGTCCCTACGAGGGCGACTCCATGGCGACTTTTGACGCAAGTCTATTGTTTTCGAGCGCGGCGACGTTCTTAGAAAACCGCGTCTCGAAGCGAAAGCGCGACTCCGACGAATCGCGCTTATTTCGTTGATTGTACCCAATCGACGCGACGCGTCAACGGGGGGCGTTCGACGTTCTCCCCGCCGAGACTCGGCGCCGACAGTCTGCCGCCGAAACGCCGAGCGCTCGCGAACGCCGTCGATTTTTCCGCGTTTCCCGGAAATTTCGAGGCGGTCGAAGGCTTCCGCTCAACGGTCGCCGTACATTTTTTCGTAGTAGTCGCGGTATTCCCCGGCGATAATCGCCTTCCACCACGCCTCGTTGTCGAGGTACCAGCGAATCGTCTTTTTGACGCCGTCGGCGAACTTTGTTTCCGGCTGCCAGCCGAGTTCGTCGCGAATTTTCGTCGGGTCTATGGCGTAGCGCAGGTCGTGCCCTTTGCGGTCGGTTACGAACGTAATGAGGCTTTCCGGCTTTCCGAGCTCGCGGCAAATAATCTTCACAATGTCGATATTCGCCATTTCGTTGTGTCCGCCGACGTTGTAAACCTCGCCGACGCGACCTTTATGAAGAATCGCGTCGATCGCTTTGCAGTGGTCTTCGACGTAAAGCCAGTCGCGGACGTTTTCGCCCTTGCCGTAAACCGGAAGCGGCTTGTCGGCGAGCGCGTTCGCGATCATGAGCGGAATCAACTTCTCCGGGAAATGATACGGCCCGTAGTTGTTCGAGCATCGGCTGATCGTAACCGGCAAGCCGAACGTGCGATAATACGCGAGAACGAGCAAGTCCGCGCCGGCTTTCGACGAGCTGTACGGACTGCTCGTATGAATCGGCGTTTCCTCGGTGAAAAAGAGATCGGGTCGGTCGAGCGGCAAGTCGCCGTAGACTTCGTCCGTGCTCACTTGATGATAACGCTCGACGCCGAATTTTCGGCTCGCGTCCATCAGCGTTTGCGTTCCTAAAATATTCGTTTTGAGGAAGATCCCCGGGTCTTCGATGCTGCGGTCGACGTGGCTCTCGGCGGCGAAGTTGACGACGACGTCCGGGCGCTCCTCTTCAAAAAGCGCGAAGACGGCTTCGCGGTCGCAAATATCGGCCTTCACGAAACGGAAGTTAGGCTTGTTCAAGACCGACTCCAACGTCGAAAGGTTCCCGGCGTAAGTCAGCTTATCGAGACAAACGATTCGGTAGTCCGGATACTTGTCGAGCATGTGGAAGACGAAATTGCTTCCGATGAAACCGGCGCCTCCGGTAACGATAATCGTCTTGGGCATCTCACTTCTCCTCGTTCGCCAACACGATAAGATACTGACCGTATTCGGTCGACTTCAAACTTTCGCCGATTCGCAACAATTGCGCCGAGTCGATAAACCCGCGCCGCCAAGCGATTTCCTCGACGCAAGAAACGTAAAAGCCCTGCCGATCCTGCACCGCTTCGACGAACTGCGCGGCTTGGAGCATTCCCTTGGGCGTTCCGGTGTCGAGCCAAGCGACGCCGCGTCCGAGAATCGCGACGTTCAGCTCGCCCATTTCGAGATAAGCGTTGTTGACCGACGTGATTTCGATTTCGCCGCGCGCGGACGGCTTCACGTTCTTGGCGATTTCAACGACGCGATTGTCGTAAAAATAGAGTCCCGGCACGGCGTAGTTCGACTTCGGCTCGCTCGGTTTTTCCTCGATCGAAACGACTTTATGCTCTTTGTCGAACTCGACGACGCCGAACGAACGCGGGTCTTTGACCGGATACCCAAAGACCGTGGCGCCGCTCTCGCGTTCTTTCGCACGCCGCAGAACGCGAGTCAGGTCTTGCCCGTAAAACACGTTGTCGCCGAGAATAAGACAAACGGAGTCGCCGCCGATAAACTCTTCGCCGAGAATGAACGCGTCGGCCAAGCCGCGAGGCGTTTCTTGAACTTTGTACGAGAACGAAACGCCGATTTGCGAGCCGTCGCCCAAGAGTTTTTCGTAAAGCGGCAAATCCTCCGGCGTCGAAATCACGAGAATTTCGCGAATCCCGGCGAGCAACAACACCGAAAGCGGATAATAAACTAACGGTTTGTCGTAAATCGGCAGCAGTTGCTTCGACACGGTTTTCGTCATCGGATAGAGCCGAGTGCCCTTTCCTCCGGCGAGAATAATCCCTTTCATCGGTCGCTTCTCCTTGTTCGGTCGCAAAATTCTTACGGGCTCCGCCTGCGCGAAGCGACGCCGCGATTCCGCTCTCCGACCGACGGGAAGCCTTGCCCAAAATTTCGCGACGTTTTTCCGACGCGGCGCGAAAATCGAACCCGCTTTCCGACCGCGTCCGTTATTTTATTCCGTCGCGCCGCCGACGTCAAGACGCCTTCGCGTCCGTTTCGCCGATTCGAGGAACGTTATTTCCCCGTTCGCCGCTTACTTCAAGATCGCGTCGCAGATTCGGTCGACCGTTTGGCGTTCGAGACCGGCGAAGAGCGGCAGGCACGCGACGTTTCGAGAAAAGGCGAGCGCTTTCGGAGTCGACGCGGTTAAGTCGACGTCGCCAAACGCTTTGTTCTCCGAAACAAGCGGATAGAAATACTTGCGAGCGAAAATTCCGGCTTCGCCCAACTTCGCGCAGAGTTCGTCCCGCGTCGCGCCGAAACGCTCCGGATCGACGAGAATCGGATAATACGCGTAATTTTGTTTGATCGCGTCGGTCGGCGGAAGCGTTCGGAGCCCCGCGACGCCGGAAAGCCGCTCGTCGTACCGCGCGAACGCTTCGCGGCGGCTCGCGATCTCGCCGTCGATATGGCGCAGGTTGCAGACGCCCATCGCCGCTTGGAACTCGTTCATCTTCGCGTTCGTTCCGAAACAAGCGAGCCCTTCGCCGTCGAGTCCAAAGTTGCGCCAACGCCCGATTTCCGCCGCCAACGTCGAATCGTTGAAACAGAGCGCGCCGCCTTCGATCGAGTGGAAGACTTTCGTGGCGTGGAACGAGAGCATCGAAACGTCGCCGTAAGACGTGATTCCGCGACCTTTATACTCGACGCCGAACGCGTGCGCGGCGTCGTAGATCGCTTTGATCCCGCGTTTGTCGGCGATTTTTTGGATCGCGTCGACGGCGCAAATATTGCCGTAAACGTGGACGCCGAGAATCGCCGACGTTTTCTCGGTAATCAACCGCTCGATTTTCGTTTCGTCGATCGTGTAATCGTCCTTGACGTCGCAAAAGACCGGAACGCAACCGGCTTGAACGATCGCGTTCGTCGTCGACGCGAAGGTAAACGGCGTCGTAATAATCTCGCCGGTCAGATTCAACGCTTTCAACGCGACGTAAAGCGCGAGGTGCCCGTTGACGAAAAGCTCGACGTTTTCGACCTTTAAATAATCGCGCAACCCGGCTTTGAGTCGATTGTGAATCGGCCCCATATTCGTGAGCCACGCCGAATCCCAAATCGACTTAATCTCTTCGCAGTACTCCTCGTAAGTCGGCATCGAAGAGCGCGTTACGTTGATCGTCATAGTTTCTATTATCTTTCGTCCGAAGCCTACGACGACATTTGTCGTCGTTTATCGCTTGCCTCGCTATTCGTTCGCCGCAAATTCGCTCTTTAAAATACCGTATTGCCACATATTAACGTATTTTCCATTTTTGTATTTGGCTTCGCGCTTGACGCCTTCGCGGACAAAACCGCATTTCTCATATAACCGGCGCGCCGCTTCATTTGTTTCCAAAACGGTCAATTCAACGCGTCTCAAATTCATATTGTAAAATGCGTGCCGCAAAATCGAACGCACCGCGAACGTTCCGAGCCCTCGACCTCGATTGCGTTTATCGCCGATCATAATGTGCAGTTCCGCCGAACGATTCGTATGATCTACGGAAACCAAACTAACTAATCCTAAAATTTCCAGCGGCGCGTCGGAACGAACAATCGCGCACCGTACTTGGTTCTCTCGCTTGGAAAGGTATCTGGCGTACCAGTTGGAGTCAACCTCAAAATTAATATAACGAAACGGAGCGCCTAGCCACTCAATCAATCCCGGATCATTACGCCAAGCATTGATCGTCGTTAAGTCCACCCGCTCTAATTCTCTCAGTTTAAAGCTCATGTTGTATTTTAATATAATATTTTATTGCTTCGCTTTTATAAACAACACATTCCTTGCGCAGACCGATATATGCCTCTATTTCATCAATCATAGCAGAACATTAACTCCAACGTCTTTGAACTTATATTGTTCTCTAAACCCTTCCTTCGTTTGGTTTATACTTCCAACGAATATAGATTTTCTTTAGGCAATAACGCAAACCGCAATACCAACGCGAATACGTCGAACCGTCGAGTCGCTTAACGTAAACGGCGGTATAGAAATTATTGGCGGCGTATTTGCAATAATCGACGCGTTGAAAGCCATATTTTAAAAGCATATTGCCCATCGCGTCGTTTTGCTCCGCCGTATCGCAAACAACGACGTTCACGCCGCGGTTTGCCGCAGTTTCCAAGCATTGTTTCAGAAGAGCCGACGCGAGCCCGCGCCCTTTGAACTCAGGTTTCACGCCGCCCAATTTAATAATAGCAACGTCGTCGTCGCAATACCAGTATTTCAATTTACGGAAAGAAACCGACATCGTGCCGGCAAGCGCGCCGTCGCAATACGCGACGAAACACGCGCCGTTTTCGCCGATTTTTGCGGCCAATTTTTCCGGCGATTGTCGCGCGGTCGCAAAAAGCATCCCGGCTTTCTCGTTGGATTTATGCGCTTCGGCAATAATCGTTTGAATCGCTTCAAACGAAACGTCGCTCGGTTTTTCTTTGACCACAATCTCCATCGTTCTCTCCCGCGCCGTTCAATTCCAGTGCGTTTCGATTCGTTTCGCGTCGAGGCGATCGTAAATCATATCGTTTCCGTCAACGTCTTCGACTGTCAAAAGCGAATACGCCTTTTCCACGTCCTTGCGCAATCGTTCAGACGATTCGGAACAAAAGGAAAATATGCCAATTTTATCTAAAATCGCCTTATCGTCGTCGCACTTTTGCCCAATTCGCGCCGTCGCCGCCGCCAAGGAGCAACGTCCGTTCAAAGCGATCCGATCAAATCCCTCGATTTTCGCAATCGTTCCCGCTTTTGCGTAAACATTAACCGTCGCGCATTTTAAGCTCGGATTTACCCCGCCGCCGCGTTTCATCGTTCGCGTCGTTCCCTCCGTCGCGTGGAGAATGAAGATATCCTGAAAGTTCATCAAACCGCGCCGACGCGCATATTCGTATTGTCGCCCGCCCTCCAAACGAAAACCGCATTCAAAGAAGACGAACTCGTCGTTCTCGTCGACAAAACCGGAGTAAAAAATACAGCCGTAACGAATCCCCATTCCCTCGATCATTCGACGAATCGAAGCGTCGACTTTCGCGAGCGCGGCGTCTAAATAACGCGACGGATAAAGCCAAGCGGTCTGCACCACGCGTTCGAAACCGTTGTCGGCGGCGGGAATCGTATCGCACGACGAAATTAATTCGATTTTACCGTCCTCGACGGCGTAATAAAAATCGACCTTTACGCTTTGCATATAGCGTTCGATAATAACGCGCTTAACAATCGATTTCTCCATCGCGTAATCGACTGCTTTTTGCAATTCTTCGGCGTTTGTCGCGACTCCGACGCCAATCGACCCGGCGCGGTCGACCGGCTTCACGATCACCGGAAACTCGTCGACGTCGGCGGGAGACGCGTATTCCTTAACCGTCGGCACGCCGTGTTTACGGCACGCTTCCTTAAACTTAAATTTATCGCGAGTAATTTCCAGCTGTTCCGTCGTCGCGTAACAAGGAAACCCGAGTTCGGCGCAAAGTTTGATTAGATTTTCGACGCGAAACTCGCTGTACCCCGCCGACGCCCCGTCGACGCCTCGCTCGCGACACTTCGCTTTCAACGCGTCGATATCGGACCAGCTAATGTTCCAAGCCTCGTCGGCGACGTATTTCGCCGGCGCGAGCGTCCAATCGTCGTGATCATCGGTAACGACGACGTAATAACCGAGCGCTTGCGCGCGCCGCACTAAATCAACTTCACACGCGGTCGCGCCTAAAATCAATAATTTTTTCATCTGGTATTTACTTCTATGCAAAAAACCTCGTTAGGCGTTTCTATGGGTTTGGTTTTTATCCCCCGCGTTCTAAATTTTGGCTTTTTACGCTCGTCGCTTAATTAAATTTTAAAATTTTAACTCAACGTTTTCATCGTTTCTTCAATCAAACGCTCCATATCCTCCTTAACGTAACGCTGATCGATCGGCAACGGTAAAATATTTTTCGCCATGTCGTACTCAAGTTCCGTTTCGTCGCAAACGTTAAAAACGTCCGGCCAAAGCGTCGGCACGTAGATTTTCTTCGTTTGCAACGCTTGGCGAACTTCGGAGCCGTTTTCGAGCCAAAGCGGATACGCGAAAGGCCCTTCCGGAACGCGCAACGCCAAACGGTTGATTGTTCCAAACGCCGCGTCGAGCGTCTGAAAATTCTCCGTTCGTCGCGTCGCCGTCTTCTCATAATCGACCGCGCGCAAAAGGTTGAGCGTCAATTTCGACGTCCGCTTAATCGGTTCGTCGGCAAAACGTTTGTTGTTCGCTACGTACTCGGCGTAAAATTCCGACGCGGTTCGCTCGAAACGCCCAAGCAAAAATCGCGTTCGGTCGAACGATTCGTCGAGCGGCAATTCCTCGTCGAGCTCGGCCTCGGTATAAAGGAAAGCTCCGTCCGCGACGCCAAAAAACTTACGACACGTATATAACGTATCGACGCCCGCGATCGGCGGTTGAAAATACGCCTGCGCGTTGTCGACGACGACTCGCGCATACTTATCGGCAAGATTTTTTATTTTCTTGAGCTCGATTTGACCGTAATAATTGACAAGATAAAAATATTCGTCCGCGCCCAGCTCGACGTCAAAAATAGGCTCAAAATTTGAATCGACCGAATAATACGCGACTTCGACGCCCTCCTTAACGCAAACGTCGCGCACCGACGCGCATAAAAACTTAGGAAGCCAAATTTTACGAATTTTTCTTGCGCGAAGCAGATACGCCAACGCGTTGCGTCCGCAATTCAACGCGACGGCGTCCTCGCGCAACATTGGCCCCGCGTACTTTTCCCACTCGATGTAACCGCCAATTTCTCGCATATTCTTTCTCTTGTCGCGGTAAGACAAAGTTTACCGCGTTGTTAGTTTTTCAAACAAATCTTAATATGTCGGTCGACGTCGCCCAGTATTCGCGACATTTCCTCGGCGGTCTCAAACTTCAAAAAGACGACTCCCAACGCTTTGGACGCGTTGTCGAAGAACTCGACCGGATCGCCTTCGCGTATGTAAACGTTTAAGCGAACGATTTTCGACTCAATTTCCGGCGAAAACTCAACGAGCTCGAACACGCCGTCGCGAGTCGAGTGCAGATTGTGCGTCGCGTAAAACGGAACGCCGTCGTTCGCTTCAAAATCAAACGGTTCGCCCATCGCGGCTTTCACCGTCGCTTCCACGACGTCGGCGCCAAAAATCATTCCGAGCAAGTCCGGAATCATATTCCCGCCGTTGCGCGGCCCGACGTCGATCGGCCAAACTCGACCGCTTTCATCGACAACCAATTCGACGTTCATCGCGCCGAAGCGAATCCCAAGTTTCGCGACCATACGTCGCAAGGTTTCCTTCGCCGCTTCCAAATCGCTCGCGCTTAACTCCGGCGGATAACTTTTTCCCACCGGAACCAACGGATTTGCCGACGCGTCGCGATGACAATTAAGCAACCCCCACTGAACGACTTCGCCGTCTTGAACAAAAATATCGCCGCCGATCAAATACTTATGTCTTTTCTTGACAAACTCCTCGACGACGACTCGTTTGCCGCGCGAAAACGAAAACGCAAATTCGAGCGCTTCGCGATATCCGCTCCAGTCGCGCAAAACCGTCGCGCCTTTGCTCCCCGACGAGTCGGTTGGCTTCACGATAACCGGAAGCCGGAACGCGGCGATATCGCGTGGAGCCGTTTCGATTTCAAAGTCGGAATATCCGCGAGCGGTTGGAGCGTTAAATCCGTTATTCGTAAGGAATTTACGAAACTGATCTTTATTGCAAAGCGTTTCGACGGCTTGAAGCGGATTCCCCGGCAAGCCCAATTTTTCTGCGACGTAAGCCGCGGTCGGAGCGGCCGGATCGGACGCGTACGCGAGCGCGCCGTCGACGGCTTCGTCTTGCGCGACTTTCAGAATCGCCTCTTTGTCTGTCGTGCTGACAAGATAAAATTTATCCGCGACGTATCGCCCCGGATTATCCGGAAGGTAATCGCACAGAACCGTATAATACCCAAGCCGTTTCGCCGTCTCGATCGCGACCGTTTGCTGCGCCGAACCGCCTAACAATAATATCTTTTTCATGCCGCGTCTCGCTTTGCGTTTAACCCCGTTTTATTTAACGCCTTTTTCAATTGCGCCGTCAACGTTCGATACGGCGTCGGTTTAACAATCGCCGACGCGAGGATATAAAACGCCGCGCCGACAATAATTTGAACAATCAACGTCGGAAGGTTCGAAAGCGGAAGCCTCCCAAGCGGCCAGACGACGCCGAACATCGCGAGCGATAAAAACATCGACGGAGTCAAGTCTTTCACTTGCTCCCAATAGGAGTAGCCCAACAAATTTTTATTTGGTCGCGCGTTCACAAACCAACTGATCCACGTCGTAACCAGTCCGGTTCCCGCGATGGCAAGCGGAGAATCAAAATAGAAAACGGCGATCGCCAACACGACAAGTCCGTACGTTTTCTTGATAATCTCCAAAATTAGGAAAACATCGCTGCGGCCCATCGCGTTGATCGCCTGCAAATTACAGCTGTGCACCGGATAAAACGCCAATGTAAAACAGTAAATCATCATATACGGCGCGCATGGCAGCCATTTATCCGTTAGAAGAAGGCTCACCAACGGCGACGCGATCGCGGCGAGTCCCGCCATCATCGGAAAAATAACGTAAGCGCTCGTTGTAATCGAAACCCGCGCCAACGCTTTGACGCGAGTTTTGTCGTCCTGTTCCGCCGACATCGCCGGAAGCATCACGCTCGTCACCGCGCCGTTGACCGCGTTGATGATAAACTGGGGAAAGTGTTTGCCGCGATTATAATACCCCAACGTGCCGGCGTCGTACTTCAACCCGATAACCAAACTGCGCAAATCGGCGTACAACGTGTCGAGCAATGAAGAAACGAGCAATTTCCATCCGAACGAAAATAACGTCTTCACGCGTCGCCAATTATAGACAAATCGCAATTTCAGTTTCACGGTAAAGCGCATCGTAAGGCATACGACGATTACGTTCGTCAACGACTGCGCCACCAACGCCCATAGTCCGCAACCCGAATAAGCCGCCGCGACGCCGACGACGCCGGAAACGATCGCGCCGCCGATGTTGCCGTAAAAGACTTTCTTAAAGTCCATTTCGCGACTGACTTTAGCGAGCTGCACCGAATTTAGGACGCCGGGAAACAACATCAACGCCAAAACGCGCAACGGCTCGACGAGGTACGGCATATCGTATACGGAGCCAATCGCCGGCGCGCTAAAAAACAACGCGACGTAGAGCGCGGTCGCGACGGCGAGCGAAGTCCAAAAGACCGACGAGTAATCGTCTTCGTCGACGTCCTTGTTTTGAATCAGCGCCGTGTTAAACCCGCCTTGCACAAAAATACTAGCGAGCGCGATGAAAATCATCATCAACGCCAACGCGCCGTAGTGCTCCGGATCAAGCTTGCGCGCGAGAATAATTTGCAACGCAAACTGAACGCCCGACACGCCGAAACGTTCGAGGAGTTTCCAGAACATACCTAAAACCACACCGTTTCCACATGAGTTCATTCGGTTTTATTCCCTACGATTTCATCGTTAAGTTTACCCTCTCTACCTGTTGACCTCTGATTAATTTTTACTTTTTCCAAATATCCCACGATAGGCGTATGGGAACGCTCGAAACATCCAGTAAGCAAACTTTATTTTCCACGATGCTGTCGACGGCAACGGATGAGTTTTACTCAACTCATTTAAGTAGGTAATAATGCGTTCAACATCGTAAGTTCTCGCCATCGATAAGAGTCGTCGATAAACATAAGTAACGATTCTATCGTCAAACCTTTTCTCCGACATTTCGTTAAATAGTAAATCGCCGTCCAACGTCTTAAGCCAAAATTTTAATTTTTCTTCATCCGATTTTTTTTTGAAACGATTGTTATAGTTATTGATCGTCCAAAGTCGGCGACACGACATAATTTTATCGACATAATAGATATTCCCATGTATCATTGCACTTCGTAAAATCACTTCATCACCGTTAAGCAACCGTTTTTCCGCTAGCTTGCGATAAAATTGCGCTTCCAGAACCTCACGCCGAACAAGAAAAGAACTGGTATGAAACGGATAAGTGATCCTACTTTTCCAAATCCAATCAGCAAAGTCCTCCGGTTTAAAAATTCGATCTCTATCGCACACATCACCAGGCGGAATCGTTTGATTAATCAATGTACCGTCGTCGTTAAGGCACTGCGTTTTATGAACACATATTGCAAGTTTATCGTCCGCCTCCAAACAATCGTAACAAACCTGAAGTTTATTTTCGTCGCACCAGTAGTCGTCTCCTTCACAAAATGCTACATAACATCCTTTAAGATTCGGCAATAGAAAATTGAGGCTCTTGAGAACACCTAATTGATATTGATTTTGTGTTTGGTAAATCGGTTTAATAATTTGCGGAAATTTTTCTTCGTATTCCCGAATAATTTCGGCTGTTTTATCAGTCGACGCATCATCGTGAATAATTACTTCATATGCAAAGTTTGTCTTTTGATTAACAAATCCTTCGAGAGCAGTGCGAATATATTTCTCGTGATTGTACGCAAGACACCAAACTGTAACCTTAACATTATCATTATTTTTTTTCATTGTTCATACTTTCTGTTGAACAAACAGCTCAACCTTTTGCGTTTCGGAATACGCAATATCTTGATTAAGCTCCAATCTATTAAACATTATTAACAAAACGGCACACTACTAATCAAGCAAAATATAATCTCAGCAAAATTCAGAATAGGAAACAATGTGTCGAGCTTATTGTAGTGCGTTTTAACTTGTTATCGGAAGTTTCCTAGCATGTGTTACTATTAACAGTTAAGTAAAATAACGACTGTTACAAAACTTAAAAACACTAAAAAATCGCGTCGATCTTGTCGTAACATATTGCAACACGTCAAAAATCCTTGATACGTCAAAAGAAGTGTTCGATTTCGTTTCGACGTTTGTAAAGTTTTTATTATAAGTACAAGTTTTATGTCAGTTATGTTTTTACAAATAACTGGTTTCAAGTGGAGGACGCGGGCCGTTTGACTCGTTTCGTCGCCTTCGTAAGCGCAAACTATCAAAACCAACTTTAGATTTAAATCTTTGACGTTAGGGTTTCGGAAAAATTCGCAACCGATAGGCACCGTCGCCGACGTTCCCAGGCGAAAATTTTAGTGCGCCCCCGGAATCGTCAATCACGCGACAATCGCATAAACCTTCGTCGAAAGTTATTTTACCTCCATTGCCCGCAATGTTAAAATAAAACCTGCTGTTTACAACCGTTTTCTACGACGTAAAACATTACACCTAAAACAGTCAAGTATCCAACAAGAAAATTTCCGCGCGGTTTTGGCAAAAGCGACTCGATTTTTGGGTATTGTTTTTTGATAGTTTTCATATGCGCATTATGCCATTATTTGCAACGGTTGCGCAAAAATCACTACAAATTGCCCCAACATATTCTAGTTAAAAATGAAAATATTTGACTTTGTTTCATCTTCATTTTAAAAATATTGCTATAAATTTATGGATTGTGTCTCTTACGCTCGTTATTCTCATCGATTTCAAGCCAGCCGGTATTGCGAGTCGTTTGCGTTTTTTGGGCTCTACTATTAGTCCAATCAACACTTAAAATGTTTAATATTTACACTTATCATTAAATCCATCAAATTTCATCGCGACATTTTAGATAAAAAATTAATCTACGCAACTGAAACATTCCCTTAAATCTAAATTCCGAAGATGTAATTTTAGTACTTCTAATTCCTTCACTCTATTATGCACATAAGTTTAATTTACAAACATACAATAATGATATATAACGTAAAAAAATTCTTATTATGTAAAACTTTTACTTGCAACAAGGCACCTTGATTTCAATCCAATATTAAAAATAATATTGATCACACAACCCAACGCTAAAAAGCATATCTTGTTTCAACAAAAGGAACTCGCAACATTTTTGTTTTTAAACAAGTTATATATTGCATCTTATAACATCGCTTTATCAAAAAAATTAAATATTAATACACGCTTTAATTGTCCTAGTTTAATAATCCCAAATAAAAGTATATGGCAAAATGTTATGTCCATTTTGTTGAAACATCAACACGGCCCAACTTGCTAATCCTACTTTAAAATACAAAGCTAACGGCGCTTTAATTCGCTCGTCAGTATGCCACCACGATAAAATTTCTGGGATAATCATCGCAAACCCCCAAGAAAAATAAGGCTGCATTCTTGCAACAAAAACCATCTTCGAGCTTAATAACCCTAATACTGCATAAATAATAAAACTAACAACAACAAACTTAGACGTATCTTGTAAACCTTGTTTCGGCATTAAAATAAAAATTGCCCCAAAAAGCACGGAATAAAGGGCCAACCACAAAAACGAAAATTCTTTCTGTTCCGCAGCCCAACCACTAGTTGCGTATTGGTATTGCGGAAAAAAAAGAAAAAACTTCTCAAGGCATAATTCAAACGTAGTGAAAAAGACAAACGCGCCTATCAAACATAATACGACATGCTTTCGCGTCATTCTTTTCCACCAAAAATTGAATCCCCAAAACCCCAATATCAAGATTGAACTTGCATGAATTAGCGATGAAATCAATAACAATATCAACGCTTTAAAAGGTTGCTTGTCCCAAGTCAAGTGTAATGCAATAAGCCCTACCGCAACAGCAATATGCTGCCGAGTAATATTTAATATGGAGCTAAAAGTAAACGCCATAAAAAACAACGACGTAATCGTGACGTCTTTGGAATAGCGATGGAAAAACCAAGCGAACGTAGAAATAATAAAAACGTCCATTAAACTATTTAAAAGCCAAGGACTTTCGACAACGCGCGAAACCGTCCATAAATAAAAAATATATATGTACTCTCCTTTTTGATATCGAGTAGCGTACCGCACCACCTCCTCGAAACTCATCGGGAAAATTAATTTCATTTGCACAACGCGATTCATGTAATCGGTTGCAACGTCATATCCGCGCAAAACGGCAAACGCAAGCGCAGAACCAAAAACTAAAATTATATAAAATTTTTTATATTGAGAATTTTGCCCCACTTTATAAGAGTTCGCTCCAAAAAAGAACGCAACGCCTAAAATTAATAGGTAACCTAACAAAGTAATAACTCCTTTAATCGCGTTTCTTTACAGGGACATTTCTCTCAATGCAGATCAATCCAGCTTCATTCGGTAGTACTATTTGCTATAGTCTTTTATCGTCGTTTTCGCACTGATATCACACATAGCAACAACTAATAATTTTTCATTCTGATCAAGGTTTAACAAGTTGTCAACATCGCAACTAATACTCAAACCTATCGCGCATAATTTAATCACATACTGCCTCTTAATTTATATTTTAGTTTAACGACATAATAAAATAACATCGGATGAATCAAATACAATCTTGCGGCCGCGCGAACCGCGCCGCTAGGATCTTTACGACTCACCTGTTTCATATAAGTTTTCATATCGAATTCGCGAACAAGTCGCTTAAAATCTTTTTTTTGAGAACTCAACGCGCGATTTTTAAGTTTTCCACATAAAACTCTCGCCGTTAAATAGGATTTTACTTCCTCATAAAAATCACAATTTAATTCTTTTAAATATTTTTCAATTCGCAACGCCGCTTCAACATCATCAGTCCGCCACTTGAACTTTTGCTGCTGCGTTACAGAACCAGGGTTTATACGATACCAATATAACGCCGCATCAATCATTACCGCCGATCGACAATGACAAAGATACTTCCAATTAAACTCGCGATCTTCAAAATATTTTGTATCAACGTTAAAAAAAATCTTTTTTTTAATTAACACCTCCCTTCTATAAAGATAACAATAAAATCCTACGTTTCCCATTCGATAAAGTAAATTACTCATAGCCTCAGTTTGATTCTGGATAACACAATTCAAACTATCGGGCAACTTACGTTCCATAACTTCTGCGTAAGTTCGACTATAAAAACAGTATGCAGTATCAACGGCATTTTCTCTCAACGCCGAGTAAAGACGTTCGATAAACGATTCGCAATAACAGTCGTCGGAATCTAAAAACAAAAGCCATTCCCCGACGGCGTTGTGAATTCCTGCGTTACGAGCACTACTCACTCCGCCATTCGGTTGGTCAATAATCTTAAGATTTAAGCTCTTCTTTTCTTCCCAAGTCGTCAACTTTTTGAGAGTGCCATCGGTCGAACCATCGTTGACACATAATACTTCAAAGTTCTTAAAAGACTGTCTTTCTAAACTTTCCAGCGTTTCATCAATCAGCTGTTCACAGTTGTAACAAGGAACAATAACGCTTATTTTTACGGTTTCGCCCATATCATACACTTTTATTCACGTAGTTACAGCTAGTCAGTAAACACCAAAACATATTGCCAGTTCTTTAGGAAACTATTTTCGTTTAATCAACTGCAACATTTCAGCCGTATCGTCGCCAAAAACGGATTTGCCGTGCGCCAACTGACTCATCCAAACGCTCTGAGAACACAAGTTAACCTCAAGTACGACAATTTGCGAGTTATTATCGACAGTAAAATCCCAGCTTACAAAACGCAAATTTGGTAAATTCTTGTGAAGCCGCTTTGCAGTTTGAATAATCTCAGGAACAAGAGGTAATTGATAATCCTCAAAAACGACATTGGTTACAGGATGTCGACAATAACGTTCCTGATATTCCGTATACGCTTCGCTTAAAAGTTTTCCTTCGTCGGTAACTCCGACAATGATGCCGCCGGCGTGCGCGTTATCGACATATCCCTTTTGTCCGATTCTCAACAGAACCGGCGCAACCCGCGCTCCTTTCGAAGTTAAATAAGACACCACACGCAAAGTATTGATCGAACCGGGATATAACGCCGCAAAATTAGGGTGCGCGAGAATCTTTTCTTGAACGACAAAATTATCGCCCATCGTCTCCAAAACGGTTTCCAACGTCTCGTTTGTTAACGCGTCGATCCCATTTTCTACATGAATAAGACGCACGTCTCTTCCACTACTCGTATCAACCGTTTTCTTAACAATCGCTTGATAAGTTCCTTCGTAAAGATCGGCAAGAATTTTACAGGCTTCATCTTTTGAGACAATATTCCTTTCACCGTCCCAAAACGTTCCTCCAACGCATTCCACATAAGTTTTAGGAACTCGCGCTCCATATTCTCCATTACCAACAATATTGGTTAGCAACGATTTATGCTCCAGCGCGCTTACCTCTAGCCGCTTGTTGGTCATAGGTTCCAGATAAACTGAAAAAAGATATTCAGGGAAGTATCGATAATCGAAATTTCCCGTATAACTTTGATACAACCTGTGCCAATAGTACGAAACTTTCCGCCCGTAATTTTCGAGATAAAAATCGTCTATCAGCTTTTTTTGTTCAGACGTCAAGTTCTGCCTTTTTATCAGCTTCTTTTTTGAGCGCACATTTTTTATTTCATGCACCCAAACAAACCAACGCCATGAACTTACTAGGCAAAAGAGCAAAATCTTTTCAATTAAACGGTAAAATTTCATTTTGTTTCTCTTTAACGTTTCGGCAAGGCGATCCAGCTTCCCATAAGATTATTAAATTCCGGCGGCACGATTTTCGCAAAACCTGCGTTATCAAAAAACGTAATTTCGCCGATGTAAAACTTATCACCAATTACATAAAAATCAATACGACAGGTTGGAAACGGTTTGGCCAACTTAACCGCAACAGCACACATTTCATCGAAAGCCACTGGTTTAGGAACATCGACATCAGAACGGGTAGGAAATCCTAACTCTGTGTCTGGCAAATAATTCCACTCGCTGTCCATAACGAGGCGTTTATGCCCACTAAAACGATCCAAATCTACGCCAATGCAACCTACGCTAGGCTCTTCGTTTCCATTCATTTTATTGAAGCAGAAAAATTTATAATCGATGGGAACAAAGTTTTCACCATCAGAAAGAAATTCCTCTACGACAATAGAAGGCTTAACTTTTCCATAACACCACTCTCCATAGGCAACCAAATATTTTTCTTTCAACCATTTACGAAACTTTTTTTTCACTAATTCACGATTAAGCTTCGCTTTATCTTTTACAATAATATTATTACCAGACCCTGAGGTTGATTTGATTACAAAAGCCTGGGGCAACGTATCAAAAGGAATCTGTTCCGGGTCATCGCCATGCCAATAAAGCTTAGCCAAATGATTTTCAAATCCTAATCGTTCAATATAACCTCTGGCAGCAAATTTATCGACACATTCGACCATAAGGTCGTTACGATAATATAATTTAAGCCAATTTATTTTTTCACTAAATGTTTTCGGTTCCAACAAATTTAACTTCGACTTTAATTTTAATCGAAAAAGAATCCGAAGCGTCAACGTAGGGCTAATTCGGTAAAGGATATTAAACGGAGTCAACAGCCAATTTTTCAGTGTTTTATTCATTTTGTCGTCATCCTTTCAATCGATCGCTTTCAGTTGTTCGAATTCGCCGGCGCCGGCTTTTTGGTATTCCAAAATCTTCGCGTCGACAAGGAGGCGGTACCAGTAACACTCCAAGAAACAGAAAACCAAGCCTTCCTTGCCGTCAAGGAAACCGCGACGGAAAACGTAGTTGTAAATAAACCACGCCCAAGCGCGAAAGAACGGCGGCGCTTTGTAGTAAAGGCCAAACTTCTTTTTCCGCTGCTTCAGAATCGCTTTATCCGTTTTAATGTCCGACGAAGCGCCGCGCGTAAAGTCAATGTAATCTTGCATTTCACGCGTTGCGTACCAGTTGTAACGCTTGATGTAATTGTCGAGGTTCTTAAAGTCGTAGTGCAGGAAACGACGCTTCGCGCTCGCGACATACCCCTCCGAAATCACGCTGTGCGCGTCGCGCCGGCGATCCTCGATCTTGCCGCACGAACGCTTGAACATCATCGTCTTACGTTTGTTACGCAAGCCGTGTTTCATACAGCGCCCCAAGAAAAAGAAGTCCGCTTCGATCGCGATCCCGTTCATCGGCTTGTCTTTATTGACGCGAATCATCTCCTCCAACTCGGCGCGCAACTCCGCCGGGAAACGCTCGTCCGCGTCGAGACGAATAATCCACTCCGTGTCGACGTCGCAGTTTTCTATGCCCCAGTTAAACTGTTTAGCGTAATACTCGAACTCGTGAAAATATACGTCCGCGCCGTTTTCCTTCGCCAACCCAACCGTGCGATCGGAACTGCCGCAGTCGATCACGACGCAACGCTTCGCGAAGCCCTTCATCGACTCCAAACAGTCGACGATGTTCTTCTCTTCGTTTTTGGTCATAATAATGGCGGTCGCGTCGATCATTTTTCAGTCTCCTTGATCGAATCTTGCAACGAAAACAGGCGATACTCGGTTTTATACGCGCTTAAACCTTGATCGTAACTTAGGTTGCCAAACGCTTTATTCACGAGGCTGGTCGCGAAACTCAAGAGTTTCAACACCCAACCGCATCCCGAAATCAAACGAACTCGTTTCCCGCGCGCGGCGGCGATCGCTTTCACCAGTTCCGACGTAACGCTATACTCCGCGTTTTGCGGCCAAAAAACGCCGCTCTCCTCGTTCGCAATCATTAAACGAACGAACTCGCAAAGATTCTCGACGTAAAGCATCGAACGTTCGTTTTTAACACGCGGAAAAACCGGGCATTTTCCCGCCAACTTCGCGAGAATCGGGTAATTCCCCTTGCTTCCCTTGCCGTAAATCATCGGAGGACGCAACACGACAACCTTAAAGTACGCGTCGTTCAACGGCGCAATCCCCTTTTCCGCTTGAACCTTGCTGTCGCCGTAAGCGTTCGCGGGCGCGACCGGCGTCTCGCGGGTAATTCGCTTGCGCTTTCCGATCGGCGCGCTTTCGCCGTACACGATCGCGCTGCTCATAAAGATAAACTGCTTAACGCCGTCGGCCTTCGCCTTTTTCGCAACCTCGACCGTTAAGTCCGTGTTGACGGCGTAATACAACTTCGCTCTTTCCAGGCTGATTTTACCGGAGTCCGAGTGCGCGATTCCGGCGACGTGGTACACGACGTCGTATTGCGAAAAATCGCGCTCGCGCCACGAACCGTCGATCATATCGATCTCTTCGACGGCGCACTCGTCGCGCCAACGCTTCATATAGTTCGCGAAAGAGGTTCCGACGTAGCTACCCGCTCCAGTAACGAGGATTTTTTTCACTAGAACGCCCTTTCTAAATAACGTTTGCGTAGGCTTTGGCGACATTGCGTCCGTCGTTATTTCTCCGCCGTTTTTTCAATATTTTCCGTTTCCGCGACGTTTTCCGCTTTTTTCGCGCTGTTTTTCTTCAGTTCGCCGACGCCGCCCTCGACGACGCCGTCCGAACGCAGAACGCTCGCGATCGTGCCGAAGAAGCATTTACAGTCGAACCAAAAGCTCATGCGCTCGACGTATTCGCCGTCGAGTTTCGCTTTGACGTCGATTTCGAGTTCGTCGCGCCCGTTGATTTGCGCCCAACCGGTGAGGCCCGGCGTCACGTCGTTCGCGCCGTATTTGTCGCGCTCGGCGATCAAGTCGAACTGATTCCAAAGCGCCGGACGCGGCCCGATGACGCTCATTTGCCCGGCTAAAATGTTGAAAATTTGCGGCAGTTCGTCCAGCGACGTTTTGCGCAGGAACCCGCCGACGCGAGTGATCCATTTTTTCGGGTCGCTCAGCTCGTGAGTCGGCGCATCGCGCGGCGTGTCGATTTGCATTGTGCGAAACTTCAAGATCATGAAGTGTTTTTTATGCAAGCCGACGCGTTTTTGTTTAAAAAGAACCGGCCCCTTCGAGTCCAACTTAATCGCCAACGCGATCAACGCCATTGGAACGCATAAAACAATAAGCCCGACAAACGCGAGCGACGCGTCGATCGCGCACTTTACGAAACACTTATACATAACGTCTGTTCACTCCCGATTTGCGACGTTCCCGCAGCCTTGCGCCTTGCGATTAAACCGAAAGACTTCGCCGATTTCCACCTTGGTCGCGCTCGGAACCGACGCGCCCGACGCAACGACCGAGTTGCAATCGCAGTGGCAAAAGTCGCCGACGGCGGCGTCGTGCCGAAGAACCACGCCCGATGAAACGATCGTTCCGCGCCCAACCGAAACCCGCGCTTGAACCGTCGCCAGCGGCTCGACAATAACCCCCGCTCCCAAACGAGCGGACGGCGAAACGTACGCAAAAGAACTTATCAGCGTCGGTATCTCAAACCCCGTCTCTTCCAGACGACGCGTCCACTCCGAACGCAAAGTCGACGAACCGATCGCAACGATCGCAAAAGGGTAATTCGCCAACCAACGCTCGTATTCTGTCAATTTTCCGACGGCAATTTTGTTGTTATCGTCTAAAAAATCGATTTTTTCAAAAAAACCGACGCTTTCGGCAAGTTCTCTCACCGTCAAACCAAATTGCCCGGCGCCTAAAATTAGCAGATTTTTTTTCATCTTGCTCGCGTCGTAAGTCGATGCGCCAAAGTTTCAGAGACGCGCCTACGACAGCGGACGCAAAATTCGCCCGCTTCCATTTAACGCGAAAACACCCACTCAAGTTTTACAGCTTCGAGCCGATTTGTCAAGAGCGCAACTAAAAATATTCCCGCGTTCGAAGTTGCTTCGAAGCCTCGTTTCTTATTGGCGATACGTCGACCAATTATTATGGTTTCTAAAATCGTTGGCGAATTTTTAACCTCGTTCTCGCCAATTCTTCCTTACGCTTGTTCTTTAATCGCCGAAAGAACGACGCGGCGAAGCAATTTCGCGACGTTCGGCGAAAAGTAAAGCGGAAATCGTCAATCCGCTCAAGTCGAAGGGCCCTCCGAACGATAATAGGAATGCGAAGTCGACTGAAACGGAGACTCGGAAAGAAGCAAAAACATGTTTTCGTTCCCTAAACAAGTTTTCGAAATTTTAATAAATTTTCCGTAGCGTTTCTAAGCGTTTCGCATAATAAAGAGAAGTCGGCGTCGACCGGATTCGACGCTTCTCGGTCTCGCGTTCCGCTCGCTTCGGCGAGCGCGGCGGAAGACGTTTCAACGGATTGAAAGAATTGCAACCCAATATGCCGAATAAGTTTATAAAAACGGCCGCGACTTGGTTCGCGACTCTCGCCGCCGTCGCCGTCGTCGTCGGGCTTTCGCGTTGGCGCGAACCGAAACCGGGTTCCGATTCGCTCGTCGCCAACGTCGCCGACGAACGAGAAATCGAGCGCGATCAAGTCGAGTTCGTCGGCGATTTCGACGAAGCGATGCTGCGAGCGAAAACCGAAAACAAGCCGGTTCTTCTCTTTTTTACGGCGCAAAATTGCCCGTATAGTCGCGCGATGCTCGAAGGCGCGTTTTCCGATAAAGAGATCGCTCGACTTTCGCGCAAGTTCGTTTGCGTCAAAATCGACGTCAACGACGCCGACGGAGAAAAAATCTGCGAAGAATTCGGCGTCAACGCGTCGCCGACGATTCAATTCACGACGTCGCGAGGCGTTTTGCTCCAACGTCTGACGCGCAATCAACCCGCCGAGCTTCTCGGACGCCAAATGGAGGCGGCGCTCACGTCGATCGCTTGGCGCGCCGCGCAACTCGAAGAGAACTCGACGTTCGTCCGATGAAACGAGCGCCGTTCGCTCGATAAAAAAACGCCGAACGCGTTCCAACGTTCGGCGTTCGCCGTTTCTTGCCTATTTTAACGATTCAAATTCTATCGGACGAACGCTTAAGCGCCGCGAACCGTTTGCTTCGTCTCTTTTCCTCCGTTTTCACTCGCCGACAACGGCGAACGACGCGTCGTAAATCCCGGTTTGAGCGCAAAGAACGAGGATCGGCTCGATCGCGCCGTAAGGCACGTCGCGATTCGTTCGGATTCGCACCGCGAGAGGCCCGGTCGCTCGACTTTTTTCTCGAAGAAACCGCTCGCGCAACTCCGAAAATGAAACGCGCTTCGCTCCGAGAAAAATCGACTCCGCGTCCGGCACGTTGACGATCAGCTTTCCGGCGTCGTCTTTTTCGGCGATTTCGCCCGACGTTTCGCGCGGAAGCGTCATCTCCATCGCCGTTTCTTCATTAATCATTTGGCTCGACATAACGAAAAAAACGATTAGCAGGAAAGTAACGTCGATCAGCGGCGTCAAATTGAACGCCAACGATTTCGGTTTGCCGTCGTTTGTCGATTTCATCGCGCCTCCGTTCGCTTGTTTTTCTAAACCGCTCAAATCGCCGAAGCGACCCGTTTTGCCCGAGCGACGCAAACCGCCGAGCTTGTCGTCGCCGTCAATCTGGAACGCCCGCGGCCCAACCGGCGAACCGCTCGCGATAAAATTCGAGGTAGGCGTCTTGCTCGATCGCTCGCCGCGCCCGCTCCATCAAGCGTTGATAATACGTAACGTTGTGAATCGTCAACAAAATCGGCCCGAGCATTTCGCCGGTCGCGAAGAGGTGTCGAATATAAGCGCGGCTGCGCCGACACGCCGGACACGGGCAATCCTCTTCGAGCGGGCGGTCGTCCCGTTCGTACCGCGCGTTCCGCAACCGCATCGGACCGTAATCGGTGAACGCCATCGCGTTGCGTCCGTTGCGCGACGGCATCACGCAGTCGAACATGTCGACGCCGCGCAGAACGCCTTCGAGCAAATCTTCGGGGCGCCCGACTCCCATCAGGTAACGCGGTTTGTTTTCCGGCATACGCGGAGTCGTCGCGTCGAGACACTCGTACATCGCCGACGGTTCTTCGCCGACGCTGAGCCCGCCGATCGCGTACCCCGGAAAATCCATCTCGGCCAACGCTTCGGCGCAACGGCCGCGCAAGTCGAACTCAAGCCCGCCCTGAATAATCCCGAATTGCGCTTGATCGTCGCGGGTATGCGCCTTTTTCGAGCGCGCCGCCCAACGAATCGTCCGTTCCATCGCGTCTTCGACCGCCCGTCGCGTGTTCGGCAGCGCGATCACGTGGTCGAAAACCATCGCGATATCGGCGCCCAACGCCTCTTGAATCGCGACCGAACGTTCCGGCGTCAGCGCGATTTTGCGTCCGTCGATGTGCGAGCGGAAAACCGCGCCTTCTTCGTTAATTTTCGTAAGTTTCGCCAACGAAAAGAGTTGAAATCCGCCGCTGTCGGTCAGCATCGGCTTTTTCCAACCGCAAAACTTATGCAAGCCCCCGAGTTCGCGGACGATATCCTCGCCCGGACGCAACATCAAGTGGTAGGTGTTGCCCAAAACGATTTGCGAACCGGTTTCTTCCAGCAGCCCGACTTCGACGCCCTTCACCGAGCCGCGCGTTCCGACCGGCATGAACGTCGGGAGCTGCACGACGCCGCGAGGCGTTTCGAACTCGCCGCGCCGCGCCGCCGTTTTCGCGTCTTTTTTCAACAGTTTGTATTCGAACAACGCCATTTTTCACTCTTCGCGTCGCTCGCGCTCGCCGGTTGTCGGAAAACGCTCGCTTGTTAAGATTCGCGCCGAATCGCCGTTCGCGTTCGACGCTCGCAAGAAAAAACGACCGCTCGTCGGAGTCGCCGCCTTTCGACGACGCGCCGCCGCTCGGTCGCGTTAAATTAAGAACTCGCCGTCGGTCGGAACGCCGCCGTCAAGCGGTCGACGCTCCGGAACGCCCGCCGCGCTCGATCAGTCGCCGCGGAGTTTAACGTTGAAGTCGACCAGTTTCTCGCGGATTTCTTTCAAGCTCGTAACGCCGAAGTTTTTGCATTCGAGCAGTTCGTCCGCCGAGCGTTTGACCAGCTCGCCGATCGTGTGAATGTTCAAACGGTTCATGCACTTGCGAGCGCGCACCGACAGTTTCAAATCGCCGACGTCGCGAGCCAAAACGCTTTGTTCTTCCGGCGAGAGCTGTTGCGTCTCGACCGTTTCGACCGGTTGTTTTTCGGTCGAGTACATGCCGAGCTTGAGGCCCTTTTGTTGGAGGATTTCCTTAATTTCAACCAACGACGTTTCGCCGAAGTTTTTGCTGCCGAGAAGGTCTTGCTCCGTATGGCGGCAAAGGTCGCCGAGGGTCGAAATCCCCATCGACGTCAAGCAGTTGCGGCTGCGGACGGAGAGTTCGAAATCGCTCATCGGTTGGTTCAGAACGACGCCCATGCGGTCGCGTTTGCGTTGCTCGTCTTCGTCGAATCGCATGTCGTTCGAAGCCTTGACGTCCTTCAGGAAAAGCGCCGCCTTGGCGTTCGTCGGGAAGGAGTCGAGAACGCGTTGGAAGCAAATGATCGCTTGATCGTACATCTCGAGGTCTTCGTAAAGAATCCCAAGGTTGATCAACGTGCCGACGTTCGTCGGGAAATGCGCGACGGCGCGTTTGTACAATTCAAGCGCTTCCTCGTCGTTCCCGCGGCGTTCGTTTTCGAGCGCGAGCCCAAAAAGCGCGCCCGGGTGATTGCGGTCGACGGCGAGCGCGCGTTCGTACAACGCGATCGATTCCTGCGGATTCCCGCCGATGGCGCCGACGGTCGCGGCGCGTTGATACAGGTATTCCGCGGTTTGCTCGATGGCGCCGGAAAGGTAGTCGAGCTCTTGCAAACTTTGCGAAAGACGGCCCATCTCGCGATAGACTTCCGCCCGTCCGAGCGCGCAGACGTCGACGTTGTAACCTGCCGATTGCGCCGTGTTGTACGCGGCGATCGCTTCGTCGTATTCCTTATTGACGGCGCGAAGCTTCGCGAAATAGAACTGCGCGAGCGCGCCGCCGTCCCCCTTTTTCAGGGAGGCCAGCGAATCGGCGTAATTCCCGACCAAGAACTCGCAGACGCCGAGCTTCACTCGCACCGCCGGGCTGAGCTCCTCTTCGTCCTTCGCTTTGAGTTCGCCGATCGCCTCTTTCAACTCGTCGAATTTCTTCAAGTCGCGAGCGATTTCTTCGCGCAACTGGTCGATTTCGCGCGGCCCAAACGAACCGCCGTACAACACCAGCTGTTTCAAATCAAATTCATGGGCGCCGATCGCCATAACGTCGTGTCTCCTCAAAATTTCTCGCGACGCGCCGTCGTCCGAACGGGGCGCAAACGCGGTTAAAACAACGCCCTCCCTATCGACGGCGTCCTTTCATTTTAACAACGCGCCTCTTTTTTTCAAGGGGCTCGCGCCGATTCGGAAGCGTTCGAACGTTTTTTTTCAAAAAATTTTCCGTCGCCGCGACGCCAATCCGCCGCGACGCCGTTTCTATCTCGTTGAGGAGCGGCGACTTAAGAAACGCCTCTGCGAACGGCGGTCGCTCGAGCGGCGCGAAAAAATTTTCAAATTTTTTTTGAATTTCCTCGTTCGCCGCTCCGTTTATTACGCGCGACCGTTTTTTTCGTCAAACTCGGCTCGTCGTCGAGCGAAACGTCGGCCGCCGCGCCCGATTCAGTCGCGGTTCAACGACAGCAGCAAATGCAAGACGTAATAAAAGAGCGTCATCAGCGACGCGAACAACTCGATCGACGCGACGACGTCCATCGACTCGTCGCAGTGAAGCATCACGTTCGAGGTGTCGTAAAGGATGTAGCCGCACGCCAAACCGATCATCGCGACGGTGAAAACGATTCCGAGGTTGAACCCGAAAATCAGCGACGCGACGATGAACGCCAACGCGGCGAACGACGCGAAAACCAAAAACGACCGCAGGAACGAAAAGTCTTTTCGCGTAACGAAAACCGCCGCCGTCAGCGCGACAAACATCGAAACCGTCAAGCCCGCCGCTTGCCCGATCAGACGCAAACCGCCGTCGGTAAAATGGAGCGCGATCGCCAAAATCGGCATAAAAATCGCGACGTACATCGCGACGTAAAACGCCAACGCGACGTATTGCCCGAATTTCGTCTTTGAAGCGTTCAAAACCGCGTTCGCGACGAACGGCCCGCCCAAACAGAGCGCCAAAATAACGATTCCGGTCAGTTTGCCGCTCGCGGTGAAAAGGTTGACGATCGCGTCGCCGCAAAACGCGAAAAGAAACGTTTCGATCGCCGCGAACGCCAAGACGGCGCCGGTCAGGTTGAGGTAGGTTCGGGTCAAAAACCGCGAGCGCGCCCCGACGTCGTCCAAAAGCGAAACCGCGCCGCGTTCCAAACCGCGAGCCGTATTGTCGTAATATTCCATTTTCGTCTCCTCTTTATCTTCGCGACGCGCTTGCGCGCCGACATTTATCTATTTTACCGAAACCGTCGAAATTCGCGGTCGACGCGGCGAGCGCGATTATCGAACGTCCGCCGCTTTTCTTTCATTATATTGAATAGAGACTCGAAAAGCAAGAAATAATCCGCGACGCGAAACTTTTTTTCAAAAATATTCGACAATTCGCCGACGGCAAGAAAAAAACGCGTCGACGGAAATCGCCCGTCGACGCGTTTCAAATTAGGCGCTTTAACGAAAACGACGCGCCGCTTTTCGCTCGCTTATTAGAGACCGGTCTCTCGTTCGAGCGCCGAAATTTTCTCGACGCGACGCGCGTGCCGCCCGCCGTCGAACGGCGTCGTCAGCCAAATGCGAACGAGCGCTTCGGTTTCGGCGACGCCCAAAAATTCGCCGGACAAGCAGAGAACGTTCGCGTCGTTGTGCCGACGGCTGAACTCGGCGGCGACTTCGTTGCAGCAGACCGCCGCGCGAACGCCGCGCACTTTGTTCGCCGCGACGCACATCCCGATCCCGGTGCCGCAAATAAGAATCCCTTTCTCCGCTTCGCCGGACGCGACGGCTTCGGCGACCGCCGCCGCGACGTCCGGATAATCGACCGCTTTCGTCGCGTCAACCGCGTCTTCGCGCTCAAAATCGGGCTTGCGAATCTCGACTTTTCCAGGCGCCGTTCGTTCGAGCGAATAAATCGCGATTTCCTCGTTCGTTTCGGCGCGCTCGCCTTCGTTGAAGGAGTCGGAGCAGGACGCGCCGGAAATCAAATGCGCCCCGACGAGCCGATCGCCGTATCGCCGAGCTTCGTCCAAGTCGGCGTAATGTTCGCGAAGTAGGACGTCCGCCGCAATTTTTTGAGCGATTTTGGCCCCGCGATGATCGCTTCCGAGAGCAATGCGCATTTTGATTTTCCCCTTTCGACGCCGCTCGTCGCCGCGCGTCGTCAAATTCGTCGTTCCGTTTTCCGATGATTTTTTCGACGTTTTCTTTTATATTCGGCTCGCCGTCGCGACGCCCAAACGTCGATCGCGTTCGAAAAAGCCCGACCGTTCGCTTTCGCCGAACGTTGTCGCCGCCGTTCGAGCGCCGTCCCCGACGCGAAACGCAAGAATGGCGGGGAACGCGAACAAATCGGACTAAAATTGGATTTATTCTATCCGAAAACTTAATTTCCGCAAGGGGTTCTCGCTTAATTTCCCCTTAAAAAAAGAAAAACTCCGTTGTTTCCAAGGTTTGCTCGCCTTTCAACCGCCGTTAAACGCTCGAATCGTCGCGACGCCGAAACGAAAATCCGCCGTTGACCGGAACGTTTTGCCCGTTGACGTACGTCGACGCGTTCGACGTTAAAAAGCGAACGACCGACGCGACTTCCTCCGCCGTTCCCCAACGTTCGCTCAACGACTCCGCCGCGACGCGTTTCGTCGCCGCTTCGGACGCGACCGCGCCCCAAGTCGTTCGAATCCAACCGGGCGAAACGACGTTGACGCGAACTTCCGGCGCAAGCTCCTGCGCCAGCGACCGCCCGAACGAAACGACGGCGCCCTTGCAAACCGCGTACAGCTGCGCCGTTTCCCCCTCCATTCCGCGGTCGACTCCGTCCCACCCGAACAGAACCGCCGCCGGAAAAACGCCGCTCGTCGGGAAGGCTCGTCGAAACGCCCGAGCCGCCGCGCCGAACGCTCGCGCCGTCTTGACCGTCGCCGCGACGTCGACCGCCCAAGCTCGCCGGAGCCGCTCGTCGAAGCTCGCCGCCTTCATCTCCGACGTCATCAGGTCGACGCCCGCCGCCGCGACGAAAGCGTCGAGTCGCGGAACGTCCGTCGCTTGCGCCGCCTTCAACGCGTCGAGAACGCCGTCGACGAAACCGCCCGCGCCCGCTTCGGTCGCGAGGTTCGCCTCAAAAATTTCAATCGAAGCGAAATCGCCGCCGTTTGCTCGCGCCCAGTCGGTCAACGCCGCTCGATTTCGGTTCGTTTGCAGGAAAAGCGCAACGTTTTCGCCGCGATACGACTCCGCGACGGCGCGCCCGATCCCGCCGGAAGCGCCGGAAATAACAACGTATTTTCGCGCGTCGTCGTTCTTTTGCGCCGTTTGCATCATTCGCCTCGCTTCTCCTCTTTATCCGCCTTCGCTCAAACGCCGGCCGCCGATTCGGCTTCTCGCGCCGCTTCCTCCGTTTTTTGTCGGCGATATTCGGCGATCTCCTTCTTTTTCGCTCGATATTCAAGCGCCAAGAAGAACGCCGCGATCGCGAACGCCAACGCGTCCGAAACCGGGAACGAAAACCAACAACCGTTCAAACCGACGGAGCCGAACCGCTCGAAAACGCGCGGCAGGAAGTAAAGGCAAGGAAGCAAGAAGAGCAACTGCCGCAACAACGTCAGCATCAGCGCCAAAATCGGGCGTCCGTGCGCTTGGAAGTAACCGCCGGCCAAAATATTGACGCCGACGAACGGCAGACCGCACATCACCGACCGAATCGCGCTCGACCCGAGCGCCAACTTCTCCGCGTATCCCTCGGCGTTCGAGTTCAAGAAGAGCTTCACGACCGGCGTCGGCCAAATCATCAAAACAAGCCAAGCCGCGAATCCGGCGATCACGACCGCCTTCAACGCGAGCGACAACGCCGACAAAACGCGATCCGGGCGTTTCGCGCCGACGTTGTACCCGACGATCGGCTGCAAACCTTGCCCCAATCCTAAAAACGGCATCAAGACGGCGTTCGCGATGGCGATAGCGATTCCCATCACCGCGACCGCGACGTCGCCGCCGTCGAAGGCGTATCCCATCGCTTCGCCGTACTTCCGTCCGAATTGGCCGAGCAAATTGTTTTGCGCGATCGACAAAACCATCGCGCAAATCTGCGTCGCGAACGGAACGCCGCCGAGAATCGCGATTTCTTTCGTCAACTTCCAATTAAATCGAGCGCAATATCTCCATCGCCAACGGAGCGTCGTTCGTCCGGAAAAGTAGAGCCAGCAAATCCAAGCCGCGCTGACGCAGCACGCCAAGACGTTCGCGAGCCCGGCGCCCCAAATCCCGGTCTTCAAATAAAAGAGAAAGAACCAGTCGAGCGCCGCGTTGACGATCGCCGCGATGAACATCGAAACCATCGCGATTTTAGGTTTTCCTTCGGCGCGAATGAAGTTGTTGACGCCGTACGCGATATGTTGCGGAAAGACGCCCCAAATCAACACCGACAAATACGACTTCGCCAACGGCAAGACCGTTTCGGACGCGCCGAAAAGTCGGAGCAACGGCTCCATAAACGCGATTCCGAAAAACATGAAAAGGATCGAGGTCGCGCCGGAGAGGAAAAGCGCCTGCCCGAGCGCCTCTTCGGCTTTGTCGGCCTCTTTCTCGCCCAGTTTAATCGAAATGATAATCGTCGCGCCGGTGCCGATCGTCATCGCGATCGCAAGAAAAATGAGGATTACCGGAAACGCGACGGTAACGGCGGCGACTCCGTCGGTTCCGAAACACTGTCCGACGAAAACGCGAGCGACGAGATTATACGTCGCCATCACGAACGCGGCGAGAATCGCCGGAAGCGAAAACTCGAAAAGAAGCCGTCCGACGGAACGCGTTTCAAGAAATTCCGGATTTTGCGTCTGCGCCATAATTCGTTCTCCGTTAAGAAATTACCGCGCAAAGAGACGCGGCGTTCGAACCCGACGTTTTAAAAAGCGTCGTTTAATTATACCGCGTTCGCCGCAAGCGCCAAGGGGGACCGACGCCGCGCCGCGTCTTTCGGCGTTTCCCGACTTTGCTTGCGCCTCGTCAAGAAACGCCGCGAGCCGCGAAACGCTCCGAACGGAACGCGGCGCGGCTTGCGACGGCGAACGACGCCCGCAAACGGTCGAATTGCTCGACCGCTCGGACGTCGTTTTAAGAAATCGGCGTCGAGCGGAAACGGGACGCGTTTCCGCTCGTAAGCGCCGTTTTTACGTCAGCTCCGCGTCAAACTCAACGGAATTAGAAGAGTTTAACGTATTTCGGGAGTTCGTCGATCAGCGGACGCAGGTATTCGACGCAAGCGTCGGCAACGTAAAGGTTTTCCGCGTCAACGTATTCGACCGGCGTCGGTTTCGCCTCAACGTCGCGACGTCGAGCGGAAACGGGACGCGCTCCGCTTGGTCGCGACTTCAAACTCAACGAAATTAGAAGAGTTTGACGTATTTCGGGAGTTCGCCGATCAGCGGACGCAGGTATTCGACGCAAGCGTCGGTAACGTAGAGGTTTTCCGCGTCGACGTATTCGGCCGGCATCGGTTTCGCTTCGACGGCGACGGCGTCGAGCGGCGCGGTCGAGTATTCGACTTTGTACGGGTCGTTCGAAACGCGATCCATCGTAACCATCACGCCGCTCTTACCTTCGAGCGCGAGTTCGACGGCGCGACGACCGCAGTTCCACGCTTCTTCAATGTCGGTCGCGACCGCGCGGTCGGCGCCGCACATCGGGAGCGATTCGGTGATTTGGAACTCGCCGCGGCACGGAAGACCGTTTTCGCGTTTGAGGTGTTTGCCAAGCATCTTGTGGAGCGCGATCGCGACGCTCGTCCCGGCCATCGCGCCGAGTTCTTGGTTGCCGAACTTGTCGACCGTCTTTTCGGTTTGGACTTCTTTGCCGTCCGCGTCGAGCGAGCTGACGACGACGCCGTTCGCGTCGCGGATGCCTTCGCCGCAGACGACGCTGACGAAACCGTATTTGTCGAGCGTTTCTTGCGCTTTCGCAATGAAGCGGTCGAAGTTGAACGCGATTTCCGGAACCAAAATAATGTGCGGAGCGTCTTCGCAGTCTTCCTTAGCGCAAGCGGCGGCCGCGGCCAACCAACCGGCGTCGCGACCGATCGTTTGGAAGATAACGAATTGGTCGACCTTCTTCATGTCGCGCGCCAAAACGCCCGCTTGTTTGACCGACGTCGCGACGTAACGAGCCGCCGACGCGAAACCCGGGGTGTGGTCGGTCGCGAAGAGGTCGTTGTCGACCGTCTTCGGAACGCCGAGACCGCGGAGGTCGTAACCTTGTTCGCGGCAGTATTTTTCGACGCGGCAGATCGTGTCCATCGTGTCGTTCCCGCCCGCGAGGAAGTAATAACGAATGTTGTATTTTTTCAGTTGTTCGAGAATGCGCGGGAAGTCGGCTTCTTGAACCTTGTGGCGGCAGCTTCCGAGGGCGCTGCCCGGGGTCGTTTTGAGACCTTCGACGACGGCGGGGTCGATCGTCGCGAAGTCGATCAGCTTGTCTTGCATAAAGCCTTCGACGCCGTATTGCATCCCGTAAACTTTGTCGATTTTCGAGTCGGCGCATTTTTGGCCGAGTTCGAAGCAACCTTGAACGACGCCGCAGAGGCTCGAGTTGATGACGCTGGTGGGGCCGCCGCTTTGACCGACGATCGCGTTCCCTTGGAACATAATTCTCTCTCCTAAATTTTAATATTATTTGGCGACGAAAACGCGCCGTTCGACGCGCTTTCGTCCTCTTTCGTTAATTTCTTATATTCGCTCGCAACTAAGCGCCGTTAAAACTTGCCGACCCAAGAAACGAGTTGCGCGAAGAATTTCGCGTACTCGGCGCCGATCTCGACAAAAAGGCCGTCGCCGAGCGTCGCCGGAAGTTCTTGGAAAACGCGCTCTTGGCCCCAGTCGACCATTCCGCCGATCCAGTGCGGCGCGACGTCCGACGCGAACGCCGCGACGCGCCCGGCGCCGAAATCGTCGACGACCAAGAACGGGTATTTTTCGATAAACTCGATTTGAAGATCGTCCGCGTTCAGGTCGGCGGCGACCGTCTTTTTCCAAGTCGTTTGAGTGCGGATTCCTTCGAGAAGAACGGTCGCGCCCGCTTTCGCGTCGAAGCGGTTGAAACCGCCGACGCCCGGCGCCGTTTCCCAAGGAAGGTCGGCCAAAATCGGATGGTCGAGCGTCGTCGGACGGAGCAACACCGGCGACCAATAGTTGCGGCGGTCGTCCGAATCGGCCATTTTGACCGGCAAAATTTCGGCCAGCGGCGAATTATGGTATTCGCCGAGCCGCCCGAAATAGCTCTCCCAACCGCCGAGCATCAACAAACCGGCGCCGTCTTCGCGAACGCGCTCGACGATATGCTCCATATCGCCCGCCCCAAAACAGGAACGCGGGTAGTCGCTGACAACGTAAAGGGAATACGCCCGATTTTGGAAGTCGGCGCTCGGCGACGTTCCGGAGTCGACGCGGTCGAACGCGATTCCGCGATTCGTCAAGACGCCGCAAAGATACGCCGCCGCTCGCGTCGCGTCGTCGTCGCCCAAGTAACAAACGCGTTTTTCAAGTTGCATAGTTTGCCCGTTTCTTCTGTTTTAACGTTTCCGCCGCTTCAAGCGACCGTTTTAACGCGAACGCCGCCGCTCGCCGAAACGTTTCAACGCCGTTTCAACGCTCGAAACGCTTTCGGCTCCAATTAGCGGAGCGGGCAAAAGCGCCGCGCTCCGTCGTTAAAGTCGCCGCGTTTTTACTATTTCGACAGTTTTTCCGCCTCCGCAAAGAGGTCTTTGCAGCGTTGCGGGACGAAAATGTCGAATTCGGCTTCGCGAATGAATTCTTCGCAACCGTTTTCGCGTTGCATTTGAATCGTGATGTCGATTTGCTTTTGGCTGACGTAACTCAAAAGGCCGTTGATCTTGCGTTCGAAGAGGTCTTCCGAAACGCGAACGCGGAGGGTCGGCGGCGTGATGAAGTTGCTGTACGTCGCGTACTCGTAAATCGCCGGGATTTGCGGAATCGGTTCGCCGAGTTCCGGCCAAATCGTCCCTTGCGCGTGGAAGATGCTGATCATCGCCTCGGAGTTGACAAACTTGTGATCCGGGTGCAGGTCGGTGATCGTCGGGACGAAAAGACGCGTCGGTCGGGTTTGGCGCATCAGCCAAACGAGCGAGTTTTGAACGCCCGCGCCGCCGGCGATTTCCGGCCCTTCGCCCGGAGCGCCGGTCGCGAAACGGCGGCCCGCTTGACGGTTCAGCGAACCGTCGTCGTGTCCGAGGAAGTAAAGGTTTTCCGCCGGAAGCCCGAGCGCGGCGAACGAATCGGCGCATTCTTTGCGGCGAACGTCGGCGATCGTGTCGCGTTCTTCCGGCGTGCAGTACCCCATTTTGCCGTTCGTAACGACGCCCGCGTACGTTTTGATTCCGCTAAAGAGCGACGCGATGAACGTCAAACCGCAACCGGCGATAATGTCGTCGTCGTGCGGCGCCAAGAAGAGCCAACGCTCTTCGTCGCCCTTCCAGTTCGGAAAAATATCGCCCGGATTCGCCGATGAGAAAACGCCCGTCTCGGAACGTCGATCAAAGAAAACGAAAGAATCGCTCATTTTCAACCCTCAAAAATCGTCAAAACGCCTTGAAATAATTAAGCGGCGCCGCTTCGTTCGCCCAACGACGACGATTAATAATAACGCGACCTCGCGAAAGTCGCGCCGCCCCAACAAGAACTCGCCGACGCTCGTTTCCAAGCGCCGACAAGGCGACAAAACGCCCGTTTCCGCTCGACGCAACCAAACGAAACGCCCCGAAAAGCGCGCTTCGTCGACCGTCCGAGCGGCGACGTTTCGTCTTCAAAAATCGTTCGACCGCGCGATCGACCGCCCCGAAATTAACGTCGAAGCGGCGATTTTACGCGGCGAACGTCGTCCAATTCGACTCAACCGACGAATTCGTTCCCGATCTTGCGGGCGCGTTCCGGTTTGTCGAGGTCGACGCCGAGCGCGACGCCCGTTTGAACGAGCAAGTTCCAACCGGCGACGAGTTGGAGGAACGTGTCGAAACCGCAGATCGACGGGATTTTGATCGTCGGGAAGATCGTGTCTTCGGACGAAATCGCGACGACGGTAACGCCCGCGCGACCTTCGATGAGTTCCTTAATCTTTTCGCATTCCGACGGGAACGGATCGACGAGAACGCACGCTTCGCCGGCGCGCATAATTTCTTCGACGCCGTGCAGGAGGTAGGTGCCTTCGAGGTAGTCGCTCTTCTTGCGGGTGATTTCGTTCGTTTTGAGCGTCAGTTCTTCGGCGACGCCGTTGTTGCGACCGGCGAAGTACATAACCGGCGCGGCGGCGAGCTTTTCGATAACGGCCGGGTCGATTTCCGCTTCCATAATTTCGGTCATCGCTTTGGCGACTTCCGCTTTCTTTTCGCAGCAGCAGCAACCGAGGAGGTTCGCGAGGACGGCGTGATAGACGAGCCCTTGTTCGACGACGCTTTTCGTCGCGGCGACGGCGTCTTCTTTACCGCAGGAGAGGAGAATCGTTTCGTTCGTAACGTCGAAAATTTTCGTTCCGGCGTTCGCGGTAACGCCGACGAGGCGTTTGTGGCCTTTGTCTTGCAGATTCTTCAGGAGACCGACGATTTCTTTCGTTTGGCCGCTGTTCGACGCGCCGCAAACCGTCCAGTTCATCAGGTCGTATTCGGCGGCTTGGAAGGAACCTTCGGTCGCGGCGGTAAGGGCCAAGCCGGATTTCATCGCGTTGTAAATGAAGCTCTTGGCCGGGAAAATACGGCTCGAACCTTCGCCGGTGAGGAAAATACGGCCCGTGCCGCGAACCATGTCGGCGACCGGCTTCATTTGTTTGAAATCGAAGTTGGCGACGACTTCCGCCGTTTCGAGCATTTCCTTAACCAACGCGAAATTCTTGTACTTGGCGTCGTTCAAATTCATCGTTTCTCTCCCAATCGCGGCGCTTTTCGAACGTCGCGCTATCACGTTTTGTTTCTTTTCCGAAAGCGGTCGAATCGTCGCCGTTTCGGCTCGGTAATCGAATCTCGTTTCGCGTCTCGAAGCGTTCCCCTTTTCGCTCTTCGTTCGATTTGTTTCCAACGAACGGAAAGACGCGGCGCGGCGTTTCGGCGCGATTCCTTTCATCATATCAAACATTTCCGGCGTCGACAATAGCCGCGACGCGAAAATTCCTCATTTTTACGCCGTTATCGTTCCCCGCTCGGCTTCATTCGCCGCTTTATTTTACCCATCTTAACGTTTATTTCCGACCGCCCGGGTATTTTCGTCTTTCCTTCGATTCGCTCGACGTTCGACGGCGACGCGTTTCGCTAAACAGCGCGCCTCCCTCGTTTTCACCAAACACTCTATTTTAACGTCGCATGTTCGACAACAAGACGCGAGTTCTTGAGCGGAAAAAGAAAAATCCGGCAAAAAACGCAAAAATTTTCGGCGAACGCGCTAAGTCGGTCTTTACCGAAACGCGAAATCTTGGAATAATACGTCGCTTCGAATTTTCTCGTCGAAAAGTCGAAACCGCCGCCGCGACGCAGGACGAGCGTCGCGAACGCGACTTTTCCGTAAAAATCGTCCTAACATATTAATAACGACAAAATCGCCGAGCGCCCCGCTCTTTCGCGCCCTCGAACGGATTCGACGGCCGAAAACGACGCGACGCTCGGCGGCAGACGGCGCTTCCGAAGGAACGAGCGAAGCGCAAGAGGCCCGGCGTTATGAAACACTCCGATCAACGAGCCGACCGTTCGCGTCGCGCTTCCCGACTTCTCGCTCTCGCGGCGGCGCTCGCCTTTGGAACGACGACGTCCGCGAACGCTCAAAACGGAACGCAGCTGACCGTCGATTCGAACAAGAACCTCGCGCGACTTGACGGCGGCGTCTCGTCGATCGTCTTCACCGGAGCTTACGCGCTGACGCTTTCGGACGGGCAAACGCTGACGCCGATCTTCCTCAATCAAGCGAGCGGCGCGATTCTGAACCTCGGAACCGGCTCGACGACCGGACAAACTTGGCGCGTCGCTTCGAACAGCCCGCGCTGGACCGGAACGACCGTCGTCGGAAGCGGAAACGAACTCGTCGTCGACGGAACGGCCGCCAACCCGCTCGGCGCTTACTCGGGCGTCGGAACGAGCGGTTTCGGAACGCTCGAGCTGCAAAACGGCGCGACGCTAACCGTCGTCGACGAGCGCGTCCCCGAACCGCCCGCGACCGGAACCGCCTCGCAGACGCCGACGCCCCTCAAACCGCGTCCGAACGTCGAAACCAAAATCGGCGCGCTTCGAACCGCCTCTAACGCCTCCGGTTCGCAGCTCGAAAACGCGACGGTCTCCGTCGACGCCGACCGAACGCTGAGCGTCGTCGACCAATTCGCCGTCGACGCGAGCGTCGGCTTGACGAAAGTCGGCGACGGCGTCCTGCAAGTTCTCGCGAAAAGCTCGCAAACGCCCGGCGTCGGCGCGAAAGCCGCGTCGTCGGTTCCGATCGAACTCGGCCGTTTGGATTTGCGCGAAGGAACGTTCCGCGTCGCCGACGGAACCGGCAAAGTCGACGACGCCCCAATCACCGCGACCGCGATCGCCGTCGGAAACGGCGCGACGCTCGACCTGCGCAAAGCGGGAACCGTTCAACTGGCCGGGAACGCGGGCGAAGTCGTCTTCTCCGCCGCCGACGGTTCGACCGTCAACCTTTACGCGAACGCGAACGGCTTGACCTCTTTCCAAGCGACGACGTACAACACTTACATCAACCTCGGCGCCGCGACGCTCGACGTCGTCTCCGAGCTCCAAGGGAACGCCGCGCTCAAGTCGATGACCGTCTTCACGACCGAAGGCGTCGGCCAAACGACGTACGACGCTCAAAAACTCAACGTCGTCGACAACGTTCTCGGCAAGCGTTACGTCGTCGACTTGAAGGCGTCGAACGCCGAAAAACTCGTCCTCGCGCTCGAAGACGCGCCGACGTTCAAAAGCCTCGCTAAAACGCCGAACGAACGCTCGCTCGGCGCCGCGCTCGACAAGAAAATCGCGTCCGGAAAATATACCGACGCCGAACGCGCTTTCCTCGACAAACTCGAAAACAACCAAAAAACCGTTCCTTACTCGCAACTTACCGGCGAACTGCACGCGTCGACCGTCGGTTTCGTCTATATGAACAATCTGACGACGACGCAAACGCTCTTCAACCGCCTCCGCGCGAACTCGTTGGCCGCTTACGGCGGCGGAGCCAGCTCGGTCGCGCCGATGAATTACGAAGCGGGCGCGCCTTACCAAGGCGGAGCGGCGGGCGGTTACTTCGATACGAACGGCCTTTACCAATACGAAACCGGAACCGATCCTTACGGCTCCGGCGTCGCGCCGATTTACGAAACCGGGTACGGAACGCAAATCGAAGGCGGTTACCCGAACGGAACCGTTCCCGGCGGCGCTTACGAAAGCGTCCCGATGGGGAGTCGCCAATACTCGACTCTTTCGACGCTCCGCGGACAGGCGCAATACGGCGACCCCGGCACGCTCATTTACTCCGCTTGGTTCTCGCTCCTCGGCGGCGCCGTCGACGCGAAGGAACGCAAGGGCGCGCGACCGTACGACGGCGAGCAATTCGGCTTCCTGACCGGGCTCGACCTCTTCGGTTCCTGCGACTGTCGCTTCGGCGCGTTCTACGGATACCAAAACAACGAAATGAAGAACGACGCCGTCGCCGGATTCGGCAAGCTCAAAACGAAAAACCACCTAATCGGGCTTTACCACCAATTCGGCGACGAAACGGTTTACAGCATTTACACGATTCGCGGCGGATACGACCGTTACGACACGGCGCGGCAAATCAACGTTCTCGGCGCTCGCGATTCGTTGGCGACCAAGTACGACGGTTTCAACGCCGGCGCGACGTTCGAACGCGGCGCCAACTTCGCGCTCCAACCGTTCGTCTTCTCGCCGTTCGTTTCGGTCGACTACAACTTCCTTTACCGCGAAGCGTTTAAGGAAACGTCGACGAGCGGCTCCGGTTACGCGCTCCATTCCGCCTCGTCAAACTACCACAGCCTCCGCGGAATCGTCGGCGCGCGCCTCTTCGTCGATATGTACCCCGGCGACCAACACGTCCGAATCGGCGCTCGCGGCGCTTACATTCACGAGTTCCTCGACGGTATGTTCGGCGAAACGAACGTTTCCCTCGCGGGCCTTCCGACGACGGAGTTCCCGATCTACGGGAACGCGCTCGGCCGCGACTGGGGCCTCGTCGGACTCGGAATCGACTGGGCGCCGATCCCCGCCTTCCTCGTTTCCTACCATATCGACGCTTTGTTAAACGAATACGTCGAAGACGCTTACAACTCGATCGGGCTGTCGTTCCGCTGGTAAAGCGGGTTTGCCGACGTTTTGCCGCCTTGTCGAAACAACAAAACCATGAACTTAGAGAAAACGCGCGGAGTTTAACGCCATGACGCCTTCGATTTTGGAATTCGATTACGCGCTCGTTCGCGCCTGTTTGAAGCACAAGAAATTCGCTTGGGAGGATTTCGTCGACCGGTTCGCCGAGCAGACTCTTCGAGTCGTCGAACATACCGCCGAGGTTCGCCGCGTCGCGCTCTCGGAAGAGGAGAAAGTCGAGCTCTGCGAAGCGATTTTCCGCTCGTACCGCTACAACGACTACCAGCTCCTGCGCGAGTTCGCGTTCCGAGGCGCCGTCTCGACGTACCTGACCGTCCTCGCCGACCGCTTGGCCGTCGCGTTTTTGAACGAATAGCCGCGACGCTCGTCCGACGCGGCGGAAATAAGGAAGACGCGGAAAAAAACGCCGCTTGTTTTCGACGCGACGAAAAAAATCGAAAAAAACGGGCGAAAATAAAAAAACGCGCCGTTCGGAGCGCGGGGGGTCGCTTGCAAAAGGGGAAAAGACGCGTATAATTGGAAGTTTAAACGGGGGACGGGTTCCGCCGCCTTCCCCGACCGACTTCGCGGCGAGCGAGTCCGGCGCGACGAAAAAACGTCGCCCGTCGAGCGCCGCCGTCGAAGGCGATTCTTCCGAGGCGCGCCACCAAAACCGCCGTTTCGCGACGAGCGGCCAACGAACAAGAATGAGGGAAACAATGCTTAACGCGGACGATTTGAAAGAAATCGGCGTAACGTTCGACGACGTTCTCCTGGAACCGCAATACAGTACGACCGTTCCGTCCGAAGTCGACGTGAAAACCCGGCTGACGAAGCGCGTAACGCTCAACATTCCGCTGATCAGCGCGCCGATGGACACCGTTACCGAAAGCCGTTTGGCGATCGCGCTCGCGCAAGAGGGCGGCGTCGGCGTTATCCACAAAAATCTTCCGATCGACGTCCAAGCGGAAGAAGTCGCGCAGGTCAAACGCTCGGCCAACGGCGTCATTCGCAATCCGGCGACCGTCGGCCCGACGGCGAACGTTCGCGCCGTTCGCGAGCTGATGGAAGTTCACAACGTTTCCGGCGTTCCGGTCGTCGGCCCGGACAAGGAACTCATCGGCGTCGTTACGAAACGCGACCTTCGCTTCCTCGACAACTGGGAACTCCCGGTTTCCGAAGTGATGACGAGCGAACACCTCGTTAAAGCGCGCGGTCACGTTACGCTCGAGCAAGCCGAGAAAATTTTGATGGAAAATAAGGTGGAGAAACTCCTCCTTGTGGACGATAATAATAAATTGACGGGGCTCATCACGATTCGCGACGTCGACATGATGCGCCGCTACCCGAACTCCTGCAAGGACGAAGAAGGCCGACTCCGCGTCGGCGCCGCCGCGGGCGTTCACGACTACGAACGCGTCGAGCGTTTGGTCGCCGAGGGCGCGGACTTCATTATTATCGACAGCGCGCACGGGCACTCGCTGAACGTCGTCGAAACGATTCGCAACGTGAAGAAACGTTGGGACGTCGACGTGATCGCCGGCAACGTCGCGACCGCCGAAGGGTGCAAAGCTCTGATCGACGCGGGCGCCGACGCGGTCAAAGTCGGGATCGGCCCCGGTTCGATCTGCACGACGCGCGTCGTTTCCGGCGTCGGCGTTCCGCAGATCACCGCGATCAGCCGCGCCGCGAAGGTCGCGCAAGACGCCGACGTTACGGTGATCGCCGACGGCGGGATTCGCTTCTCCGGCGACATTGTGAAGGCGTTGGCCGCCGGGGCTCGCGCGGTCATGCTCGGCAGCCTCTTCGCCGGGCTCGACGAAGCTCCGGGCGAAACGGTGCTTTACCAAGGCCGCACGTTTAAGCTCTACCGCGGGATGGGTTCGATCGGCGCGATGCAGCGCGGCTCGAGCGACCGTTACTTCCAAAAGGGGCAAGTGGTCGGCAAACTCGTTCCGGAAGGCGTCGAAGGGCGCGTTCCTTACCGCGGGGCGCTGAGCGCTTACGTTTACCAACTCGTCGGCGGGATTCGCGCCGGGATGGGGTACTGCGGCGCCGAAACGATCGAAGACCTGCGCCAAAAAGCGAAGTTCATTCGCATTTCGGCCGCGACGGTGCGCGAAAACCACCCGCACGACGTTACGATCACGCACGAAGCGCCGAACTACAGCGGCGGCGACTGTTTCTAAGTCGTTCGTCGAGCGACGTTAAGAACGCGTCGTAAAAGCAACCGAACACGCGCGGCGAGACGTTCCCGAACTCGCCGCGCCGTCGAAGCCAAAATCGGGAAGGCGGTTTCGGCCGCCGGACGCTCGACGTTTTAACCGGCGTCGAGCGTTTTGACGCTTCGCGTTTTTTCAGGACGAACGAAACGCGACGGGCGTCGACTTTTCGCAAAAATTACCGCGTCTTTTCAAGGATGAAAAGGCTCTTGTCGTTGAAGCAGGGAGGCTCCAAATGGTATCTCGTCGACTTTTCGGTCGAGCGTCCGCGATTTCGCGTTCGATCGTTTCGTCTTGTTGCGCCGTCGCGGTTTTGAGCGGCGCCGCGTTCGCTCAACAATTCGCGCCCCCGGCCGAGACGCCGAGTCTCGACGCTCGCTTGACGCGCTTCCTCGCCGACGACGGAACGCCCGCCGCGTCGACGCAAACCGACGGAACGCGCTTCGTTCGTCCGAGCGTCGCGCCGCAAGCGTCCGCCGTTCAAGCGGTTAAGCCGAGCGCCGAAAAATCGCCGATTCGTCAAACGAGCGCTACGTTCCAAAGCGTTAAGCCGTCGCCGATTCGTCAAGCGCAATACGCCGAGGCGCCGACCGCCGCCGCGACCGCTCAACACGCGAACCCGTTCGGTTCCGGCGACGAGCCCTACGTCGACGAATGCCCGGATCCGAACGACATGCCGTCGATTCTCGACGTTCCGTACAAAATCGTCCCGAAACCGGGGCTCTTCCCGGAACGCTGTCCGCTTCCGACCGACGACTACGTTCGCAAGGCGCCGACGCCGATCGAGTTCACTTGGAAAGCGTCGTCGTTGTGCTACAAGCCGCTGTATTTCGAAGACGTCCAACTTGAACGCCACGGCCACTATTGCCACCCGTTGTTGGTTCCGTTCACCGCTCGCGCTCGCTTTTTGCTGACGATTCCGGTCTTGCCGTACTTGATGGGCGTTTACCCGCCGAACGAATGCGTTTACGACCTCGGACACTACCGTCCGGGCGACTGCGCTCCGAACATCTTGAACCCGATTCCGATTTCGCTGCGCGGCGGTTTGATTCAAGCCGGAGCCGTCGTCGGCGCCGCGGCGATCATTCCGTAATGTCGCGAACAACGCCGACTTAAAAACGCAAACGCCGTTCGAGTTTCCCGCTCGAACGG
>JAFYQR010000080.1 GCA_017559825.1 Thermoguttaceae bacterium | reverse complement strand
GCGGCGGCTTTTTCGGCGGCGGCTTTTTCGGCGGCGGCTTTTTCGGCGGCGGCCTTTTCGGCGGCGGCTTTTTCGGCGGCGGCCTTTTCGGCGGCGGCTTTTTCGGCGGCGGCTTTTTCGGCGGCGGCTTTTTCTTCCGCCGTCTGAACGACCGGTTTCGGAGCTTCCGCCGGGGCCGCCGGCTTCTCTTGAACGATTCCGGCGTCGCCGACGAGCACCTTCACTTGGTTTTCGCGCGTCCAGCTTTTGATCGCTTGGTCGACGACTTTCGCGGCGTCGGCGCCTTGAATCGTAACGACGCGGCCCGCTTTGGTCGCTTCGACCTTAACGCTCGGCGCGACCGCCGGTTGAACCGGTTTCGCGGCTTCCGTCGCGACTTGCGCCGGAGCGGTTTCGACCGATTGCGCGGCGTCGACGGGGGCTTCGACCGGCTTCAAATTTTTGAGGTCGATCGGTTCGCCCGTCGGTTCCGCGTTCGCTTGGTCTTGGCGACCGCGGAGGTAAACGCGACGCTGTTTCGACGAAGAACTCGAGGGGGCGTTCGGGTCGACGAACGGCTTCATTTTTTCGAGGTCTTTTTCGCCCATTTGAATCAACATTCGACGCATTTTTTCAAGCAGTTCCGGCGTCGAACGAGCGAACAAGCTGTTCGAATTCGCGTCGTAGCGAACGTCGTGGAACGCGCCGTCCGTTTCGAGCATACCGAAGGCTTGAGTCGCGGTCGTCTGGTCGACGTAAACGAGTTTGAAAATGGCGAGTTGCGTTTCGTCTTCTTTCGGCTCGAGGACGTCGAGAACGTCGAGAACCATTTGATGTTCTTCCGGACGTCCGACGACGATCAGCTTGCCGGTCGCGTAGTCGGTGTACATGTTGACGTCGCGGCCTTGCTCGTAGAAAATCGAGTAAAGCGAGTTTGTAACCGACGAGTTTTTAACCGTATACGATTCCATATACGATTCCGGGTCGGCGAGACCGCCTTGGCGAACCTCGTCGATTAGTTGTTCGACCGCTTTATGTTGTTCGGCCGTTCCGCGAACGATCAAGCATTGTTGGGCGGAGTCGAACTGCGCTAGGAACGCGCCGTCGTTCGCGTAAAAATTGGTAAGCGCGGTCATCAAACGCCGGAAGTTAAGCGAACCGACGTTGAAAATCTTGAACGACGTGTTCCGTTCCGGGTCGCGTTCGTCCATTTCGGTAACCAACTGCTCGATTTTCGCGTGGTCGCTTTCGTAAGCCTTAACCAACAGCGAGCGCGAGTAAGCGTCGAGGGTGATGACGGCTTGCGGGTACATTTGCAAAATCGCGCGGCGAACGACGTCTTGTTGCGAGTTCTTGACTCGGTAGACGCGAGCGGTCGTGCCGTCGTCGCCGACGTCGAGCGTTTCGATCATCGCGGCGATTTTTTCTTGGTCGCCGGGGATCGTTTTAACGGTCAGCGTGCGGGCGACCGACGTCGTAAGGAGCGCGGCGGTCGGCGGGTCGGCGATGATCGTCGCGGTCGGGTAAACCGCGAGGATCGATTGACGCGCTTGCGCCGGAATCGCGTACTTCAAGCGGTAAATTTCCGTCGTTTTGCCGTCTTCCGTATTGTCGAGCTGTTGAATCAACTCGGCGATTTTCGCTTGTTCTTCGGACGACGCTTGAACGGTGAGTTTGCGCGTTCCGGTCGTCGCGAGGAGCGCGGCGGTCGGCGGGTCGGCGACGATCGTCGCGTTCGGGTGGAGCGCGAGAATCGAGACGCGAGCGGTCGACGGAACCGCGTATTGCAGTTGGTAAATAACGGTCGTTTGGTCGGCGGCGGCCTTTTCGAGTTCTTCGATAATCGCCGCGATCTTTTCGTGTTCGTCCGCTTTCGCGAGGATAACGACTTGGTTCGGCGTCGTCCCGAGCCCGATTTTGACGTTCGGGTAAACCGGGAGAATCGTCGCGCTCAGTTGGGCGAGCGTCAAGCGTTGGAGCGTGTACGCGACGAGCGTTTTGCTCGCGGTCGGACGTTCCTTAATCATTTCGGCGATCAGCTCTTCGAGCTTTTCGTGAATCGCCGGGCGCGCCGCGACGACGACAAAACCGGGCGTCGTCGTCGGAAGTTGAATCGCTTCCGGCGCAATGCGGGTCAACGCCGACGCGACGTAGGCGTGCGACGCGACCGGAATGTCGCTGACGTCGTAAGCGCGCGGAACGATTTTCGATTCCGGCCCGTCTTCGACGTCGAGCGATTTGAGGAGTTCGGCGACTTGCGCTTGAACGACTTCCGCCGCTTGGCACATCAGCGCGCCGTCGGACGACGGGTAAAAGTACGCTTCGTTCGTCGGGAAACGCGTCGACATAAACGCGAGAACGTCCGTATAGCGCAGGTGAACGATCGGGTATTTTTTCAGCGTAACGTTCGGGAACGCTTCGCCGACGACTTCGAGCGCCTTCGCGACGCGTTCGTGGTCGGAGACGGAGCCCCAAACGACGAAGCGCGAAGCGTTAAGCGGGTACATAACGGCGCCAGGGATTTGCGGCGTCAAGAGGCCGATCGCGGCTTGAACGCCTTGCGGGCTGACTTGGTAAATTTTCGGTTCGATTCCGTCGACGTCGGCGCCTTCCGGAATCGTTTCGAGACGCGTCAACGTTTCGAGGAATTTTTCGTGGGCCGCTTCGTTCGCGACGACGAAAACTTCGTTCGAGCCTTTGCCCGGGTAAATCGCGGCGTCCGGGACGACCGTCGGAACGATTTGGACGAGCTTCGTGAAGTTGACGCGGGTCAGGTAATACGCTTTCAACGACGGCGCCTTTTTCGCGGCTTCGACTTTGCGCGCTTCGACGTAAGCGGCGACTTGCGCTTGAACCTCTTCGGTCGCGGTAACGATAATTTCCGAATAGTCCGCGCTTTGCGACATAATCGCCTGCGGATACGGGAAGTTAGCCGCGACTTCCGAATAGGTTTTCCAGAAGGAGCCCGAGTACGGCCAAGTATAACCGCGGACGACGCGTTGAACGGAGGCGTCGGTCGGAACGTCGAGCGCTTTCAACGCGTTTTCGACGGCGGTCAGTTGGTCGGGCGAACCGTAAACGACGATTTGATTGCGCGCCGGTTCCGGCGTGATTTCGGCGTTCGGGCAAACTTTGGCGAGGAACGCGACGGCGGCCGGAACGGTCGTGTGGACGACCGGGAACGTTTTGTAAGCCGATTCGTCCGGCGTTTTGCAAAGTTCGGCGACGAATTGGTCGAGGCGTTCGAAGAGCGGTTCCGGCCCCCAAATAATCAGTTGGTCGGAGTTCGCGCCCGGGTAAACGGTGATTCCGTTCGGGGCGAAGTTCGAACGAATGATGTTGACCATACGGTCGCGGAGGTAACGGCTTTCGGCGGGAAGCGTGATCAAGTGCATGCGACCCGGGCGTTCGTCGAAACCTTTAAAAAAAGCGACGGTTTTCGCGAGTTCCGCTTCCGGCCCGTAGAGAATCAATTCGTAACCGCTAGTCGGCGTCGCCGTAACGGCGGGATAAATTTGCGCGAGCGCGGCGACGAGTTGGTAAGCGATCGGATTTTGGAGGCGTTGAACCTTCGACGTAATTTTCGCTTCTTCGCCGGCGAGCGTCGCGAGTTTGCCGACGGCGTCTTTGACGGCTTCGTGGCTTTCGGCGTTCGCGAAGAGCGCGAGGGTTTTGTCGGTCGGGTCGACGCGGTAGAACGGGGACGCTTGGTCCGGGTTCGCGCCGCGGTACATGCGTTGCATGCGGGATTGACGCGATTGTTGGCGACCTTGCATAAACGTCGAGCGGGCGCCCGCCGACGAGCCGGTCAGCGTCGGGACGAAAATCGCGTCGGGAATCAAGTTTTCGACGAGCGATTCGATCGTTTCCGCTTGGACGTTGCCAAACGGATAAACGGCGAATTCGAGTTGTTCTTTTTCGCTCGGAGCCGTCAGTTCTTCGACGATTTTCGCGATCATTTTTTGTTCGCGACCGTTCGCGAGAACGACGATTTTTTGTTCGGTTTGACGTTGGCCGTATCCGCCGCCGTTCCCGGCGAAGATTTCCGCGCTCGGAAAGAGTTGCGTAACGACGCCGCGAAGCTGCGTCGCGACTTGCGGCGTTTCAACCGTGTAAACGGAGACGCGCGGGCCCGGAACGAACGCGGAGTTCGGGTCGTCGGCGTCGACTTCGGACGCGTTGATCTTTTCGATTTCTTCCGAAATTTTGGCGTGATCGTCGAGCGTGGCGCGGACGACGACGCGTCCGCCGCGTTCGTCTTCTTCGAAGGTGGCGTTCGGATACGCGTCGGTCAGCGAGGCGACGAGCGCGTCGAGTTCCATCCCGTAGACCGGGTACGGAACCATGCGCTTGTCGGACGAACCGTAGGTTTTCGCCAGTCGCGCGACGTTCGCGGCGATCACTTTGTGTTCCGCCGGTTTCGCGATGACGAGAAGCTGTTTGGTGTTCGCGTCGATTTCGAGGCGCGCGACGTTCGGAACGAGGTCTTCAAGCGCTTCGACGAGTTCGTCGGACGGGTTCGAGCCGACGTCGTAGTAGCTCAAAATCGGGTCGAAGTCGGAAACTTCCTCGGGGTCGAGAAGTTCGAGAACTTCGAGAACTTCCGCGATCGTTTCCTTATTCTTCGCGCTGATAATGATCGACTTCGACGCCGATTCGTACGTAACGGTCGCGCCCGGAACGATCGAGCGCACCGACGAAAGGAGGGTCGAGTACGCCGCGCGGCGCACTTGCCAACGCGACATACGATTGTCGAGCCCGTCCTTTTTCGTCAGGTTCGAAACGGCTTCTTGGATGAGCGCGTGTTCTTCTTCCGTCCCCCAAACGACGAGAGCTTGGTTGTAGTAGTCGTACGTAACCTTCGCGGCCGGAACGAGCGCCGACAGTTCGCGGAGGTAGTGCGTCGGGGAGTAGTAGTTCCCGACGCCGTCGTAGTTGTAGAAACCTTTGATCGGGTACGACTTGTACGTGCGGACGACGCCGTCTTCGTTCTTAACGTCGATCGCGGCCAAGGTCGCTTTCGCTTCTTCAAGGTCGGCCGGTTTCCCGCGCATCACCAGGCGGCGGTTGACCGCGTCGTTCGTGACCGTAACGTCTTCGTGCAGGTCTTTTAACAGCGCGACGAGCGTGGCGGCGTCGACGTGTTTCGGACGGTAGAGCGCGGCGGTTTCCTTAACCGGCGCTTCGAGCGACTCGAGTTCGCCGAGGAGCTTTTTCAACGCGGCGTGTTGCGTCGGAAGCGCCCAAACGGACATAACGTCGTCGTTTTCGTCGTTCAAAATGCGAATCGAGCCGTTCGTTTTGACGAAGTCTTCGCGGACTTGGTCGAAACGAGCGCGGACTTCGTCCGTAATCGGATACGTAACGAACGTGTTTTCGTCGGCGAACGGGTATTCGGCCTTGACCTTTTCGATCGCGGCGGCGAATTCTTCGTGTTGGAACGGTTTCGCGACGACGCGCAAAATAGCGGAGTTGTTTTCGTCGCGAGCGATTTCCTTAACGCCCTTGACGCGTTCGCGGAGCATGTCGATCATGCGTTCCGGAACTTGCGTTTCGAAGCGGTAGTAGCGCGTTTCGTCTTCCGCCGGAAGGTTTGCGACCGCGTCGGTGAGGATTTTCGCGACGGCGAGCTGTTCGGTCGGCGTCCCGACGATCGTGAAGCGGCGATTGGCGGAATTGTAGGAGATTTCCGCGCCCGGAACCGCTTTGCGAGCGTAGTCTTGGAGTTCGCCCGGAACGTCGCGTTCGACGTCGAGGTAATAAACGCCGTCGACTTCGTCGGTCGTCGCGGTTTGGATTTGCGCGACGTAAGCCTTCAAGCGCGCGACGTCGGCCGGACGTCCGTAAAGGAGGAAACGTTTGTTCGTCTTGTCGTAAGTCGCCGTAACGCGGGGCTCGAGGCGAGGAAGCGCCGTAACGACTTCCGCCGGGAGTTCCTTCGTAACGTCGACGATTTCCAAGACGACGTCGAGATTGCTTTCCAAGCGTTCGACAAGTTTAATCGCCGCTTCGACGTTCGCTTTCGAACCGTAAATAATCAGCGACGGCGTCGTGGAGTCGATCGTAACGTCGACGCCCGGGACGTTCGCCAACAGGAGCGATTGCGCCGTGTAAACGGAAACCTTTTTCGTCGGGAGAACCGACATGTAGGCGCCGGCGTCTCCGACGGCGAAGCGACGCGCTTCTTCGGCGGCTTTCGCGGCTTTTTCCGCGTCCGCTTTCGCGGCGGCGGCTTTCGCGGCGGCTTCTTGCGCGGCCTTTTCGGCGGCGGCCTTTTCGGCGGCGGCTTT
>JAFYQR010000079.1 GCA_017559825.1 Thermoguttaceae bacterium | reverse complement strand
CCTGCTTCAGGCTGTCGCCAAAGAAGGCAAGCCGCTGCTCATCATCGCTGAAGATGTTGAAGGTGAAGCTCTCGCCACTCTCGTTATCAACAGCATGCGCGGCATCCTCAAAGTCTGTGCCGTCAAGGCTCCGGGCTTCGGCGACCGTCGTAAGGCGATGCTGCAAGACATCGCGATCCTCACCGGCGCGCAAGTCGTCAGCGAAGATTTGGGCGTTAAGCTCGAAAACGTCGGGCTCGAATCGCTCGGTCAAGCGAAGCAAATCGTCGTCGACAAAGACTCGACCACGATCGTCGACGGCAAAGGCAAAAAAGCCGACGTCAAGGCTCGCGCGGATCTGCTTCGTCGCATGATCGCCGAAAGCGAAAGCGATTACGACCGCGAAAAATTCCAAGAACGCCTCGCGAAGATTAGCGGCGGCGTCGCGATCGTTCAAGTCGGCGCTCACTCCGAAGCCGAAATGAAGCAAAAGAAAGACCGCGTCGACGACGCGCTCCACGCCACCCGCGCCGCGGCGCAAGAAGGGATTCTCCCGGGCGGCGGCGTCGCGCTTCTGCGCTGCAAAGAAGCGGTCGAAAAAGCTCGCGCGAACGCTCGCGGCGACGAGAAAATCGGCGTCGACATTTTGGCTCGCGCCCTGACGGCTCCGCTGAAGCAAATCGTCGACAACGGCGGTTACGACGGCACGGTCGTCGTCGACGAAGTGATGCAAAAGACCGGCTCGCAAGGTTATAACGCCGCGACCGGCGAATACGTCGACATGTACGAAGTCGGCGTTATCGACCCGCTGAAAGTCGTTCGCGCCGCGTTGACGCACGCTTCTTCCGTCGCCGGTTTGATGCTAACGACCGAAACGCTCGTTACCGACGCGAAGAAAGACAAGGAAATCGGCGGCGCGATTCGCTGATTTTTGTTCGACCGAGACTCGTCGCGTTCGCTTCGCTTTTAACCGAGCGGGCGGGCGCGGACGAACGGTCGACGAACGAACGACGGGCGATCGGCGAAAGCGGGTCGCCCGTATTTTTCCGAACTCGCGATTCCGGAAATTTTAACCGGTCGACGAGCTCGGCGGCGCGGAGACGGACGGCGTTCCGAACGACGCGCTTTTTCTCGACGCTTCGAATTTTCGCGCCGAACCGGTCGGCTCGAAAGCGGCGCGGCGGAAACCGAACGATAAAAAGTTGAAAACACGATGGCCGAAGTCGACTATTACGAAGTTCTGGGAATCGAACGAACCGCGTCCGAAAAGGAAATCGCGACGGCGTACCGCAAAGCCGCGATGAAGTATCACCCGGACCGCAATCCCGGCGACGAGGAAGCGGTCGCGAAGTTCAAACTTTGCGCCGAAGCGTTCGAGGTGTTGAACGACAAAGAAAAGCGGAGCATTTACGACCGTTACGGAAAAGCCGGGCTCGACGGCGCCGGAGTCGGCGGAGGATTCCAAGACGTCGGCGATATTTTCGGCGCGTTCGGCGACATGTTCGGCGGTTTCGGCGACATGTTCGGCTCTTTCTTTGGAGGCGGCGGAGGCGGACGCGTTCAACGGGGCGCGGACGCGCAGTGCGCCGTTACGCTCGACCTGCGCGAGGCGGCCAAGGGCGCGTCGAAGGAAATTCGCTATCGGCGCCGCGAGGTCTGCTCGACGTGCGGCGGCTCCGGCGCGAAACCGGGCACGAAACCGGAAACGTGCCGATATTGCGGCGGTCGCGGGCGCGTTCAGCAGTCGACCGGCGTTTTCTCGATTCAAACGACGTGTCCGAAGTGCGGCGGGCGAGGAACGACGATCGCCGAGCCGTGCGTCGAGTGCCGCGGCTCCGGGTTGGTCTCGAAAGAGGTTGTGCGCGAAATCTTCGTGCCGGCCGGCGTCGACGCGGGCACTCGGCTCCGCGTGCAGGGCGAGGGCGAGCGCAGTCCGAACGGCGGCCCGCCCGGCGACTGTTACGTTTTCGTGCAAATCAAGCGGCACCCGTTGTTCCGCCGCGAGGGGCAGGACTTGATTTGCCAAATTCCGATCGGGTACGCGCAAGCCGCGCTCGGCGCCGAGATCGACGCGCCGACGCTCGACGGGCCGGAGAAGATCAAGATCGCTCCGGGAACGCAAAACGGCGACGTCGTTCGCTTGAAGGGGCGCGGCATGCCGACCCCGCGTCGCAACGTCGTCGGCGATTTGATCGTTCAGCTCTTTATCGAGACTCCGACGAAGCTGACGCCCGAGCACGAGGCGGTTTTGCGCAAGCTCGCCGAAATCGAAGGGGACGCGGTGCTGCCGAAGCGGAAGTCGTTCTGCTCGAAGCTGAAGGATTTTTTCGACGACCTCTTCGCCGACGACAAAGAAGATAAAGACGAAGGGCAAAAAGACGAAAAAACGACCGACGGCGACGAATAAGCGAACGAGCGCGAGCCGGTAAAATCGGCGAATCCGCTCGCGGCGCGGCGGCGGCGAGGTAAATTGCGGCGAAGCGGGAAAACTCGAAGACGAAACATCGAACAACGAAGCGAGCCGACGAACGGTCGGCCGGGAGAACGCAAATGGAACGACAAACGAACGGCGACGACGCGCAAGAACGTCGCGACGAAACGGCGGAAAAGAACGAGCGAACGCGTTTCGAGGAGGACGTCGAAGCGACGGCGCAAGCGGTCTTCGAAGAGGCCGCGAAAGCGGCGGAAGCCTCCGAGTTGGAAAAAGTGAAAGCCGAGCGAGACGAGGCGCGCGACCGCGCGTTGCGGGCCTTGGCCGAGCTCGAAAACTTCCGCGCTCGTTCGAACCGCATGGCGAGCGAGGCGAGCAAGTACGCCTCGTTCGACTTGGCGAAAGCGATCCTGCCCGTTTGGGACGATCTCGGGCGAGCGATCGAAGCCGCCGAGGCCGCGCCGGACGGAAATATTAACGCCGAGGCCCTTGTCGACGGCGTGAAAATGGTGTATAACAAATTTTTGGAAACCTTGGCGAGAAACGGCGTCGAGCGAATCGATGCGTTGCACAAACCGTTCGACCCGAATTTTCACGAGTCGATCGCGTCGCTCCCGAACGACGAATTTCCGAAAGACACGGTGATCGTCGAAACGCAAGCCGGGTTCAAACTGCACGAACGCGTCGTGCGTCCGTCGCAAGTCGTCTTGGCCGCCCCGGCGCAACCGGCTCAATGAGCGGGCGAAAGACGAATTTTGTTTTGGTAAACGATTAAGAAAGCGTTAATTTAGAAATGCCGACCTACGAGTACGCGTGCGACGCTTGCCGCGAAACCCTCGAAATTTTTCAAAAGATGAGCGAAGAACCGCTCGAAGTTTGCCCGAAATGCGGCGAAAAGGCGTTGCGCCGACTGATCAGCGGCGGTTCGGGGCTGATTTTTAAGGGTTCCGGTTTTTACATCACCGACTATAAAAACAAGTCGGCGTCCTCCGCTCCGGCGTCGAAGTAACGCTTGCGGCTTCCGGTCGGCGAAAGGCGACGATATGAGATGTCCGATTTGCGATAAACAGTTCGCTCTCGACGACGAGAACGCGGCGTTGCCGTTTTGCTCGGTTCGCTGCAAGTCGATCGACGCGAAGCGTTGGCTCGACGAAGAGTACTCGTTCGAGTCGGTGAATCTCGACCGACTCGAGGAGGAAATCGCGGGGCTCGAAGCGGAAACGCCGGAGGAACCCGGGGAAAACTAGCGGGGCGAGCCGTCGGCGCGAGCGAAAAAGACGAAGCGGCGCGTTCGGTTTCCGTCGTCGGACGGAGGTCGGACGCGTTCTCGTTTTCTTGCGGCGTCGAGGAAGGCGCGAGTTCGGACGAAAAACGAGCGAAATTTTGCGTCTTTTGCGATTATTCTTGTTTTATCGCGGGCGCTTTTCTTGATAATTTCGCGACTTCGGATAGAATAAAAGAGACGGTTTGCGTCGCGGAGGCTCGGCGGTCGAGCGGAGCGCGGCGCGAACGGCGAGCGAAGACGCGTTTCAAACGCGTCGCCGACGGGAGACTCGAAATGAAGGGAATTACCGATCTCGACGAAGGGACGCTGCGACGCGTCGATTGGCTGGAACTCGCGCCCGCGACGATCTTGGCGCAAGCGTTTTCGGCGACGTTCAAAACGTCGTTTTTGCTCCTGGGCGCGCTCGGAATCGCGCTCTTCGCAACGGCGGCGGGCGCGACGAAGTCGCCGGACGTCGGCGCTTGGGGCGACTGTCCGTTGGCGACGTCGGTTCGTTGCGTCGGAGCGCTTT
>JAFYQR010000078.1 GCA_017559825.1 Thermoguttaceae bacterium | reverse complement strand
TCCGACGCCGACGTTTAGCCGCGTCGGAAACGGTCGCGTCGACTCGGTTTGCGGCACCGTTACTCCGTCGCGAAAAATTCGTCGTACTGTTCTTTGTTCCAGTCGTCGGTTTCTTGGGCGTAAGCACTTCGTAACGTCGCTTCGTAATCGCGCCAACTCATTATCCGATCTAAAACCTTGCCTTGCAATGTAATAACCGCCGCCGTCCGCGCTTCCTCGTCGGGGTCGAAAAGGAGTTTAAGGAGCGCTTCGATCAAATCTGAGCGGCCCGATTCGACCGCCGACGCGTACTCCGCCGCCCAACGACGCGTCCAAGACGACTCCGACGACAAGGCGTCGACAAGATGCGGAACGACGACGTCGGGCTCGAAAAGCGCGAAAAATTGTCGAGCGTTTGATACGTTCCGAAAAGATAACCTTCGCCTATCGACCCGAGAAATAAAGGGATAGCTTCCTCGCAAGGGTTCTCCGTAAAGTATTCCCGCGCGGCGTCCCAAGCGTCGACCGTCTCGGAGTCGAGATCGTCGTCGTACTCGCTCGGCATTGGTTGGTTGAGGCGCAAAAATTCCAACGCTTCTTCTTTATTCATTGTCGCGCCGCACATCGACGCGTAATTTGCGTTCGGAGCCTTGAAGTCGCGGCGTTTGCCGACGTTTTTCGCGTCGACAAACGCCGAACCTTTTTCCTCGCGGCGACGCGTTTTATCCCGCCGCTTTTTACCTTTGTTTTACTTTTCGACCGTTTGCGGTCTTTTTTTCCTTCAATCGAAGCGGCGCCCGGCGACGCTCGGGTTTACCTCGACCTAGAATCGAGGACCCGCGACGCCGAAAACCGTTTCGACGTTGAAAAAGTCGAACGCATTCTAGAAATCGGCGACTTCGACGGCAAAATAACACGGTCGCCCAACGTTTCCCCGCAAGAACGTCGGACGACCGTTTGCCGCTTACCGTTTCGCAAAACCGTCGCCGCCGGTTCCGCGCTTAACCGTTAATACATCGGCGGCTCCGGAATCGGGTACATCGGAACTGGAGTCGGGTACATCGGAACTGGAGTCGGGTACATCGGAATTGGAGTCGGGTACGTCGGAACCGTATGTCCCGATTCTATCTGATCTATCCAATTTTGGGTCACTTGATTTAACCTCCGCACAGTCTCTTGGTATTCCACCGCTTGCTCAGCCGCGAGTTTTTCAAAAATTTGTCGTTGTTGCAACGCGGTTTTAATACGCTCGCTCCATTGCGCTAATTCCATAGGCGAAGAAACTTCGACAAAAATAAAACGAAAACCGCAGCCCAGCTCGCGCGCCCCCGGATTCCTTGCCCCGCCATATCCGCGCGCGGCGGAACGCGCCATATCGTAGGGTGTTCGATAACTACCGCCGCGAATAACGCGGCATTGAGTCTGCGCAGGGCCCAGAGGATCAAGATTTGCGCCGTTCATATAATACGCGTTCTCGTCGTACCAATCCCAACACCACTCGGAAACGTTGCCGTGCATATCGTACAGCCCCCAACGATTGGGACGCTTTTGAGCGACGGGCGTCGGCGCCGGTAATCCGTTTACCCAATCGCTCGCCGCCTGCGCGACATTAACGCCATTGGTTGAATCGTCGTTAAACGAACCGGTCGTTCCGGCGCGACAAGCGTATTCCCACTCCGCCTCGGTCGGCAAACGGAAGATAAAACCGCCCTGAGGCGAACCGGTCGCGTCGTTTAATTGCGCCAATGCCTCTTGACAATCGAACCAGCTCACGCGATCCACCGGATTCGCGTCAACTTTAACGACGCTAGGATTGGCGCGTCCCAAGGCCGTCCACATTTTTTGCGTTACTTCGGTTTCAAGTATCCAAAATCCCTTCGTTAAACGAACGGAGTGTTGTTTTTCACATCGGGCAATTTCTCCCGTCGACATCATTAGAGGCTCGTCTTGTCCGTTCCATACCTTCTCCATTGGCGCGCTTCCCATCGCAAAGCTCCCCGGCGGACACCATCGAAACGGAAACTCGACTCCATTAACATTGAGAACGCGTCTTTCGCCGGCTTTCTTGGCTGAACGCCATCCGTCAAAGCCTTGCGGGAAAAATTGGACGATTCTGTTCAAAATTAACTTATGAAACTCTATAGCTTGAACTATTTGCGGATTATTTTTTACATCGTCCATCTGCAATAACGCGTTCGTTTTTTCAAGGGCCGTTCTAAAATCCCCTTGTTGCAACGCGTTTTGCCATTCTTGGATTAACATCCTTCCCTTTTTAGCGTTTTCGCTCGACTCAAAATTATTTTGAGCTTGCGCCTCAATTTCCACCTCTTGCGGCTTTTCCGTCTCTTCTGCGTTTAAGCCTCGTTGCAGCATTTCGTCGATACTAGCGTCTTGCGCGAAAACCGGCGTCGCGTTTTGCTCCGCTCCGCCGAAGCCTAACGGAATCAGTCCTAACACAACCAATCCGAACGCCGACGCGACGCGCAAACGTCGTTGATTTCTCCTCTTCATCTTTTTTTCCTTTTTGACCTTCCAAATTTTCAAGCGCGCCGACTCGACGCGTTTTTCACTAACCGTCATTATATTCAAAAAAAAAAAAATAAAATCCCCCGCGCGCAAAAAGCGTTAATTTCCCGTCGGAGCAAGCGGGGCTTTGTCGATTTTTCCGGTTATTTGGCGCTAAACGGTTTATTAAAGAAAAGCGCGGAAAAAAATCGCAACGAATAACGCGCAAGATATCGACAAAGCAGAAATCGCAATTAAAGTAATTTTCCGACGCCAAAACGAACGCCTTTACCGTTTCGCAACGAGAAACCTCAAAAAAAACAATATCAATAATAATGCGCGCGGGCGGCGACTCGCGATTTTTTTCGACGAAATAACGCCGGTCGGCAAAGCGGCGATTTCGATAAACGCGCAAATTTTAAAACGTCGAATTATCTAAGCCGAGCCGCGACCGACGGGAAACAAACGCTAACGCTTGCGATTCAACGGAACAAACGACGTTGAAATTTCCAAAACGCTCGCCAATTCGGCGAAAGGAGCGGCGGCAAAATTTAAGAAAGCGCGACGGAACAAGCGAAACCTAGAAACGATTCGACAACGGCATAAACAACGCGGCGGCGCCCGACGACGCAAGAAATAAAAAAGCCGGTTACCGATACAACGCGGCCGCGGCACATCTCAAAGCCGGTCGAGTCGCGTTAAACAACGCGACGGCACCGAGCTATCCCCAAAAGGCGGTCGGGATGCGCCGCGTTCGACGCTTGGTAAAAAAACGCGTAAACGCCGGTTGCCCAAAAGGCGGTCGGGGTTCCTCGGTATTCATCGCTCTTTGCGAAAGAATTTCAACGTCGTCGCTCGGCGTCGGTTTACAAAAAAAGCCGGTTAGGTTTTCCTAGCCGGCTTCATATATCATAGTAAAGATTTCACACAGTGTAAAACCAATCATCGCGATCCCTCGTAAAACAACCAACTTGCGTCGGCTGAGTTTCTAATATC
>JAFYQR010000077.1 GCA_017559825.1 Thermoguttaceae bacterium | reverse complement strand
CGCTTTCAATCCGCTCGACGTCGCCGATAATGTTACGGCGTTCGCGTCGGTGTTCGACGCGATTCGAACGTATAAAGAGGCAGTCTTAGTCGCGGAGTTGTAACTGTAAAACAAACCGCTGCTGTACGTTAATTTAGTTATATACCATGTGTCGTAAGCAAACCGCAATCCTTTCCAGTCTGCAACCAACGCGCCGTTGTCGTTGATTCCAAGATCAACGAAATCTGTGTTGTCGTAATCCAACCCCAGCGTTGCAACGTCGTTGGCAACCTCGGCGGTCAACGGCTCGTCGACCGCGAGCGTTTTAAACGCGTCATCGCCGAACTTAACCCCGCCCCAAGTCGCTTTAAGTCCTTTGCTTTCAACGACTTCAAGGGCGACGCCTTCCGATTCGTCGACCTCGGCAAGTTGGAGCCCGACTTCAATCTGCTCCGCGTCGCCCTCGACCGTAATCGGCTCAACCGCCGTAATGTTCGACAAGTCGGCGGGGGCGCCGTCTTCGCCGGGTTCGCCTCTCAACGATTCGAGTTGCGCATCGGTAAACATATCGAACGTAAACGCCGGGCCGACAGGGCCTTGTGTTCCTTGCGGGCCCGGCGGCCCTTGCGGCCCCGTCGCGCCGGTTAAACCGCGCGGGCCTTGCGCGCCGGTAGCTCCGGTTTCGCCTTGCGGCCCTTTCTCACCCGGATCGCCCTTCTCGCCCTTGTCGCCGTCTTTGCCGGGCTCTCCGGGGTCGCCTTTCTCACCCGGGTCGCCCTTGTCCCCTTTTTCGCCTTTTTCGCCCGGGTCGCCTTTGAGCGCTTCGAGCTGTTCCGGCGTAAAGTCGTCAAACGTAAAGTCTTTACCGTCCGCGCCGGGTTCCCCCGGTTCCCCTTGGTCGCCCTTCTCGCCTTTCAGGGCTTCCTTTTGCTCTTCCGAGAGAACGACGCGAATCACCCCGACGTTAAACGCGTTCCCTTGTTCGTCGGTCGTCGTCTCGACCGAAATAATGATTCCGTCGGCGCCGCGAATCTTTGTAACGCGTTGCCCTCCCGACGCTTGCACGACGTCGAACCCCGTCCAAACGGGAACGCAAATCGACGACTCGACGGAGCCGTTCAACGGCTTAAAGGTTATATGGTCGCCCGGATAAAGCGTTTTCGCGTAAAGGGTTGCGGAAGCCGTTCCGCCGTCGTAGCGGTACCGGAATCCGCGCCACTCGATCGCGTAAACGACCGCTTCCGGCGAAACGGTCGCGCTGTAATCGTAAGCGCCGCCGGGGCCGTAGGTTAAATACGAATATTCCGCCGGGTCGACGCGAGCGATAATCAAGTCGCTCGACGCCGAAACGATATTTTTCCCGCCGTAAGTCAAGCCGCCGCTCGACAAATAATCGGCGCCGAACCGAGTCGGAGCGCCCGGCGGAAAGTTCGCCGTCAAAACGATTCGGTCGTCGAGGTACTTTCGCGCGACTTTGAGCGCGGCTTGCGGCTTCGGCGAAAACGAGCCGTCCGCTTGATTCGCCAACAACGCCGCTTCCAGCGTGTCGTCAAACGCGGCGGTCGCGACGTCGCAAGGGTCGTCCAACGCCGCCGAAAGCGCCCAATCCGGCTCCTCGCCGGGCCGCCATAAACTCGCGTCGTTCCAAACGCGCAGCCCACGCCAATTAACGGTATAGCTCGTTTTCGTTTCCGACTCGCTCGTTTCGACGTCGATTTGGACGCCCCCCGCGACCGTCGTTTCGACGGTTTCGCTTTCTTCGTCGTTTTGGCTCCCGGCGACTTTCGCCAAGGCGCAAACGGCGACGCGCTCGGCGCTTAGTTTCGACTTGGCAAGGATGCGAAACGGTCCGCTCTCCGCCGCGACGAACGTCGCCGACGCGTATTCGTAATCGTCGCCGCCGGACGGAAACGTTACTCGCGCCGCCGAAAGCCCGTCGAGTTTGACGCGTCCGAGTCCGTCGGCGCGAATCGGCTCCAAGGTCGAGCCGACCGTTTCCGGCGCGTCGTCCGACGAAGCGGCGACGGCTCGAAGCGTCAACTTGTTGTTCAAGAGCCGCAAGAGCGCCGCGTCGAACGTCAAATTTTGCGCGAAACCGCTTATTTTAACGGGCGTTCCGGAACGGAGAAGCGCGCCGGTCGCGTTGCGAACGACCGCTTCGCTCGAAACGCCGCCGACAAAGCGACCGCCGCGAGAGCCGCCCAATTCCCCGCCCTTGTACGCCGCGACGATTTCCTGCAACTCGCGCCGCGATAAATCTTTAGCCATCGACGTTCTCCTTTCAGTTCGGAATCGGAATACAAAGCGCCGCGAAGTTCAAAAGCGGATAAACGCGCTCGACGTTGACTTGACGAACAAACGTTTCCTTTTCGCCGGTCTCGTCGTTTTCTCGTTCGAGCGTCGCGCGCCAAGCGTAATCCCAACCGCGCTTTTCGATGAAATTCTCGCCAAACGGAATCGTCGTATTCGGCGACGCTTCGAAAGAATACGTCGCCCGCCAATACCAGTCGCGCCGCCCGGTCAACGGGTTTTCAAACCGCGTCGATTTCGCCTTGACGCCGAGAAAAAGAAGTTCGCCCGGCGCGTAACCGTCGAACCAATCGGCGTTAATCGAGCCGGTAAGCCGCGCGAGCATAATTCGCATATCGCGGTTAAGCCATTCTTTCGGAAGCGATTGCGTTATCGTCGTTTGCGCGTGCGGAACGAAAACGTCGTATCCGTCGAAACCGCCGTTTCGGTTCGCGTTGACGCCGCATTCGAAGTCGATTACTTCGAAACCTTCGCGCGGCGTCGCGGAAACCGTTTCGAGCGAATGCGTTAAGCGGGCCGTCTTTCCGGTCGTCGAAAACTCGTAATCGCATTCTTCGACGACCGCTTGCGGTTTCGCGAAAGTCGCTTCGAACTCCCAAGCCTTCACGCCCGGAAGCGGCTTCAACGTCGCCGACGAAAGAGTCAACCCGTCGTCCATCGGGAACGCGTTCGCGTCGAGCTGGAAGTTTTTCGCCAAGTAATTCATCGCCCGCATATACGCGACGAAACGGTCGTCCGTTCCGCGAATCCGGTATTTCCGGACGCTTTGCGGCGACGCGCCGTAACTCCGTTCGCCGGAGTCGAACGTTTCGCCGATTTCGATCAAATCGTCTTCAAAAACGTACTCGACCGACGCCGCCGCGACGCCGGAAACGGAAAGCGCCCGCGATTTCGTCGCGACCGTTCCAGAACCGTAAAGCCGCCCGTCGACCGCGAGCGAATCGACCGAAAGCGCGTCGTTTTTCTCGACCGTTAGCGCGTCGGAACCTCCGACCGTCAAATAACTTGCGCTCATATCGCGTCGTCGTCTCCCTCGTCGTCGGCGTTCGCCGCCTTTTCCGCCGCGTCGGCGATTCTTTGAAGAAACGCGCTTTGCTTCTCCATCTCCGTTTTCTCCCAATCGTTCGAGCCGAGCCCCGCCGCCTCGAACGCGTTAAACGAGCCGCTCGAAGCGAGTTGCGCCCGCCCCGCTTGCGCGCCTTCGACGATCGCCGCGAGGTCGGCGTTCGCGGTTTCCAAGTCGGCTTGCGAGTTGGCGACCTCTTCCTCGGCGGCTTCGATTTGCTTCTCGTCGCCGCTCGCGTAAGCGTCGTCGAGCGCTTCGTTCGCCGCGATAAACCGCGCGTAAGCGGCGTCGGCGTTTTCGTGCGACGCTTCGAAAGCGAACCCTTTGACTTCGTTCGCGGTTTGCCGAACGAGCCCGCGCGCCGTCTCGACGTCGAACGACGCGTAGTTCGTCGTTTCCGCGTCGGCGAGGTCGCGAGCGTCGGCGAGTTTGTCTTCCGCCGCCTTGATTCGCGTCGCGTCTTTCGACAGCTTGGCGGCGCGAAGTTCCTTTTCCGCGTCCGCGACGCTTCGGTCGGCGGCGCGCTTCTTGTCGAACGCCTCTTGTTTTTCTTCGGCGGTAAAGCGTCCCGACGTCGCGTTGGCGAGCGCCATATTCGCCGCCGCGTTTCGCGCTTGCGCCCAGCCGAGGTCGCGTCGCGCTTCCGTTCGTCCCGAGCCGATCTTGGAGATTCCGTCGAGCCGCTCTTCGAAATTAACGCGTCGCGTATCCCGCGCCGCCCGCTCTTGCGCGTCGGCGACGTTCGCCGCTCGAATCGCTTCCGCGTTCGGGTCGCTCGACGCGGCCGCGATCGTCTTTTGCGCTTCGGCGTAAGCGTCGAACTTGTCGGCGATCTCTTGACGCTTCTTCTCGAACGGGTCGTCGACCGCGTCTTCGTCGTAATCGTCCGACGTCTTTTTCGCCTTGTCGAGGTCTTCTTCGGAGACTTCCGGTTTCGACTTCGCGCCCCCGCCTTGCGCCTCGCTCTCTTCCGCCGCCGCTTGCGCCGCGTCTTCTTGAACCTTAAGTCCTTCCGCTTCAAGTTTATTTGCGGCTAACCTGCGGCGAATTTCGGCTTCGCGATTGTTAATTTCCGTAATTTGCTCTTCCGTTCCGCCTTGCATCCCGAAAAAGTGTTTAACGCCCGCAATATAGCCGCCGAGCGTCAAATCGTCGCCGATAAGATTGTCGCGACGTTTCGCAAGTTGTTCAAGCTCGGCGTTTAACGCGGCGTCTTCGTTTGCGAGGTCGGCCTTTCTTTGCTCTCGTTGTTTTTTATTGAACGCTTCTTGCGCTTCGGTAAGACCGCCAAACTTCTTCGCCGTTTCGTCGAGCGTGAAGCCGAGTTCGCCGTAAGCGCCGGTCAGTTGCGCGATAATTCCCTTCGCTTCGACAAATTCGGCGTTGGTCAACGCGGATTTCGCGTTAAGTTCTTCGAGACGTTCGAAAAGCGTTTTGTAACTATCGCGCTGTTCTTGGTTTGCGCGGGACGTTTCCGCCGCCGCGTCGCTCGCTTCCCTCGCCTTCTCGGCGGCTCGCGCCGACGCTTCGCCAAATTGGGTAATCGCGTAAGTAACCGCGCCGATCGCCAACATCGGGCCGAGCGACGCGGCGAGCATAGCGAACGAACGCCGCAACAGCGCGCCTCCGGCCGCCGCTCGCGACATTTGAACCGCCGAGTTCGCCGCTTCGCGCGCGTTCTGCAGCGTCGCCGTCGCCGCGATTCGAGCGTGCGTCGCTTCTTGACGCTTCGCCGCCGCGAGGTTGTAAGCGCCGCGAATCGAATCCGCTTGCGCCTCAAAGGAAAGACGTTCGCCGACAAATCGCGCTTTCGCCGCCGCCGTCTCCGCTTTCGTTAGCTCTAAACCGAGAGCCCGCGCGGCCGCGTTCGCCTTCGTTTCGGCGGCGTAAGCGCGGTCGAGTTGCGCTTGCGCTTTCGTCTCGACCGCCAACTTCTTTTGGGCGATTTCGCGCGCTCGCGCGGCTCGCGTCGCGGCGTTGGACGAACCGGCCAAGGCGTTCAGGACGCCGACGTATCCTTGCCCGACCGTCCGAAGCGCCGAAAAGGTCGACGACGCCATTTTCGCGCCTTGCCCCAAAGCCAACATCGAACCGCCCGCGACCGTCGCGACCGCCGCCGCTTTCGCAATCCAAACGACCGTTTCTTTGTTCTCGGCGATCCAAGCGCTCGTCGTTCCGGCGACGCGTTGAATCTCGTCGGCAAGCTCTTTCAGCGTCGGCGTTAGCGCGTCGCCGAGCGCGTGTTTCACCCCCTCGAGCGCGGATTCCGTCAAACGAAACGCCCCGCCGATTCCGGTATCCATCGCCGCCGCCGTTTTCGCCGCCGTTCCTTGCGAATTGTCGATCGCGTCGTACATTCCGGTAAAATTCGCCGAAGTCAGCTTCACGCCGCCGCTCAAGCCGTACATCGAAAACAAGTCTTTGTACGTCGCGAGCTTTTCCGCGTTCGGCATTGAAGCGGTCGCGGCGCCGAGTTCGCGCAACACGTCCGCCATATTGCGAAGCGAACCGTCGTCGGCGTCGACGACGTCGATTCCGAGTTCCTTGTAGCGCTTTTGAACGTCGGGGTCGGTCATCTTCAACTGGATGTTTTTGAACGCGGTTCCCGCCAAGGAACCTTTAATCCCGAAGTTCGCGAGCGTTCCGACGATTTTCGCCGCGTCTTCGATCGACGTTCCGGCGTCTTTCGCGATAGGCGCGACGAACTTGAACGCTTCGCCTAAATCTTCGAGCGTTTGCGACGAGTTGTTCGCCGTCGCGGTCAAGACGTCGCAAACGCGCCCCATTTCGCTCGCTTCCAAGTCGAACGCTCGCAACGCGTTTCCGGCGATCTCCGTCGCGAGCGGAATTTCCGTTTGCGTCGAACGCGACAAATCCATCACCGACGCGATCGCCGCGTCGATTTGCGGCGCTTTGAACCCGGCGCGTCCAAGTTCGACCATTCCGCTCGCGACTTGCTCCGCCGTAAAGGACGTCGTGCGACCGAGTTCGCGCGCTTTCGCCGTCAACGCCTCGAACTCGGCGCCGGTCGAACCGGAAACCGCTTGCACGGCTCGCATTTGGTCGTCGAACGCCGCGAAATTTTGCACGGCGAACGCGAGCGGCGCGGCGGTCGCGACGCCCAACGTCGCAAACTGCGCCCCGAGTTCCGACGCCTTCGCGCCGAACCGGGCGACGCTTTCCTCGGCTCGCTTTAACGCCGCGATAAGTTTTTGGTTGTCTGCGCTTAGCTCGACGTAAGCCCGCCCCGCGCGAATCGCTCCAACGCTCATAAAAATTCCTTAAAATTGCGAATTTTTCCCGTTTTACACATTTACAGCTATCAAAAATATGTTATAATACGTTTGTCGGTTGGGGGAAACGGCTTCCCCAACGACATTTTTCCACCCTCCAAGATACCGGAGACCAAAAATGCAAACGAAACAAGTTTTCGTGATCGTCGACGAAACCGGGGAAAAACGCGAAACCGACTTGCAGTGCGAGGCGGATCGCGCGTTGAAAAACGGCTTCGAGGTTTACGAGCAAGTCGAGGTTTGGTATAACACCGGCCCGACCGCCGTCTACACGAAGACGACGACTCCTTGGTAACGTCGCAACCGACCGGAACCCCGTCTCTCGCGCGAGCGGGAGGCGGGCGACCGCTTTTTAACGAAAGGAGATTAACTCGTGAGCATACGCGACCTTACCCAAAAATACAAACGTCAAAAAGCGCGACAGGCGGTCAACGCGGCGATTCGCGCCGAACTCCCCTGCGGCGCCGAAGTTCTTGATTTGGCGTCGAAATACGAACGCTTGCGGTATCGCGCGAACGGCGCTTTTACCGCCGAAGAACTCGCGCTTATTGAAGCGGTTTGCGCCGACCTGCAACGCCTCCGCGACGCGTTCGGCAACGAAATCGCCCGCCGTTACGACTTAACCCCTAAATCGTTAACGGAGCCCGCGTTATGATGCGCGACTATTCGAAACTTTCGCACGAAGAAAAACGCGCGCTCGGTTTGAAAGCGCTCGCCGTCTGTCTCCCCCGCTCGCAAGCGGAAACGAAACGAGCGATCCGGCGCGACCTCGGCTTGAAAGCGACGGGACGCGCTCCGGTCGCCGACGCCGAACGCCGCGACCACAAGGTTTTCGTCCGCTTAAACGACGCGGAACTCGAACCGCTTCTTCGCTGGGCGGACGCTCGCGGTCTCTCGCTCGCCGCCGCCGTCCGAACGCTCGCGCTAACCGCCGTCGCGACGAACGACGCCGAAACGTCCCGTTAGCGTTGAAAAAAAGCGTCGTCGTTCGAACGGCGGCGCTTTTCTAATCTCGCGTTCGGCGAATGAACTCGCTCATATCGTCGACGACTTCTTCGTCCGTCTCGTCGGCGTAATACGGATTGAAGCTGTCTTCGCTTCGCTCGGCGCCGTGCGCGTTCGCGACGACGGCGCAAAGGCGCGCGACGAGCGCGCAATCGCGTTCGCTCGCCGCCTCGGCGTAATCGCATAATTCGCCGAACGTTAGCTCTCGAAAACCGGGACAGTTTGCGCGTCCAGCAAGTCGCACAATTTCGCTCCAAGCGTCCCGGTCGCCGCCGCGATCTTTTTGTCGACGGTTTCGGCGTTCGGACGCTCTTCTTCGAGCGCTTTCGCGAGATACTCGCGACCGCGAGCGATAAAAAAATCGCGCAGCTCCGCAAAAAAGGCGTCGCACATCGCGGTGATCGTCGCCGCGTCGAACGCGTCGTAAACTTCTTTTTCGTCGAGTTTGCGTTCTCGAATTTGGTCGCCGATCATCGCGAAGACGACGCCGCCGACCAGCAAATCGCCCGTAACGAGCTTTTGCAAGACGGTGCGCCCGTCCGTCCCGATTTTCGTCGGATTCAGCAAATCGACGCCGGTTTCGTCGAAGACGCGCTTCGCGGCGCCGAGCGTCAATTTGAGTTCCCAACGGTTTCTATCGGAATCGTGAAAAACGCGCATATTCCCTCCTTACTCCCAATCTTTCGCGGCTTAGAAGCTCGACGTCGTCGAGCTAATTTCTTCCAATTCGCCGAAGTTTTCAAGCGAAATTTTATGAGTCGCCGCGCCGTCTTTCCCTTGGTCTTCGGCGATATTCGAAACGACCCAATCGCCGGAAAGTCCGCGACAACTCGCCTTCGACAAAATTCGACACGCGAGCGCGGCGGCTTCCGCGTGCCACGCTTGCCAAAAGAGGTCTTGCGTCGCGTCGCCTTCGATTCGAAACAGCTCGACTTCGGCGGTCGCGCTCTTGACGCCCGGATACTTTTTCGTCCAGCCGCCGTCGTCGCGCGTCGTAACGTCGACAAGCTCGCGTTGATACGTCAACGAAACCGACACGATTCCCGGAACTTTCGTATCGTCGATTTCAAAGACGCCGTCGCGCCCCATAATAATTTTGGTCGTAATCGTTTTAATCGCCGTCATTTTGGTCTCCTTACTCGTTTTAATATCGCCGTTTATCGCACGACCGAATGACGCCAAAGCTCCGGCGCTCTCGGAAGCTCCGCGTCGAGAGCCGGGCCCATATACGGACGCGCTCGGACGTAAGCCGCCGGTCGTTTTCCCGCCTCTTCCCAAAAACGCTTCGCGGTCTCGACGTCGCGTTCCGTCGCAAGCTCGACGTAAATCATTCGCCGCTTGCCGCGCGCCCAACGAACCGGAGCTTTCGCGCCGATTCGAAATTCCGGCGTCGTTAAGTCGCGCGTAAATCCGCCGTGTTCCAACGTTTGCGGCGCGACTCCGGAACGGTTTTTGATCGGCCCGACGACGACGCTTCCGCGCGTTCGGTCGTATCCGAACACGATTCCGCGTTTGAGATTTCCCGTATGCGACGACGGCGGCGCGCCCGGCGCGGACGCCTTTTTCCGCTTGCGAATCGACCGACGCGCCCGTTGGCGGACGTAAGCGCCGAACTTCGAAAGGTTGCGCCGCGTCGCCTTGTCGACCGCGTCGAGAATCTTGTCGTCGTCGAAGAAAACGAACTGCCGCGTCATTCCTTCTCCTTGCGCCGGAAGAGTTTAAGCGCGAGCCAAACGACGGCGAACGTCGCGGCGCCGTTGAGCGCGACCATATTGACGACGAGCCGCCGAAGTCTTTCGTCGACCGCCGCCTTTTTCTCTTCCCAAAGATCGTCGAGAATCTTTTGAACGGCGTCGGGATCGACGTTCCAAAGCCCGAACGTTTCCGGAACGACGCGCCCGCCGAGAATCGGGTCGGGAGCCGCGCCCGGCGACGGTTGCGAGCGCCCGCCGTCGCGCGGAACGTACCGCAAACTATCGCGATACAAGTCGGCGAGACGCCGCGCCGCGTCGGTCTCGTG
>JAFYQR010000076.1 GCA_017559825.1 Thermoguttaceae bacterium | reverse complement strand
GGCCGCCGCCCCGCAAACGATTTCGGTCGCTCCGGCCGCTCCGGCGCAAGCGATTTCCGTCGCTCCGGCCGCTCCGGCGCAAGCCGCGACGGTCGCCCCGAACGCTCCGGCGCAAACGATCGTCGTCGTTAACGCTCCGGCCCCGACCGCGACGGCCGAGTTCAAGCGCACCGAAACCGGTTTCTATCTCGGAACCGACCCGAACGCTCCGCAAATCGGCGACGTTCGCGTTACCTTCGAAATCGTCGAAGCCCCGCGCCCGGCGAGCGTCGTTTCGCAACAAAACGGCGACTCGTTCGTTCCTTACCAAGCGAAGACCGGCGCCGTCGAGCTCCTTTCGAACAAAATCGACACGGCGGAAGCGATGTTCGCGCAAGCGAAACGCGGCAACGCGATGATGGGCTGGGTTCTGCGCCTGATCGGGTTCGTCCTGATGTACGTCGGTTTCAGCTCGATTTTCAAACCGCTCGAAGTTCTCGCCGATATCGTTCCGTTCCTCGGTTCGCTCGTCGGGCTCGGGACGGGAATCATCTCGTTCGCGCTTTCCCTTTGCGGTTCGCTGACGACGATCGCGATCGCTTGGCTTTGGTTCCGTCCGTTGATCGCGGTTCCGCTTTTGGTCGCGGCGGTCGGTTCGCTCGTTTGGCTCTTCGTTAAGGCGAAGGGCGCGAAAGCGACGCCCGCCGAACCGGCGAAATAAGCGAAATAACCGCGAACGTTCCCCAACGTTCCCGCGTCGACGCCGAACGCTTCAACGCTTCGCCGTCGACGCGTTACTCTTGACTCAAATCTCTTACTTCTAAAAAAACGACGCGGCCCCAAAAACCGCGTCGTTTTTCTTTTGCTTGACGAAATTCAAGCGTCAAACGCTCATTCCGCTTCGTCGGTAACGTAATCGATTTCGAAGGTTTGCCCCTTCTTTTCGACCGTGATTTTCTTTTCTTGTTTGAACGGCATTCCCGGATACATTTCGAGTTTGTCGGCCATAACGCCCGGGTTCAGGGTCGGATCCGGTTCGAATTGCCCGACGACTTTCGAGCCGTCGACGACCAAGATTTTTTCGCCGGTCGTAACTTCGGCTTCGAATTTGCCGTCGACGATTTGAGCGCCGTCGGTCGGGCCTTGACCGTCAACCGGTTTGAAGCGAATACTTCCCTTGTCGACCGGTTCGCCGTCAACCGTAACGACGCCGCTAATCGACACTTTTTTCGAATCTTGCGCCACCGTATTGTTACCCGCGTCTAAAGCGTTATCCGAATAACCTAAAACGAAACGGAAGCCGTAGTCATTGCTCCGGTTCGCCGGGTCGCTGAAGCTCCGGCCGGCCGACCGGCAGTTCCCGGCGAAGTTGCCCCAGCAACCGCCGCGCAACACTCGGCCCGAGCCCGACTTCGGCCCCGTCGAATCCGTTTGCGCCCCCGAAGCGTAGTCGTCGTACCAATCGGAGCACCACTCGCAAACGTTGCCGTGCATGTCGCGCAAACCCCAACCGTTCGCATCGTAACTACCGACCGCGGTCGTACGTCCTAAACACGCGCCTTCCGTCGACGTGCCGTAAGGATAGTTCCCGTTGCAGTTCGCTTGATCGCCGTTCAACGTCGAACCCCAGGAATACGCCGTCGACGTTCCCGCTCGACAAGCATACTCCCACTCCGCCTCGGTTGGGAGCCGGAACTCGAAACCGTCCGGCGCGTAACCTCCGGCGTTCAGCTTCGCGATAAACTCTTGCGCGTCCTCCCAACTAACACTTTCCACCGGGAAACGCGACGTATCCAAACCGGCGACGGAGTCCGAACCGCCGCCCGACGCAGAAAACCAACTCGGATTCGCGTCGGTCAACGCTTCGTACATCTCTTGCGTTACTTCCGTTTCAAGCGTCCAGAAACCGCGCGTCAACGTTACCTCGTGTTGCGTTTCGTCGCTCCAACGATCTTCTTCGTCTTCCGGGCTCCCCATCGTAAACGTTCCCGCCGGGCAATACCGGAACGCGTACTCGACGCCGTCGACCGTTAAAACTTTGCGCGTCCCCGCTTTAGGCGCGGCGTCCCACGCGACGTCGGAATTTTCGCTCGACGGTTGCGACGCCCCCGTCGACGCGCGCCCAGCGTTTTGCGCTTGACCTTCCGCTTCCTCTTCCGTGGTCAGGTCGAAGTTGAACGTGTTCGAGCCCTTGACGACCGTCGCGGTTAAAACGGACGTCGCGCCGTTCAAGTAGCGGGCCGGAACGCGTTGGATTACTTCCGTTTCGTCGACTTCTTCGCCGTCGTCGTTCAACTTCGTGCCGCCGGTGGGAACTTCGTCGACGCAATCGATCGTAACGACGTAATCGCCCGGGGTCGTGCCCGCTTCGGCGGCGCCGAGGAGCGTTTGGAGTTTGTATTCGCCCTTTTCGTTCGTTTTGCCGACGCCGTGCAACGCGCCGGCGGAACCTTCGGCCGGGGTGAAGTAAACGGTCGCGTTCGCGAGCGGTTCGCCGTCGAGCGTAACGACGCCGGTAACGCCTTCCGTTTTAATCGGGCCGCTCTTTTGCGGAGACGTCGGCGCTAAGACAAACCGAAATCCATATTCGTAACGTCGAAGTATTGATATAACGTCGGAACGTTCCGCCGATCGACAACTCTTCTCATCCTCGCACCAACTACCGCCGCGTTTTCCTCGGCATAATTTAAATCTCGAATCGACGGGGTCTTTTACACAACCTTGCGAATTACAAATTTGATAAAAATCAGGCGTATACCAATCGGCGCACCATTCGCAAACATTACCGTGCATATCATAAAAGCCCCAAGCGTTCGGTTTATAGCTTCTTACCGGCGCGGTAAAAATGCAACCGTCGTCTCCGTCGTTCGTCGTCCACTCGGAAAACTTACGCTTCGCCGAAGCGTCCGCGATATTGGCGTATTTCGCCAACTCTTCCACGTCGTCCCCAAAAGAATACGCCGTCGTAGAACCCGCTCGGCAGGCGTATTCCCACTCTGCTTCCGTCGGCAAGCGAATTTCCATTCCCGATTCCTCCGACAACCAAGCGCAAAAAGCGAGGGCGTCGCTATCGTTCACAAGGGGCACCGGATGCTCGTCCGTCTGCGGGAAACCCGGATTATCCCAGCTATACGCATCTCCACACTCGCCTTCGCCCGTCAATCTATTATATCCCCAACCGCCTTCCGATTCAGCTGGAGCTGTTCCGCTAGTCGTCGCGTTATTGAAAGAACGCCACATGCCGACTGTTACCTCCGTTTCCAACATCCAGAAACCGCGCGTTAGTTCGACCATATGTTGCGTTTCGTCGTCGTCCCGCCCCGGTTCGCTTTCCGGGCTCCCCATCGTAAACGTTCCCGCCGGACAGTAACGGAACGCGTACTCGACGCCGTTCACCGTTAACACTTTGCGCGTCCCCGCCGCCGGATTCGCGTCCCAAGCGACCTCGGAGTTCTCCGCCGAAACGCCCGCCGACGACGCGCCCCCCGACAGGAGCAAAACCGGTTTTCCGTCTACTAACGTTACCGTCGCTTGTTGCGAAGACGCGACCTCGGCGGGTTCGTCCGCGGGGGCTTCGGCGGGGGCTTCGGCGGCGGGACGGCCAACGTCGTCCGCGTCCGTCTCCTCGATCGTCGCCGCCGCCAAACCGAGCGCAAAGTCGACTTCCGCTCGGTCGGCGGGACTCAACCACGCGTAATTATATTTGACTAACTTTCCGGATTCGTCGCGAAAATAGACCGTTTTCGGCTTCGTTACGTCGGCGTCGGCGGCGTTCGCGGCGACCAATTCCGCGTCCGTTCGTTCCACGTCGAGCGTTCCCGTTGCGACCGTCGCGCCGAATCGCCCCTTCCACTCGCGCGGCTCGTCCGCTCGAAGCGTCGACGCGACGAACGACGCCGACGCGCCAAGCGTCGCCAAACCTAGCGCGACCGCTAAAAACGCCGTCGACCAACGCCGAGTCGAACGCGATTGTCGCCCTTGCGACGCGCAAGTCGACGTTTCAACGCTTCCGTTTATTTTAACCATTTTACACATTTTACCTAAACCCCTTCGTTTAAATCTCGCAACGGCGCTTCGACACTTCCGTTCATTTTAACCGTTTTACGCATTTTAGCTAAACTCCTTCGTTTGAATCTCGCAACGGCGCTTCGACGCCGCGTTAGGCCGCGCGTCGGTTCGAAAAGCGAACGCAAAGCCGTTTACAACTCTATTTTAGCGCGTTGCAACGCTTTCCTCAACTCCCTTAGAGAAGCGTTTCCGAAAAAATTGCGCGAAAAAATTCCCCAACCCCCGTTATTTTCCCCCAAAAACGCAAAAAAAGCGCCGCGACGGGCCGTTTTGTCGTTATTATTAATAAGCGCCCCAACGCCGCGCCTTCGTCCGCCCCGCCGGGCTTGGCGAACGGTCGCCGACGCGGCGAAAAACGCCCTTGCCGAAAACGCGGTAATCCGATAAAATCGTTATGAGCGCAAATATCGACGCCGCGCCGTCCCGCGCCGTTACTTCCGCTCGCGCCTTGTCGCGTTTTCGACCGTTTTTCGCGCTTTTATTCAACACCTCCCGCGTTTCCCGATTTTCGTTCCAATTTGGAGTCTCCGAATGCCCGCGCCCGCCCCCCGAACGCCCGATTTCAACGACGCCGACGTCCGTCGCGCCGAAAAAGCGCTCCTCGCTCGCGTCGCCAAAACCCGAGCCGACGTTCGTCGCGTCGACTTAACGACGGCGTTTTGCGCGTTCGCGACCCTCGCGCTCGGCGTTTTGTTCGTCGGCGTTTTGCTCGACCATTGGGTTTTGCCGGACGGGTTGTCGCCGCGCGGACGGCTCCTATTCGCGGTCGCTTGGGTCGCGTCGACGACGCTTTATTTCGTCGTCCGGCTCGTTCCGATTTTGCGCCGTCAAATCGCGCCCCTTTACGCCGCCAAAATTCTCGAAGAAAGTTGGAACGACCCGCACAACTCGGCGATCAGCTGGCTCCAACTCCGCCGCGAAGCCGCCGACGCGCGCCGACGGTCGCAAAAAGCGCAAAAAACGCGAAATAAAGAAACGGCGCAAAATAAACAAAACGGCGAAAACGCGCAAAACGCCGATTCGAACGATTCCGCCGACGTTAACGCCGTCGTCGATCCGTCGATTTTGCGCGGCGTCGCGCTCCAAGCGGCGACTCGCGCCGAATCCGCGCCCGTCGAAACGCTCGTCGATTGTTCCGGGCTGATTCGTTGGGGCGTCGCGTTCGCGGTCGTTGTCGCCGTTTGCGCCGGTTATTCCGTTTTTTCGCCGAAGAGTCCGTTCGCGTCGGTCGGTCGCATCGTCGCGCCGACGGCGGCGATCGAACGTCCGCAAGCGGTCGCGCTCGAAGAGGTTTCCCCCGGCGACGCGACCGTTTACCAAGGCGACTTTCTCGACGTCGCGGCGAAAATCGACGGCGCCGGGTCGCTCCCGGTCGAAATTTTTTACTCGACGGAAGACGGTCGGCTCGTCGACTTGCGCGTTCCGATGAAACCGGTCGGCGCGTCGCGCTTCGAAGCTCGTTTTCCGGACGGCGACGAAGGCTTTTCGGAACCGCTGACGTACCGCGTCGTCGTCGGCGCCGGCGGGCGTTTCGAAAGCGTTTCGCCGACTTACCGCGTCGACGTAAAGCCGCGTCCGACGTTCCAAGTCGAAAAAACGACGTTAAAATTTCCCGATTATACCGGTTTAACGCCGCAAACGTTCGCCAACCAAGGGGACGTCCGCGCCGTCGAAGGAACGACGGTCGAGATCGTCGCGCGGTCGAATTCGCCCCTTGAAAGCGCGCTTTTCTTGCCGAACGGCGACGAGTCGAAGGGTGAGAAAATGACGATTTCGCCCGATAATCCGCGTCTCGCGACGTTCGAATTCCGACTCGATTGGAAGCGAACGTCGTCGATTTTGCGCGGCGCCGACGCGGAAGAAAAGGTTCCGGCGCTGACCTCTTACCGCCTTCTTTCGATCGACGTCGACGGGCAACGCAACCGCGACGCTCGCGATTATTCGGTCGAAACGCTCGCCGACGTTCCGCCGACGATTCGTTGGGAGTCGGCCCCGGAAAGCGGCTCGACGGCGGCGCTCAACGACGCGCTCCGCTTCCAAGTTTGGGCGGAAGACCCCGATTTCGGCCTCCGTTCCGTTCGCGTTCGGACGGCGATTCGCGACCTCGACGAAGGCGCGTCGGCGGTCCGCTCGACCCCGGCGCCGATCGATTTGCCGCTCCGTTCCCGCTCGGCGAAATCGGGCGCCGATTACTCGACCGGCCCGACGCCGTTCGTCGGCCCGAACGTCCTCTCCGGCGCGTTCGTTCCGGAACAACTCGGTTTCCGCGTCGGCGACGAGATCGAATATTGGGTAGAGGCGGTCGACTCGAAGGAGCCGGAGGCGAACGTCGCGGCGACGGAGAAGCTCCTTGTCGTCGTCGGCGAACCGGTCGCGAACCCGTCGTCGCCGAACGCGCCCCCCGAAGAAGGGCCCGAAAACCCGGAAAACGGCGAAAGCGGTTCCGAAAGCGGGAACGAAAACGGGCAAAACGCCGGAGAATCCGAGCAAAATAGCGAAAACGGACAAAACGACGGAGAGTCCGAAACCGGCGAAAACGGAGAATCCAAGCAAAACAACCAATCCGGCGAAAACAGTCAAACCGGACAAAACCAACCAAGCAACCAATCCGAGCCAAACGCGCAAAATCAACAAGGCGGAGAAAGCGGCGAATCCGGGCAAGACGCGCAAAATCAACAAGACGGAGAAAACCAAGAAACCGGGCAAAGCGGCGGTTCCGAACGAGAAAGGCAAAACGAGCAAAACGGCGCGACCGGTCAAGGCGGCGCTTCCGACGCGGCGAACGGCGACGATTCGAACGCGTCCGAACAAAGCGGGCAAAATAGGCAAAATCAGCCAAACGGCGAAAACGAGCCAAGTCGCGAGGCTGGGCAAAACGGAGAAAACGCGCAAAACGGCGACGCGAACTCCCCCGCCCTCGGCGCCCCCGAGTCGGTCGATCCGGAAGCGAACCCGGGCGACGCGTTCGAAAAAGCGCTCGACTTTATCCGCTCCGAACGCGAAAACGGCGAAAGCGGCGCGCAGGGCTCCGAATCGAACGCCGAGTCGCTGGAAAACGGGCGCTCCGAGCGAAATAGCGAAAACAACCAAAACGCGCAAAACAGGAAATCGCCGAATAACGCGCAAGACGGCGAAAACGAGCAATCGGGAGAAAACGGAAATTCCGGGGAAAATCCGCGAAACGGCGAAAAGTCGAACGGCCGCCGCCCCCTTCCGAACCGAACGAGCGACGAGCGTCCCGGCGAGAACGCGGAGCGGTTCGACGCGGAAAATCCCGAGAAAATCGATCCGAACTCGCGCCGCGAAAAGGGCGAAGTCGACCGGAGCCAAAACAACTTTTTAGCGCAAAACGCTCCCGACGACGCGCCGGAAAATCCAAACGGCGCCCCCGACGACGCGAACGTTCTCGCCGACCCGCTCGAAAATTTCGCCGGAAACGGAACCGACGCCGCCCCGAACGCGCAAGAGTTAAAAGGCGCTAACAACGCCGAAACCGACCCGAACGGCGCGTCCGAACCGGATCGCGACCCGACGGGAAGCGAAAACGAGGGAAATAGTGAAAACAGAGAAACGCTCAATCCCGGCGAAGTTCCGTCAGACGCGCTCGGCGGAGGCGGCGGAAGCGATTCGGCCTCCGACGCGACCGGTTCCGACCAAAACGCCGAAAATAACGGCGGCGGTTCCGCGTCCGACCGTCAAAAACCGTCGACCGGACCGAAATCGGACGAACAAGAGGGAACGATCGGCGCGGGCGGCGACTCGCGGTCGGGCAAACGCGGCGGCGGGGGCGGCTCCGGTCTCGGCGAACTCGGCCCGGACGAAGCCTCCTTAACGGGAGCGGACGCGCCGCGTCTCCAATACGCCGAAGCGGCGACGAACCTCGTTCTCGATTACCTCGACGACGTCCTTAAAGAAAAAGCCGACCGTCGGATTCTCGACGAACTCGGTTGGACCGACGAACAACTCCGCGCCTTCCTCGAACGTTGGAAGGCGATGAAAGCGGCGGCGGAAAACGGCGACGAGAACGCGAAAGTCGAATATTTGCAAGCGCTGGAAAATCTTGGACTCGACGCGCCGGACGCTTCGAAACCGATCGACGCGACCGTCGGACGCTCGCCCGACGACCGTCGCCGCGCCCGAAACGACGCCGTCCGCGAAGACCGCCGAACAAAAACGCCGACCTCGCTCGACGAACGCGTTCGCGCCTTCAATCGCGGGGTCTCGACCGGGGCGCGAAACCGATAACGCGCCGCTCGCTTCGCCGTCGTTCCCGCCGTTTCGCCCGTCGCGGCGAACATTTCGGCTGCGTCGAAGAGAAATAAGCGCGACTTCAACGATTTTAACGGCGCCTCGCTCGAAAAATTTGAAAATTCAAAAAATTTCGGGCCCGGCTTTCGTCGACGCGCGTTTCGTATATAATAAAATAGAGTTTTATTTTTGGCGAAAGACTTTCGGTCGCTCCGCGTTTGGGCGGCGCGTTTCGGACGTCGATTTTCGCCCGCCTTGTCGTTCGTTCGCCGTCGACGGCGACAATCAAACAATAATCGCGATCGTTTATCGATTTTAGAAAAAGAACAGGAATCAACGCATGGGAGCGTTTGGCGAATGGATTAGCGGGAAAGTGTTTGCCGCCGTTCACGGTAACAATCTCGTTTACAACACCTGCTGGGAAGACCCGCGCCTCGACAAAGTCGCGCTCGAACTGACGCCGGAAGACAATCTTCTCGTCATCACGTCGGCCGGTTGCAACGCGCTTTCGTATGCGATCGAGGGGCTGAATCGCGTTTACGCCGTCGACATGAACTATCGGCAAAACGCGGTGTTGGAGCTGAAAATCGCCGGGATTAAAGAGCTCGATTACGAAACGTTTTTCCAACTTTTCGGCGAAGGCCGTCTTCCGGGCGTTCAACAAATTTACCGCGACAAGCTCCGCAAGCACATGTCGGAATCGTCGCAAAAATATTGGGACGAAAATATCAAGAAATTCTTCGACGGCAAAGCGAAGTCTTACTATTTCTGCGGCACGTCCGGTTATTTGGCGAAGTGGATCAACCGCCTCGTCAATTTGCGCGGAATGCGTCCGCAAGTCGACGCGTTGATCAACGCTCCGACGCTCGAAGAACAACAAAAAATTTGGGCCGAAGTCCGCGACAAATTCTGGTCGCCGCTGATGCGTTTCATCGTCAACCGCGACTCGACGATGTCGATGGTCGGCGTTCCGAAAGACCAACGCAAGCAAATCGAAAAAACTTACGGCCAACTCGTTCCGTTCGTCCAAGAGTGCCTCGACGCTATTTTTAGGGATTTGCCGATCCAAGACAACTATTTCTGGCGTTTGTACGCGACCGGTCGTTATACGAAAACGTGCTGCCCGGAATATCTCGAAAAGAGCGGTTTCGAAACGCTCAAAGCGGGCGCGGTCGACAATGTCGTCGTGCGCACGAACACGGTCGAAGGTTTCTTGCGCGAAAATCCGGACGTGAAAATCAGCCGTTTCGTTCTCCTCGACCATATGGACTGGCTCTCGGACAAGCTGTACGACGCGCTGATCGCCGAGTGGGCCGCGATTCTGAAGTCGGCGACGCCGGGCGCTCGCGTTCTTTGGCGCAGCGGCGGGCTCGACACGTCGCCCTACCTGAACCGCGTTCCGGTCGAACTCAACGGCGAAAAGAAACAACTCGGCGACATTCTGAAGTACAACAAAGAACTCGCCGCCGAGCTGCACCCGAAATGCCGCGTGCACACCTACGGCAGCTTCTACATCGCCGACCTGTTGAACGGTTGAACGCCGTTTAACGCTTGAAAACCGACGCGACTTTTCGTTCTCCGCGTCGATTTTCGCTCCAATAAAGCCGCTCGTTCGAACGTTTTGCGTCGTTCGGCGAGCGGCGAGCGAAGAACGCCGTCGACGATTTCGAGAAAAACGGCGTTCGTTTTCTTTTTCGCGTCGCGTTTTTCTTCGTTTGCGACGTTTCGACGTCCTCGCTTCCCCCGCCCTTCCTATTTTCCGCTTTTAGGTCGCTTATGTTTTCGCTCCTTCCTAGTTACAGTTTTGAGGATTTTTCGCTTTATCGCAAATCTTCGGAAGTCGACGCGATTTTTTCCGCCTGGTCGGCGCTTTACCATCCCGCGCTGGTCGCCCATTTTGACGCCGCGCCGCGTTGGGAACCGGCCGGAAGCCCGACGTTGGGGCTAACGCCGCGTTTGGTCGTCGTTCCGCCTTGCGCCGAGAGCATGCTCTCGCCAAGTTGGGTAAAATCGGCGGAAGAATCGGGCGCGATTTTTATCCGCGACGTCGAAGACCGCGACGAAATCTTGCGCGTCGCCTTTGAAAAACTCGAAATCGACGCGCCGATCGGCGACGAGGAAACGGAGACGTTTCTTTCGCTCGGCCTGACCTGTTTTCTCGAAGAGTTGCTAACGCGCAAATTACGTTATATGAGCAACTTAGACTCGCAAAGTTTTAGCTCGCGAGTCGTCGACGCGGCGCGGGCGCACCAAGCCGGCAACGTCGAGGAGCGCGAAACGAACCTGCAAAAGGCGTTCGACCTCTTGACGCAAGCGAAGGAGTATTTTTTCCCGACCGCGACGAAACTTCTCGAACTAACTTGGGTCGAAGAGGAAGACTTTGCGGCCGCTCTTCCCGACGCGCTCCGCCTCCAACGTCGCCGCGACGAGAAATCGAACGTCGTTTTGCCGGTTCCGCTCCTGAAAATCTGCCGGGAGCGTTACCCGGAAACGTTCGCGCTGTTAAAAGAGGAAATTGAGGCCAAACGGACAGTCTTAATTGGCGGCGACGAATGGGAAGGTCCGCTTTACCTCCAATCGCCGTTGGAAATCGTTCGAACGCTCTTGGCCGGTCGCGCCGCTTACCTCGACGCGTTCGAGACGGCGCCGAAAATTTTCGCTCGACGCGAAGCCGGTTACGCGCAAATTTTACCCCAATTACTTAAATTAACGGGATACGAAGCCGCGTTCGCTCGAACCGCCGACGGTTGGACGCTCCTCGACAAGCCGACCGACCGCTCGCGATTCCTTTGGCAAGGGCGAGACGGCTCGACGGTCGCCGCGTTCTGCAAAAAACCGCTTGACGCGGCGGAAAGCGAGGAGATTTTGCAGCTGCCGGAACGCATCGGCAACTCGTATTACTCCGACGACGCGACTTCGATCGTTTTCGAGCGCCGACCCGGCAAGGGTTCGCGTTGGTTGAGCGACCTCTTCCGGATGGATCGTTATTCGCCGGCGATCGGCAAGTTTTACGATTTTAACGAATACGCCGAGGCAACGCGCGGCGCCGGCGACCGTGAAAAATTCGTCAAAGACCAATTTAAGACGAACTTTTTGACCCGTTCGGCGCGTCGCGGACGTTCCGATCTCGTTTCGAACTGGCCTCGCCGCCGACGGTTGGGCGCGATTCTTTCGGCGCTCGACGGGCTCGAAGCGACCGTTCGCGAGGCGACGCTCAAGGCGAAACGGGACGACGCGACGTTAAACTCGCTCTTTTCCGCCTATCTTGACGCGTCGAAGGGGCTTTCCGCTCGCGTCGCCGCGACGCTTGACGCGCTCGACGCTCGTTTCCTCGTCCCGGACGTCGAATCGCTCGACGAAAACGCCGAAAACGCGACGACGCGAACCGCCCAAACCGCCGATCTTGACGCGACGTTCGCCGAGTTGGAAGCGGAAAAAAACGCGACGCTCGACGCGGCGGCTCGCTTCCTCGCGGCGGCGAGCAAATCGGCGAAAACGGACGACTCGAACGGTTTTCTCTTCGTCAACACGGCGGCGACCGCGCAAGAAATCGTTTGGGAAACGCGGCGAAGCGGCGACGGCGAGACGTCCCAAACCGCCCAACCTACGCAAACCGCCGACAAAGAAAGCGAAAAATCGCTCGACGACGCGGCGCAACGAGCCGAAGCGGCGGAACTCGGCTTTCAACTGCGAACCTTCGTCGGCGCCGACGGGCTCCGTCAACACGTCGCGACTTTGCCGACGACCGGTTCGTATTGGATTCCGAAAACGCCCGGCGTCGAATATCGTTTCCTAAATCGACCGGTCTTCGAAACCGGCGCGCTCGATCCGGCGGACTTTCCGGCTCCTGAGCTTGACGAAACCGCCGAAGCGACGGCGGCAAACTCCGCCTCCGCCGACGCGCCGTCAAAGCGCAAAAACTCGTTTTTCCGCCAATTCGCCGCTAAACTGCGCTGCGGCGCGGCGGACGCGAGCGTTTCCGACGCCGCGACCGCCGCCGAAAACGGCGCGAACGACGAAACGGCGCCTCGTTCCGCGCTCGTCGAATACGTCGAACAACGGTATTCGGCGAAAGAAATCGAACGTTATTACGTTTTGCGCAACGAATATTTTGAGATTAAGGTCGATCCGACGACCGGTTCCGTTCGCCGTTTGACGACGTTCAACGTCGACGCGCCGGTCGTTTCGAACGGTCTGCTCCGCCACCCGAGCCGCGGCAACCGTTTTGCTTGGGACGTCGCGTTGAAACTTCCGGGCTCGCTGCGCCGCGACGACTGCCGCTCGACGGAAGATTCCGGTTACGGCTACACCGTTTCCGCCGCCGATAAAATTTCCGTACTCGCGTCGGGCCCGGCGATCGGTCGTTTGCGCGTCGACGGACGGCTCGTCGCGCCGAACGGCGAGAAAGCGGCGGACTTTACGCAAATTTTAACGATTCGCCGTGAAAGTCGGATTATCGAAGTCGACGCGGAGATAACGCCGTTAATTTCGGTCGACGAAACGCCTTGGGAAAGTTATTACGGCGTTCGGTTCGCTTGGAAAGACGGGCTCGCCGACCTTTACGGCGGCGTCGGCGCGACGCTCATTTGGACGGGCCGCGACTACCTGCAAGCGCCGGAATGCGTCGACGTGCGGAGCGAGGAAAATATCGGAATCACGGTGTTGTCCGCCGGGCTTCCCTATTTTAAACGCGCCGGCGACACGCGGCTCGACGCCGTGTTGATTCCGACCGGCGAAACGCGGCGCCGTTTCCGTTTCGGCGTCGGAGTCGACCTCGACCGTCCGCATCGCGCCGCGCTCGAATTCGCCGACGTTCCGCCCTTCGCGCTCGCCGACGTTCCCCGTCCGAAGCGGCTCGCGGCGACGTCTTTTTCGTCGAGCGAAGGCGCCGTTCAAATTTTAGAGCGGCGAGCGATTTTGAACGCGGCGGGCGATTACGTCGGAACGCGTTTAACGGCGCTCGAAACGGTCGGCGCGAAAACGACGACGACGTTCAAAGCGGCCCTTCCGATCGAGCGCGTCGAGTTTGTCGATTTTACCGACGCCGAAACCGACAAAACGCTCGAAGCTCCCTCCTCGTCCGCTTTCGACGTCGAGTTCCGCCCGCGCCAGCTCCGCGTTATGAACGTTTATTTCCGACGCAAGTCGCTCCGTTAGCCGCCGACGCGCAAAAAACGCTCCGAATCCCTTCGGAGCGTTTTCTATTTCCCCTAATTGGCGCGGCTTCGTCGCCGACGCGACCGCTTCGAGCGTCAAGGACGGCGGAACGTCGCTTTCTCCGGCGCGTCGTTTTTCGCGACGCCCAAGAGTTCGCGCTCCGATTGTTGAATCGGTTCGACGGTCAGCTCCGGAACGTTGAACGATTTTGTCGAATTTAACGACGCGGCCGGATCGCGTTGCGGGAGCATAAACGGTTTCGAAACTTGCCCGTTTTCGCTAAAATGCGCAAAATAAAGGCGCGTGTACGAACCGTCGTCGCGACGCGAGCTGAAAACGAACCACCGCCCGTTCGAACTCCACGAGTGATACGAGTCCGGCTCGGTCGGCGAATTGACCTCGTCGAGAGCGCGCGCCTCGCCGGTCGTCAAGTCGAGCGTCCAAAGATCGGCGTCGCGGAACCAAATCGGAAAGCACCCGCGCCGCGCCAAGGTGAACATCAGCGTCTTTCCGTCCGGCGAAACGCGAGGAAAGGCGGCGCTTTTATCGAGCGCGACGGCGTCGAAAACTCGCTCCGGAGCGCCGAATTTTCTCGTTTTCTCGTCAAAATCGACCTTCATAACATCGTATCGAAACTCGTCTTGCAGCGCCGGCGTCTCTTCTTTGCGCCCGGCCGCCGGCAAGCGCGGCGTTTTGAAATCGGGCGCCTTCGCGCAACAATAATAGAGCGTTTTTCCGTCCGGCGACCACGTCGGATAAGTCGGCAAAAAGTCGTCGTCGCTCGGCGTAATCGGCGTCAACTCGTTTTTCTCGACGTCGTAAAGAAGCAAATCGGAAAACGAATCGACGACGTTAATCCGATTATCGTCGCGATTATGGAAAATCTGCGACGTTTGGTTCGACGAAAACGCGATATGCGGCGAGTTCGGCCGCCAAGCCGCGTAAGCGCATCCGGCGTCGAGGCCTTCGGCCTTCAAATCGACTTTTTTCACGGTTCCGCGGTCGACGACAACCGTCCCCGCGTTTTTGTAACGTAAATGAAAGAAAAACGAATCGGTTCGCCCGGCTTGGAACGTGTGGCAGTTGACGCAAGTCCGCTCGGCGACGAGTCGGGCGCGGATAATCGGACGCTCTTCAAACGTTTCGAGCGACCGACTCCAGAGCGAAAGATCGGAATAATACTCGTAACCGGGCGCCACCAAGCGATACGAAACCCACGGGTCGATCGGATCGGACGCGACGCGAACCGTCCAATCGGCGTATTTCGCCCAACCCGCGCCGTTTGTCGATTTCCCGTCGTTCGCCGAGCTCGCGTCGACAAACGCAAACGCTTCGAAGCGCAACGTCTTCCCGACGTTCCGCTCGACAAGCCGCCGCCATTTTCGCGGCGCAAATCGGATTTCTTTCCCGGCAAAGCTCGCGACCGGCCGCTTGGCGCCGTCCTCAAAGACGCGAACGACGACTCGCTCGGCGTTTTCCTGCACGTCGAAGTTCAACGGCGCGATATTCGGCGGAATCATTACGTCGCGATAATCCGGATAGATCGTCGGCGCTCGGTCGAGAACGACGAACTCGGTCGGCGCTTCCGGCGCGGCGCCCCCGACGAAAAACGCGACGACGGCGCAAAGTCCGACCGCGCCGACGCCCGCCGCGAAGAGACCGCGTCGTTTCGAATCGCGCCGCTTTTTCGTTTCGACTTTTTCGCTATTTTCGCCGTTTTCTTTATTTTGAACCGCCGACGTTTCCGCCGCCGCGCCCGCTTTTTTCTCGTCCATCGTTCTTTTTCCTAAAAGTCGCCAATCCGCGTTTTCGCTTTTTCTTCAAACGACGCGTTTCGCCGCTTTATTCCGGCGTTCGTTCCCCTGCTTATTATACCGGCGCCGCGCCGTTTCGTCAAAGAGGGGGCGCGACCGCTTCGACCGTTAAAATCGTTCGCCGCGCCGATAAAAAAACGCCGAACCGAGTCGGTTCGACGTTCCAAAGAGCGTTAGGCTAAACCGCTTGCGCAAAATCGCTAAAATTTAACGGCCGCTTGCAAAATCAACGAGTCGACGGTCGAGTCGATCGCTTCGCCGCCTCGTTGAGCGTCGACGAAAGCGCGTTCCCAGTTCAGCGTCCACATCGTTTTTTCGTTCCAATACCAGTTGACGCCGGTCGTCAGGCGGTTGACCGTCCCGTACGTCGCGCCCGCCGCTTCGCGCAGATCGTTCGCCTCGGTCCAGCCCCATTTCCCCAAGACCTCCCAAGCGCCCCAGTTTCCGCCGACGACGCGATCTTTCGTATTGACGAACCGCGCTTCCTCGGCAATTTTCGGGCTGGAAAAGCGGCCCATATCCTTCGAGTATCCCCAAGCGCAATCGGGCGTCAACATCCAACGAGCGCCGACGGTCGTTCCGAACGCGTTCCCGCCGTCCTCGACCGACTTCAAGAAACCGTCCGCCGTCGTCGCGAAACCTTTGCGCTGCCAAGCGGCTTCGATTTCCGAAACGGAATACGAACGGTCGGCGAGAGAAAGCGTTCCGTCGAGGAAATACGGCGCCGAAAAACTCCAAGCGAGCCCGCGCGTCCGGAACCGCTGCGTCGAATCGTCGGCGCCGGGCGCGACCCAGTAAAAGCTCCCGCCAAGATGCAACAATTCGTCGATCAATCCGTCTTCGCCTTCCTCGTAAATCGGAAGCCCGGAGAGACGCGCGTTCAACACGAGTCCCGGATTATCGTCGAACGTTCCGTAAGGCTCCGCGTTAAACGACTTCGGGATGAACGCGCCGGTAAAAAGCCGGACGCGCTCGTCGGAACTATGCCGCGTCGAACCGATCCCGAAACGACGGCTCAAACGGAAAATCGAAGCGTTTTCGTCGACGACCGCGTAGGGCGTGTCGTACAAAATCGTCATCGACTCGATCCCTGACTCGACGTGAAACTGCCCGATTCGCACGTCGCCGAAGTATCGCGTGTCGTTGCAACGGAGGTAGAAGTCGTAAATCTTCACCTTTTCGGCGACGGCGAGGCAAAACATGTACTCGAGATTGCCGTACCCGGAGCCGCGCATCGTTAAACAAACGTCGCGCAAACGCCAAGCGTTCGACGTTTCGCCGTAAAAATCGTTAAACTCGTCCGAAGTCGAAACCGTCGACACGTCGGCGACCGCTCGCCCGCTAAACCGCAAGTTAAACGGAGCGTTCGGGTCTTTTTTCTTCGCCGCTTCCTCCTCGGCTTTCGTCTTCGCGGTCTCGAAATCGACTTTGAGCGCCGCCGTTTCTTCGCGCAGCGCCGCCAACTCGGCCCGCAACGCCGACGTTTCGTCCGCCAACGCGTCGAAATCGTCGCCGCTTATCCCGCCCGCGAATCCGACGGAACCGTTCGAACCGTCCTCGTTCGCGTCGCTTTCCTCAACCTCGCCGCTATCCTCGACGATTTCGCCGTCGTCCGTCGCCAACACGGCCGGCAAATCGTCGAGCGCGATCCAACCGCCGACCCGGTCGGCGCCGTAAACGACGTTCGTCGCCCCCCAACCGAGCGAGCAAAAGAGAACGCCCGCCGCGGCCGTTTTCCATCCTTGGAATCTCATCCCGCATTTCCTTCGCGTTAAAATCTTCGAGAACGCGTTTCCCGAAAGCATCCTAACTCTAATCATCGAGAAAATAATGCGGAAAGATAAATTTTTCGCCAAAAAAATCGAGTCTTTACTAAAGAAACGCGCAAAATACTTTTCGTTCGCGCCGACCGATTTTCCGTCGTTATTCTTTCGCGTTCGACCCCGCGAGCGTTCGCAAGAAAACAAAAATCGCGCCGACGCTTGATTTTTCGTCGACGCGAGCGGCGTTTAAGACGTTATTCCGACTCTCTCGTCAGCGAATAAGCGACGATTTTCCGGTCGAGCGTCGTTCGTTCGACGCCGAGCGACTTCGCGGCGCGGCTTTTATTCCACGAAAAATGCTTTAACGTTTCCAGAACAAGTTTGCGTTCCATTTCTTTCAGCGAAACGGGCTCGAACGGCGCGTTTTCCGCCGCGACGCTTCGTTCGGAACGGTCGCAAAGACGCGGCGACTCGACGACGCCGAGCGCCGACGTCAGCAAGTCGGCCTTCTCGACGGTCGGCGGATTCCCCATCAAAACGGCGCGCTCGACGATATTCTTCAACTCCCGAACGTTCCCGGGCCAAGCGTAAGCGTTGAGCGTCGCTCGGGCCGCCGCCGAAAAACCGAGATAGCGTCTCCCGGTCTCTCGCGAAAATTTGTCGAGAAAATAATCGGCCAACGCGTCGACGTCCCCGACTCGCTCGCGCAACGGCGGCACGACGATCTCCAAAACGCGCAACCGAAAATACAAATCGCGACGAAAACGACCGGCGGCGACCTCCTCTTCCAAATCGCGGTTCGTCGCGGCGACGACGCGAACGTCGACCGAAATCGGTTTGTTCCCGCCGACCCGCTCGAACGTCGCGCCCTCTAAAACGCGCAAAAAAGCGGCCTGCAGCGCCGGATTCATCTCCGCGATCTCGTCGAGGAAGATCGTTCCGCCGTCCGCCGCCTCGAATTTGCCGATTTTCGTCTCGCTCGCCCCGGTGAACGCGCCCTTCTCGTGCCCGAAGAGCTCGCTCGTCAAGAGGCTTTCGGAAAACGCCGCGCAATTCAAACAGATCATCGGGCCGAATCGCCGCGAGCTCTTCTCGTGCGCCGCCCGAGCGACAAGCTCCTTCCCGACGCCGCTTTCTCCGCGAATGAGGACGGTCGCCTTCGACCGCGCCGCTCGTTCGACCGCCGATTCGACCGCTCGAATCGCGTCCGAAACGCCGATCATCTCAATATTTTGTCCCAACAAACTTCGCAAGCGTCGATTTTCCGTCCGCTCGCGGTCGAGATACGCGGTCAGCTCGTTTTGCCGGTCGAAAAGGTTGGGCGACGACAGAATCTCCGACGGCGCGTCGCGACGACCGTCGAACGCCTCGAACGTTCGCGCCGCCTCGACGAGAAGCGTTTCGCGCCCAATTTGAATCTTGGAACCGACCAAGATTTCCGCTTCGCCGTCGACCGCTCTTCCGTCGACCGTCGTTCCGTTGCGGCTCTTTAAGTCGCGCAAAAACCAACGTTCGCTCCGAAATTCAATCGACGCGTGAAATCGGCTGCACCGCTCGTCGTTCAGAACGACGGCGTTCTCGACGGCGCGCCCGATCGTCGTCGGTCGATTTTTGCGCAAAAAGAAAGCGACGGCCGGCTCGCCGTTTCTAAAACAGATCAATTCGAGTTGTTGAGTCGAAAATTCCAACGCGCCGCCCGCTTTCCGTCAAAACGCGCGGCTCCCGTTCCGCGCTTGTTGCTAAAATCGCGTCGATCGGCAAACTCGCCGCTTTTCAACGCTCGTATTATTCTTTTTAACGCTCGCGACGTCGTTCGAGCCGCTCGCGGTCGAGCTGCAACCGCCGTTCGACGCTCCAAAGTTGGAAGTTGCCCGAACACGGAAGCGGAGCGCAAAGGCGCGGCTCCCGCAACACCCAGCAAAGCGGCCCGAGCGCGAACCCGCGGTCGAAGCGGTCGTCGCCGAAACGCCGCAAAAACTCGTCGAGCGGCAAAACGTCGACGAGCTCGACCGTTCCGATAATCGCGCCGCGAACGAACTCCGACGGCGGAGCGATCCCCAACTTGGCGAACGTCGCGGCCGCGTCGGCGTCCGACTCCGTCGAAACGGCGGCGTGAATCGCGATTCGCCCCCGAAACCGCGTCGACCAAGAGCGGTTCTCGACCCGTTTCCAACCTTGCGCGATCGCCCACGCCCAAGGCGCCCGAATCGTCAACGCCTTCAACGTCGGCGTCGTTTCGAGCGTCGGCGCGCCGACGCCCGTCTTCAGTCGTTCGTTCCGCATCGTTTCTCCCGTTGTTCGAGGCGGCGTCCTCGCCGTTCCGTCAAAGCCGTTTCGCGTCCTCCGCCGTTCCTAAAAGCGACGTTCGCGTTTCTTCGGCGAGCGCCCGCGTCGCCGCGTCAAGCGCCGACGACGTTTGCGCCGGCTCCAAAATCCAGCGTCCGAAATCGGCGCGGTCGAATCGGTGCGGCGGCGTTTGCGCCAACCGCGCGGCGGCGTCCGAATTCAAGTCGTTCAACTTCGCCGACGCGTTCGGCGGCTCGTCGAAAGCCAGCGGCCAATTCCGAGTCGCCGTCGTTTGACGCGACTTCGCTCGCAAGCTCGGCTCCGCGTCGAGCAAAAGCGAGCCGTCGAGCTTCCATGCGCCGATCGCCGGAGCCGTTTCCAAACTCCGCGACGATTGAACGGATTCAAGAGGCGCCCCGTCGAGCCAAACGATCGAATTTGTTAGCGAAACGTCGAGCGGTCGCGCGGCGGAAACGGCGGTCGCGTCGTCGCGCTCGCTTCGAACGACGAACGACGAGCGCCCGGCGACGACGACGCGGTCAAACGTCAGCGCCGCGGTCGTTCCGACGTCGCCGTCCGTTCCCGTTCGCTCCTCCTCGTTCCCCCAGTAACTCGGCCCGGAAACGTTAAAACCGGAGCGGCGAGCTTCGAGCGCGCCTCCGACGCCGTTCGTCGCGAAAAGAGCCGCCTCGCCGCGAACGAAAACGCCGTCGAGCCGAACGCTCGGCGCGCCGCGATCCGTTTCGGACGCGCCGGTCTCCGTTTCGCCAAGGGTCGACGTTTCAAAAGTCGAACGGAAAATCGCGACGTTCGAGTGCAACGGCGCGGAAAACGCCTCGCCCGGCGCGTTGCAAACGGTCGCCGACGAGTCGACCAACGTCAAAACGCTCGGGCCGGTCGCTTCGAAAACCGACCATTTCGACGCGACGACGTCTTGCGTCGGGACGGTAAAATCGATCGCGACGCCGCGCAAGGTCAGTTCGCTCGCGTTCAAGAAGAACATTCGTTCCTCCCAACCGCCGTCGGCGACATTGCGCGGATTGAAAACGAGCGTCGGTCGAAAACCGGCGGCGGCGACGATCTCAACCTTGCGTCCAACGAGCGAAATCGGCGGCGTCGCCAACACGCCGTCGAATTTTAATTCGACGCGAATCGGTCGCTCGTCCGCGCCGCCGGAAGCGATCGCCAACGCCGCCTGCAACGTCGCGAACGTTTGCGGACCGTCGCCGACTCGATCGACCGTCCTCGTCGCGTTCGTCGTCGCGACGTCCGTTCGCGTTCCATTCGCGCTCGCGGTCGTCGCG
>JAFYQR010000001.1 GCA_017559825.1 Thermoguttaceae bacterium | reverse complement strand
TCGCCGACGGCGCAAACCGCCCCGGCCCCGCAAATCGCCGCGCTTCCGCAAACGGAGCGAAACGCCCAAACGCCGCCGCCTTCGCAAAACGCTCCGATTTTCCAAAACCCGACGCTTCCTCAATCGACGCCGCCTCTGCAAAACGCCCCCGCGCTTCCGCAGGCGTCGTCCGACCTCCCGAGTCTCCAAGAGCCGACCAATCCGCCGATTCCTCAAAACGCCCCGACCGCCGAACCGCTCGCCGCGCCGACGCTCGAAGAAGCCGACGAAAACGCTTCGCTCGACGAGCCGTCCCTCCCGAGCGATTGCCCGTCGCTCGACTTTCGGGCTCCGGTCGCCGACGCTCCGCAAGCGGTCTTTTGAACGTCGCGGATCGCTCGACGACGAAACCGAAAATCGAAAAAATTTCCGAAAAAATCTCGCGCCGTAAAAAATTTTCCTTTTCGACGCGCCTTCCCGGTTGAAAACGAACGCGAACGATATTATAATAGAAGACGTTCGGTCGGTCGAATCGGGAAATCCAGCCGCGTCGACCGTCGCCCTTCGCACCGATAAGCGGAACGCCGCCTTTCGCCGCGTTCTCCTATTCCCTCTATTTTGAAAGTAAGAACCGCGATGATTCCCGAAGTTTCTCCCGCGATGCGCGCTCGCCTCCAGCAATGCTTCGAGGTCGGCAACCAAAAAATGCAGCTCGGTCAACACGACTACGCGACCGAAATGTTCGTCCAGTGCGTTTGCGGCGACCCGGCGAACATCATTTACATGAACTCGTTCATCGCGAACCTCCGGCTCAAGCACGGCGGTCAAAAGAAAAAGTCGCGTTTCGGTTTCCTCAAAGGCGCGAAGCAAAACCTTCCCGGCGGCAAGGAAAAAGACTTGGCGACGACGATCAAAACCGGCTGCGAAAAGCTCAAATCGAACCCTTGGGACGCGCAAACGTTCGTTTCGATGGGGCTCGCCTGCCTCGACGCCGACGTCGAAGAAGCCGGGCTCGCGTACTTGAATCACGCCGTCCAAAGCGAGCCGGACAACGTCGATATTTTGCGCTTGGCCGCGGTCGAGCTCACCGACCGCAAGGTGTACGAGCAAGCCAAAATTTGCTGGGAACGCGTTCTTAAGCTGAATCCGGCCGATTTCGACGCGGGCAAACGCCTCAACGACATCATGCTTGAGCAGACGATCAACAAGCAAAAAGGAACGACGCAGCGCGAAGCGGAAAAAGCGACCGAAGAAGAAAAAACGCCGAAAATGAGCTTCGAAGACGAATGCGAGAAGCGGCTCCGTAAAAACCCGGAGGACCGCGACGCGTTCCTCGATCTCGTCGAGCATTTCTTCCAAAAAGGCAACCTCCGCAAAACCGAAGACGCTTGCAAACGCGCCCTGAAAGTTTTTCCGGACGACGTCGTCTTCGCGCCGAAACTCATCGAAACGCAAAAAGCGCGCGCCCTCGACGAGATGAATCGGGTCAAAGCGCAGTTCGAAAAGGCGCCGTCCGACGCGCTGAAGCAAAAATTTACCGAACAAAAGAAAATTTTTGAAGAAAAATCTCTCGAATTAATCGAGTATAAATTGGCGAAAACGCCGAACTCCGCGCCCCTCCGTTGGGAACTTGGGCAATTTAGAATGCGCCAAGGCCAGTACAAAGAAGCGATCGCCGAACTGCAAGCCGCGAAGGTCGACGTTACGCTCGCGGGCCAGTGTCTGTTTGCGTTAGCCCAATGTTTTCAACAGATTAAGCAATACCGTTTGGCCGCGACGCACTACGATCAAGCGATCGAAAAGCTCGACCCGAACGGCGAAGATTACAAAAAAGCGCTCTATTACGCCGCCCGTCTCGCGTTCGGTTTGAACGATTATGAGAAGGCCGACGATTTTGCCAATAAGTTGGCCGCCGTAGATTTTTCTTATAAAGACGTGGCGGGGCTACTAGACAAGATCGCCGAAAAGAGGCATAATAGTAATTGAGCGTAGTTTTGCGTCGCGTTTCCCGTTTACTCGGTCCGCTCTCGCCGAGGGAATCGCGACGACGCCGACCGCTTTTCGACGAGAGAATCGCCTATTAAGTTAAAATAGCGGCTCCCGTCGAAGGGCCCTTTGGTCAAAACGCCGTAAGACCTCCCCTACCCAGAGGGAATGTTTCGGAAAAACTTATGTTAAAACTTGCCCATCGTTTTTGACGATAAGCGTTCCTCCTTGCGACGTTGAGAAACAAACGATAATTTTAACAAGTTTTTGAAAAATTTTAGAGAACCATGCCGAATATTCAAAGCGCTAAGAAAAGACTGCGACAAAACGTTGTTATCCGCGAACGCAACCGCGCCGCTCGCTCGGTCGTCCGCAACCGCATTAAGAACCTCCTCAAAACGCTCCGCGCCGGCGACGTCGCCGCGGCCGAGGAACAATTCAAGAGCGTTTGCAGCGCCCTCGACCGCGCCGCCGCTCGCAAACTCTGGCACAAAAACAACACGTCGCGCAAAAAGTCCCGTCTTTCCAAGCTGATCCTCAAAGTGAAGCAAGCGCAATAAGACGGTTAAGCGAGCGTCGCTTTGAAAACTCGTCCGTTTTCGCCGATTTTAACGGCGAGCGGACGAGCGTCCGAGCCCTTAGCTTTTTCGACGCGCTCGCAACGTCGCGTTTTGCGTTCAATCGCGTTTGAACGCAAAATAGTCGGCGACGACGTTCGAACGTCTTCCCGGCGTCTAGTAATGTTCGACGTAATTTCGCGCGTTTTCGACGTTTCGTTAAAACGCGGCGTTTTTACGTCGAACGTTGTTATTTTAGGAACGTTTCGCGCAAGCGTCGTTCCGCCGTTTTTTGTTCAATATTTAAATCGGCGCCATTCGCCGCGCCGCCAACGAAGAGGCCGATTTCATGCAAGTTCGACTTTCGCAACTCGCCGAATTGACGCAAGGCGTTTTGACCGGCGACCCCGACCTGACAATCGAAAAGGCCTCGCCCCTTCACTCCGCGGACGCGACGTCGATCACGTTCTCCGAACGTCCGGATCGCCTCGATTGGAACGCCGCGACGAAAGCTCGCGCCGCCGTCGTTCCGCTCGGCTTCGAGCGTCCGACGCCCGACGTCGCGACGATTCAAGTCGCGGACGTTAAAGCGGCGTTCGAAAAAATCGTCGTTTTTTTCCGCCCGCCGCGTCCTCGTTGGCTCGAAGGCGTTTCGGATCGCGCCGTCGTTTCGCCGACCGCTAAAATCGGTCGAAACGTCGCGATCGGGCCGAACGCCGTTATCGGCGACGACGTCGAAATCGGCGACGGCGCGACGATTCACGCCGGAGTCGTTCTGCAACCTGGCGTTAAAATCGGCGAAAACTCTACGCTTTTCCCAAACGTCGTCGTTTACGAAGATTGCGTTATCGGTAAAAACTGCCTGCTTCACGCCAATAGCGTCGTTGGAGCCTACGGTTTCGGGTACGATTCGTCGACCGGCGTCCACGTTTTGGCGGCGCAATACGGCAACGTCGTCGTCGAGGACGCCGTCGAAATCGGCGCCTGCGCGACGATCGACCGCGGCGCTTACGACTCGACCGTCGTTGGCGAAGGTTCGAAAATCGACAATCACGTCATGATCGCGCACAACTGCGTTATCGGCAAGCGCAACATGATTTGCGCCAGCGTCGGCGTCGCCGGCAGCGTTAAAACCGGCGACTACGTCGTGATGGCGGGCCGAGTCGGGCTTCGCGATCATATTCGTATCGGCGACGGCGCCGCGCTCGGAGCGATGGCCGGCGTGATGGGCGACGTTCCCGCCGGAGCGCGAGTCGTCGGCATCCCGGCGACCCCCGAAAAAGAGCAAATGCGCAAACAGGTCGCTTTCGCCAAACTGCCGGACGCGCTCAAACAGTTGAAGGCGCTCCAAAGAGAAGTCGACGCGTTGAAAGCTCGCCTCGAAACGCCCGATTCCGCCGAGTAGCGGTCCGGCGAACGCTCGCTCTTTTAAACGTCGACGAACGCGCCGCAAGCCCGCTTATTTTTCCATTTTACCGCCAAGGGGTCGCCTCCGTGTCGCCTTCCGACTTGTTTTTCCCGCCCGAAACGCGCCGCGTCGGCGTCATCGCCGGCTGGGGCCGTTATCCGGTTTTGCTGGCGCAAGCGATCAAACGAAGCGGACGCGAGGTCGTTTGCCTCGGCGTTCGCGATCACGCCGACCCGATTTTGCAAGATATTTGCGACGATTTCGTTTGGGGCGGACTCGGCAAGTTCGGCTGGGCGACGCGTTACTTTCGCCGTCGCGGCGTCGAATACGCGACGATGGCCGGCAAAATTCACAAAATCCGCCTATTCGATCCCGGGTTCCTTTGGAAACAGGCGCCCGACTTGTACACGATTCGCTTTTTCGCGGATCATTTTCTGCGTCGCCGCCGCGACTGCAAGGACGACGCGCTTCTTTTGACCGCCGTTCGCGCTTTTGAAAATCGCGGCGTAACGCTACTTCCTGGAACCGTTTTCGCGCCGGAGCTCCTCGTGCGACGCCAACTTTTAACGAAACGCGCCCCGACTGCGGCGCAATGGAAAGACGTGTTTTTCGGCTGGAACCTCGCTCGCGAAATGGGACGACTCGACGTAGGCCAAAGCGTTTCGGTCAAGAATCAAGCGGTGTTGGCCGTCGAGGCGATTGAAGGCACCGACGAAGCGATTCGCCGCGCCGGAACGCTCTGCCGAAGCAAGAATTTCGTCGTCGTCAAGGTCTCGAAACCGAATCAAGACATGCGGTTCGACGTGCCGACGTTCGGACTCGGCACGCTCGAAACGATGGTCGAGGCGGGAGCGAGCGCGCTGGCGGTCGAGGCGAAAAAGACGCTGTTCATCGACGCCGACGAAGTCGTCGCGTTCGCCGATCGTCATAAAATCGCGATCGTCGCGCTCGAGGAAGAAGACGTCGCCGCGGGCGAACCGCCCTTCCCCGTCGAAGCCGAACCGGTTCCGGCGCCGCTCGTTTGCCCGGCGACTCGCGACGCCGTTCGCCGTTAAACCGCCGTCGTTTTTCCGTCGCCCCGACGTCCGCGGGTTAAAATCGCCCGCCAAACGCCGCGACCGCGTTCGTCAGTTCGCCGCTTCTTCGACAAAGACGACGACGTTGTAAAAACTCGACGGCGGAGCGACGATGCGCGAGACGCTTCCGACGACGCCGCCCGTTTCGGACGTTTTCGGCAAAATTAGCGGCACCGCGCCGAGATCGAGAATCGCTCCTTTCGCTCGCGGAAAAGCCAACTTGACGCGAACGTCGCAGGAAACGATCGACGGCCGTTCGACGTCCAAGCGCTGACGCGGCGCCGTCTCCGTCGGAACGCGCAGTCCAAACGTCGTCGTTTTCTCGACGACCGTCGCTCGATGCCGAACGAGAGCCTCGACCGTCTCGCCGTTCCCCGAAAGAAGCGGCGTCGTCTCGATTCGAAACCCCTCGTCGACCGCCGCGACGTCCGAAACGTATCCCGCCGGCGCCGTCGAATCGAGCCGAACGTCGCGCGTCAGTTCCTTTTTCGGCGCGACCGACGTCCAGCCGAACGTTTCCGCGTTCGGAACGACGTCGCGCCCGGAATTCAGCAAAACGAAGTCCGAGCGTTTCTTGACCTCCGCGTAAACCTTCGCCAAATCGGCCTTCTCGACGAGCCACCCCTGCGGATCGGCGCCGTTTCCGACGACGGTCGGACGCAGCGGCGTCAAATACCGCGAAACCCGAGCGCGCCAATCGGGCGATTTCACGGCGACGACGCGAATCGAAAAAGAAACGTTGCGCCGCGTCGGATCGAGAAAGCGGTCGACAACGTTCGCGACGTACCGTTGCACCGTCTCGTTATGATAAACGTACAAACGGTCGCGGGAGGCGGAAAACGCCGAAAACGGCTCGCGTCGCCAAAAATCGTCTCCGGCGTCGAACATGATCCAATCGACGATCGAGTTTTGAGGATTGGGCAAATTGGGAAAACGCTCGGAATAGCCGGCGACGTCGTAAGCGACCCAAAACTGCCCGTCGCTCTTCGGGAGCTCGAACTCGAGCGCGTAACTCGTCGTTTTCGGCCCGACGAACGTTCCGGCGTCGACGTTCGCGACGGTTCCGAAAGTCGCGCCGATCGGCTTCGAAACCGCGCTCGCCCCGCTCGACGCGGCGTTCGGCCCGTTTTCCGCGTTCTTCCAAGCGGCGTCGCTCGGCGGCGTTTCAGCGAAGTCTTGCGCGAAAAGGTTCGGCGTTCCCAGCGCGCCCCAACCGAGCGCGACGGCGAGAACGAGCGTTGTCGTTCGACGGAAGCGAGCGTTTTTCGACGATTCGGCGTTCTTTGCGGTCAAGGCGATTTTCTCCGTTGCGGGACTAAGCGATCGTTAAGATTATACGCGACGCGAGCGCCCTTTGCAATTCGTTTCGTTCGCAAAATTCGAAAAAACGCCGAAATTTCTCCCGCGCCGCCGCTTGCTCGCCCGTTTGCGTCGGCCCCTATATTAGTCGCCGCGGAGCCGGCTTCTTGTCGCGTCGACTTCGCCCGCCGAACCAACCGTCAAAACCGGCGTCTCTGTTAAAATCGGTCGATTCGGGGGGAAAAATGGAAAAAATTTCCTAAGCGGCCCTTCTTTTCGAGGGAAAATCGGCTAAAATAAGGGAGTAATTCTTTGGGAAAATTCTCGCCTTGTTTTTCCGATCTTTTTCGAGGTCGCCAAAACCGACGGCGGGACCGTTTTTTTGGGGTCGTTTTTTTGGGCAAGAGGTAAAAAATGAACCGCGTTTTGATCATCGGCGCCGGCGGCGTCGGGCGCGTCGTTCTGCACAAATGCGCGCAACATCCGGAAGTTTTCGACGAAATCATTTTCGCCAGCCGCACTGTTTCGAAGTGCGACGCGATCGTCGCCGACGTGAAAACGTTTCCGAAACCGATTCCGACCGAAGCGGTCGACGCCGACGACGTCGACGCGCTCGTCCGTCTTTTTGAGAAATATCGACCGAACTTGGTTGTCAACGTCGCGCTCCCGTATCAAGACCTGACGATTATGGAAGCGTGCCTCAAAACCGGCGTCAACTACCTCGACACCGCGAACTACGAACACCCGGACGTGCCGAAATTCTGTTACGGCCCGCAATGGGAACTGCACGACCGCTTTAAGGAAGCCGGTCTGTGCGCGATTCTCGGCTGCGGTTTCGACCCCGGTATGACGAACATTTACGTCGCCCACGCTCGCAAACACCGTTTTGATCGGATGGATACCGTCGACATCATCGACTGCAACGCCGGCGACCACGGCTACCCGTTCGCGACGAACTTCAATCCGGAAATCAATATCCGCGAAGTTTCCGCCAATGGTCGTTATTTCGAAAACGGCGAGTGGATCGAAACGAAGCCGATGGAGCACAAGCGCGTTTTCGACTTCCCGGAAGGAATCGGCCCGAAAGATATGTATCTCCTTTATCACGAGGAGATGGAGTCGCTGACGAAGAACTATCCGGAAGTCAAGCGCATGCGCTTCTGGATGACGTTCGGCCAATCGTATCTGACGCACCTGAAGGTCTTGGAAAACGTCGGCATGACCGGCGTCGAACCGATCGACTACGAAGGTCATAAGATCGTCCCGCTCCAATTCTTGAAGAAGCTCCTTCCCGACCCGGCCTCGCTCGGCCCGCGCACCGTCGGCAAGACGTGCATCGGGATTTGGGTCGTCGGCGAAAAGGACGGCAAACCGCAAACGTATTATCTTTACAACATTTGCGACCACCAAGAAGCGTACAAAGAAGTCGGCGCGCAAGCGGTCAGCTACACGACCGGCGTCCCGGCGGCGCTCGGCGCGAAGATGTTCCTGACCGGCAAGTGGACCGGCGCGGGCGTTTTCAACGTCGAAGACTTCGACCCGGATCCGTTCATGGCCGAAATCGGGCCGTGGGGCCTTCCGTGGAAAGAAACGTACCCGACCGAGCGTTTCGAATGAACGCCGCCTTACGATGAGCAAAACGACGGGCCGCCGCGCCGGTTGAACCGATTTTGCCGGTTTCGCGCCCGTCTTTTGTTGAAATCGCTCTTTCCTTTTAGCGTTTACGCAACCTAAACGCGAAATTCGTCGCGTTTCGCCGTTTTCGTTCGTTTAACAACGTTTTTGAAAGCGTTCGTTTGCGAGCGTCGCGGCGCCGTTGCGTTCCGTTCGACTTTTCGGCGATTCCGCATTCAAGTCGAGCGGTATGTTTTGTTCCGACGACGCTCCGCGAGCTTTGCGTCCTTAAACGTTTTCGCGTCGACGGCCGTTAAACTTTGCCGGTTTCAACGATTACGCCGCCGTCCGTCGTCTCCCCCTCCGCCGCAAGCGATTTTTATGACCGACCAATTCACCTAGCGAGCGCAATGAATCCGATTTTTCCTTACCCTCCGTTCGACTACGCGTCGCTCGACACGCCGACGCCCTATTACATCATCGACCGCGCCTTGATTCGCCGCAATATGCGCATCTTGGCGGACGTCCAAGAACAAGCGGGTTGCCGCGTTCTTCTCGCGCTGAAAGCGTTCTCGACTTGGGGCGTTTTCGACGAAATGTCGCCCTATTTGGCGGGCGTCGCGGCGAGCAGTCTCAATGAAGCGCGCCTCGGTTACGAGCATTTCAGTAAGGAAAAAGACATTCACGTTTACTCGCCGGCGTACTCGCTCGACGAGATGCGCGAACTCTGCAAATACGCGAATCATATCGTTTTCAACTCGTTGCAACAGTGGAAGATGTTGCGCGGCGTCGTCGAAAACTGCGGTCGCGAAATTCGCGTCGGTCTGCGCATCAACCCGGAATATTCCGAAGTTTCGCACGCGATTTACAATCCTTGCACGACCCGTTCCCGTTTCGGCGTCCGTTTGGAAAATCTCCTCGACGCCGGCCCGGACGCGCTCGACGGAATCGACGGTCTCCATTTCCACACGATGTGCCAACAAGGTTCCGACGTGTTGCAGCGCACGCTCCAAGTCGTTTGCGAACGTTTCGAGCCGTTCTTCGAAAAGGTGAAGTGGATCAACTTCGGCGGCGGCCACCACATCACGCGAATGGGCTACGATATTCAACGTCTCATCCGCATTATCAAAGATTTCCGCGCGAAATACGGTCTTGAAGTGATGATGGAGCCGGGCGAAACGCACGTCATTCACACCGGTTTCGTCGTCGGAACGGTCTTGGACGTCATCGAGAACCCGAACGGCGTCGACGTCCTTATTTTGGACGCGTCGGCGGCGGCGCACATGCCGGACATTTTGGAAATGCCGTACACGCCGGAAATTCTCGGCGCCCGCCGCGTCGTCGACGACTGCGACGCCCCGCTCGACGAAGGTCTGTTCAAATACATCGTCGGTTGCAAAACTTGCCTTTCCGGCGACGTCATCGGCGAGTACACCTTCTCGCGCCCGATCAAAGTCGGCGACCGACTGACGCTCGAAGATATGTCGCAATACACGACGTGCAAAAACACGACGTTCAACGGGATTCAGCTTCCGTCGATCGTTTCTTGCGACTCCGACGTCGACGGCGGCGCCTTCCGCGTTCATCGCCGTTTCGATTATCAAGATTTCAAGAATCGCCTTTCCTGAAATCGTTTTCGCGCCGAACGAAAACGCCGGTCGCGTCGATTCGACGGTTCGACCGGCGCGTTTTTCGTTCGGCGAGGCGTTTAGAAATCGCCGCTCGTTCACCGTCCCCGTCGCAAAGGCGCAGCGTCGTGTCGCAGAAACCGCAAAACTCGCAAAATCCGGAAAGTCGCCCGCCGATGCGTAAAAAAGTCGGCTGGATCGCGGTCGCGATGGCGGTTCTCGTCGCTTACGGGTTCTACACCGGGGAGGCGGGGCTTCTCGAATTGAACCGTATGTGCGTGATGATGTTCTTGCTTTGGCTCGCTTGGCCGGAGCTCGAGCGTCTTCCGCGTTGGATTTTTTTCGCGATTCCGATTTTGGTCGTCCTTTGCGCTTGGCGTCCGCAGTTGATTCTGTTCGTCGGCCCGGCGCTCTTTCTCTTTTGGCTCCTGCAACCGCCGAAGTCGCGACGCAAGAAAAAATAGCTCCCGACGGCGCGACGCGTTCGCGTTTCGCGGCGTTCGGCTTCGTCGCTTTCACCGCCCGTTTTTTCAGTCAAGCGCGACGCCCGCTCTTCTCCGTTTAGCCCAAAACGCGCCGTCGAGCCGTCAAGACTCGAACGCCGCGTTAAAATTTTCTCGTTTTATTGATTATTCGTCGTTCAACCGTCAACGTTTCCGCGCTCGCGCAACATCGCTTCGATTTTCTCCAATAGCGGCGCGAAGTGATACGGCTTCGAAACGAAAGTTCCCTCGTCGCTAGACGTCTCAAATCGCGCCGTTCCGATCGCGACGATCGGCGTTTCGTCGAGTTCCGCGTCCCGAGCGAACGCGTCGAGCGCCTGACGCGGCGGAACCACTTCCGTTTCAACGTCGAAAATCACCAAGTCGGGCCGAGTCGTTCGCGCCGTCGCCGCCGCTCGACGCGAAGTTGGAAACGCCAACGCTCGCACGCCGCGCCGTTCGAGCGCCGTCGTCAGCACGTCCCGCGTTTCCTCGGACGAATCGACGATTAAGACGGTTTTCGCCGCCGTTTGCCCTTCGTTTCGCCGTTCCGTCGTCGCGTTCATTCCCGCCTCTTTTCGGTTTTAAATTTCAAAATTCGCCGTCGTTTTGAAAACCAAGACGCGTTTCCGCGGCTTTTCTCCCTCGCCGCAATCGTTAATATCGGCAAAATCGTCGTTTTCTCCGCCGACTGGCGAGCGCCGCGTTTCCTTGCCCGACGCTTGCAAAAAAGATACCGAAAATTTGCGCTCGACGCAAGGGCGTTTTTCTTATTTTTCCCCCGTTTTCTTTTCGTAGTTTGTCTATTCTCTTATTTTGTCGTTTTTCCTTTCCTAAACGCGAAACTTTTACGGCAAATTTTGAAGAAAAAGGAGAAAAACCGTTGCTTTTCAAAACGATTTCGTTTAAACTTAACGTCGTCGAGTCGGTCGGTTCCGTCCTTAATTAGCGAGAACGCGTTCCAAGTCGCCCGATTCAGCCCGTTTTCCGTTTCGAGCGTTCGCGCCGTTCGTCGTTTCAATCGTCATTCGTTTTATTCGGAGGTTTTTATGCGTCTTTCCTCGATTTCGCGCCGCCGTTTCCTCGCCGACGCATCGTCGCTCGCGCTTTGCGCCGCTTCGGTTCCGGAACTCCTCGCCGTCGCCGCCGACAATTCCCCCGAAACGCCCGCGACGGACGATTTCGCCGCTTCCCTCGCCGACGCGCCGAAGCGGTTGCGCCGCTCCGAATCGTTCCTCGGCGTCCATTTCGACTTCCACGCCCAAGAAAACGACCAAAATATCGGCGCCAACACGACGCCGGAAATGGTGCAAACGATCATCGACGAGATCAAGCCGGACTATATTCAAACCGACTGCAAGGGCCACCGCGGTTACTGCAGTTACCCGACGAAAGTCGGGAACCCGGCGCCCGGAATCGTCGCCGACGCGCTGAAAGTTTGGCGCTCGACGACCGCAAAAAACGGCGTCGCGCTCTATATGCACTATTCCGGCGTTTGGGACAATCAGGCGCTCGCCGTCCATCCCGAATGGGCGAGCGTTTGGAACGCCCAGGGAGAACGCTCGCACGAAACGACCTCCGTTTTCGGCGGGTACCGCGAGGGCCTTCTCGTTCCGCAACTCCTCGAATTGGCGAACGATTACGGAGTCGACGGCGCTTGGGTCGACGGCGAGTGTTGGGCGACGCAAGTCAACTTCTGCGACGAAGCGAAGAAGCTCTTCCTCGAAGAAACCGGGCGCGAAACCGTCCCGACCGGCCCAGGTCAAGACGGTTGGGCCGACTGGAAAAACTTCCACCGCGAAGCGTTCCGTCGTTACTTGCGCGCCTATTTGGCCGAAGTTAAGGCGAAGGCGCCGTCGTTCCAAGTCGCGAGCAACTGGGCGTTTACCGACCATATGCCGGAACCGGTTTCGGCGCCGGTCGAGTATATTTCCGGCGACTATTCCCGCAATAATTCCGTCAACTCGGCGCGCTACTCCGCCCGCTTTATGGCGGCGCAAAACATTCCTTGGGACTTGATGGCTTGGAGTTTCGCCGAAGGCCCGAACGGAACGCAACAGAAGCCGGGCCCGCAACTTTGCCGCGAAGCCGCTTGCGTCCTCGCGCAGGGGGGCGGCTTCCAAGCGTATATCACCCAAAACCGCGACGGCAGCGTTAATTTGGAGAAAATCGGCCCGATGGCGGAAACGGCGAAGTTCTGCCGCGCCCGTCAAACGCTCTCGCACCGTTCGAAAGCGGTTCCGCAAATCGCCCTCTTCTGCCCGACGAAGTCGCACTACGACTATTTCGACTCGGTCGGCGGCGCGCTTTTCCCGATGATTACTTGGCAACGCCCGATTTTGGAACGCCTCCTCGAAGCGAATTACTCGGTCGAGGTCTTCGCCGAAGCGGCGCTTTGCGAAAAGATCGCCGATTATCCGCTCGTCGTTATCTTCCGCGCTCATATTTTGTCGGCGGAGCTGAAGTCGAAACTCGTCGAATACGTTCGCGGCGGCGGCTCGGTTCTCCTTATCGGGAACGAACCGCTTATCGCGACGGCGGACGTTCTCGAAAAGCTCGAAGCGGTCGAAATCGAAAAGCGCGACGCCGGTTGGCTTCTCCGCGAATACAAGCTCGGCGCCGGACGGTTCGTTCTTATGCCGACGCCGGAAGGCCTTCACGAGGCCGTCGTCAACGCGACCGGCGCGCCGTTCGTCGAACTCCTGCAAGTCGCTCTTCGCCGCCTCTTCCCGGAACCGCTCGTTCAATTCTCGACGCCGCAACCGCTCGACGTTACGGTCGCCCGCGCGCCGGACGGTCGCTTGACGGTTCACCTCGTCAACGTCTCGGGCCCGCACGCGCAAGCCGGCATTATCGACAAAATCGATCCGGTCGTTAATATCGAAACGACGCTCCGCCTTCCGGAACGCCCGAAAAGTCTCCGCCTCGAACCGTCCGGCGTCGACTTGGCGTTCGATTGGACCGACGGCGCCGCGAAGTTTGCCGTTCCGAGCGTCCCGTTGCACGAAATTATCGTCGTCGACTGACGCCGTTTTTCCCCTTACATATTAATGAAGCGCGGCGGCGCGAATCGGTTCCGTTCGCCGCGTTTCCTTTATCGTTTGCCATTCATCGTCGTTTGTTATTCAGCCGCCAAGGAAAAGATTATGCGTTTTACCCAATCTAACAGCCGTCTCCGTTTCGCGACGCTCGCCTCCGCCCTCGCGCTCGGCGCCGTCGTTTCGTTCGCCGATTTTAGCGTTCTCCCGTCCGCGTTCGCCGCCGAAAACTCGACGCAAACCGCCCAAAGCGCCGAAAAACCGGGTTACGCGATTATCGCTTCGCCGAAAGTTCTCGACGACGCCGATTGGGCGAAAGTCGTCGAATCGTTAAAAGCGAAACGTTCGGAAGAGTTTAACGTCTCGGTGATCCGCCGCGAAACCGACGACGCCGCGTTCGCCGAACTCCGCGAAGTCTTCCCGAAATTCGCCTGCTTCGTCGTCAAGCCGGAAGAAGCGACGCAAGCGAATCTCGCGACGATTTGGCAAAAGACGCGCGCCCTCGACGACGACCCCTACGGCGACGTCGTTTGGGGGATTATCACCGGTTACGACGCCGCCGACGCGCTCCGAATGACGCGAACGCAAGACCGTCCGACGACGAAAGTCGCCGCCGGAACCTCGATCGCGCTCGGCTATTTCGACGAAGGCGTCGCTTACGACGAACTCAAAAAGAACCTCAAACGCGTCAAAAAGCCGGGCGCGGCGCCGGAAATCACGAACGACGCTCCGAACGACACGACCCGCGCCCTCGCCGAATCGCTCGACGGCGCGCATCTTTTCGTCGCGTCCGGACACGCCACCCAGCGGAACTGGTCGATCGGTTACGCGTACAGAAACGGCTTTTTCGTTAGCCAAGACGGCAAGTTGATCGGCAAACCGTCGACTAACGAAAAACCGTTCGAAATTACCGCGTCCGGCTCGAAAATTTACCTCGCTAGCGGCAACTGCCTCATCGGCGATATCGACGGCAAAGACGCGATGGCGCTCGCGCTGATTCATTCGGCGAACGTCGACCAAATGGTCGGCTACGTCGTTCCGACCTGGTTCGGTTATATGGGTTGGGGCGTTCAAGACTATTATATCGAACAACCGGGCCGCTTCACCCTCGCCCAAGCGTTCTTCGCGAACAACCAAGCGCTCCTCTATCTCCTCGAAGAGTCGGAAACGGAGAACGCGACGCCGTCGAAGCTGCCCAAGGGCGCGAAACTTTCGGAACGTTACGTTAAAGGGCTCGAATACGACCGCGACGTCGTCGCGTTTTACGGCGACCCGGCTTGGCGCAACGCGTTGGCCGAGCAAGAATCCGGCTGGGCGCAAACATTAAAATCGGAAAAAACCGACGACGGGCGCACCCTTTGGACGTTGACGGTCGAACCGAAACGCGGCGACAAGTCGTTCGAACTCGTCGACGACAACGGTTCGGAACGCGGTTGCCGTCCCTTCTTCCAGCTCTTCCCGACTCGCGTCGCCGACCCGCAAATCGTTTCCGGCGCGGAATTTAACCCGGTCGTCGTCGACAACTTCATCCTCGTTCCGCAAACGGAAAACACGCCGACCGACAAGCCGATCGCGATTCAAATTTCGACGCGCTGACGGTCGCGAGCGGAGCCGTTTTCGCCGCTCGCTTAAACGACGCCGATTACCAAACCTCGGCGCCGCTCGCCCGGTTTAACGGTTCCGCCAACTTCAAGCCTTAAAACGCCGCGTCCCGTCCAACGCTCGACGCGGCGCAGTTTTCCTCCCCTTATTTCCCTTCCCCCTATTTCACATCGCAGGAAAAGTTTATGCGTCTTTCCCACTTTTCGCGACGCCGCCGTTTCGCCGCGCTCGCTTCCGCCCTCGCGTTTAGCGCCGCCGCTTCGTTCGCCGACTTCAACGCCGTTTCCTCCGTTTCCGCCGCCGAAAACTCGACGCAAAGCTCCCAAACCGCCGAAAAACCGGGTTACGCGATTATCGCCTCGTCTTGGGTTCTCGACGACGCCGATTGGGCGAAAGCCGTCGAAGCGTTAAAAGCGAAACATTCGGAAAAATACAACGTCGCCGTTATCCGCAACGACGAAAATATGTTCGGTAAACTCCGCAAATTTGTCCCGAAATACGCCTGTTTCGTCGTCAAACCGGAAGAAGCGAGCCGAACAAACCTAGCGGCGATTTGGCAAATGACGCGCGCCATCGACGACGACCCGTACGGCGACGTAATTTGGGGAATTATTACCGGTTTTAACGCCGACGACGCGATTCGAATGGCGCAAGTCGAAGACCGTCCGACGGTCAAAGCGGTCGGCGGCACGTCGTTCAACCTCGACCGTTTCGAAGAGGGCGTTTGTTACGACGAAGGCGCTAAGAACCGCCGCCGCGTCAAAACGCCGGGCCAACCGGCGGAAGTTCGCGAAGACGCTCCGGACGACACGACCCGCGCCATTGCCGAAGCGCTCGACGGCGCCCAGCTCTTCGTTACGTCCGGGCACGCCACCCAACGCGACTGGCAAATCGGATACAGCTACAAAAACGGCTATTTCGTCAGCCAAAACGGCCGACTGTACGGGAAACCGTCGACCGGCGAAGAACCGTTCGAGATTCGCGCTTCCGGTTCGAAAATCTATCTCGCGAGCGGCAACTGCCTCATCGGCGATATCGACGGCCCGAACGCGATGGCGCTGGCCTATTTCCACTCCGCGAACGTCGACCAAATGGCCGGTTACGTCGTTCCGACTTGGTTCGGTTATATGGGTTGGGGGACGCAGGGGTATTATCTCGATCAACCGGGGCGTTTCACCGTCGCGGAAGCGTTCTTCGCGAACAACCAAGCGCTCCTTTCGCTCCTCGTTCGCGTCGAAAAGGGCGAGCTGAAAGTCCCGGCGCAATTCCGCCGCGGCCTTCTTTACGACCGCGACGCTTTCGTCCTTTACGGCGACCCGGCTTGGCAAAACGCCTTGGTCGAGCAAGAGTCCGGTTGGGCGCAAACGTTGACGTCGGAAAAAACCGACGACGGACGCACTCTTTGGACGCTGACGATCGAGCCGAAAAACGGCGCGAAAACGTTCAACTTCGACGCGTCGAAGGGCTCGGAATACAACAACCGCCCGTTCGTTCAAATCTTCCCGAACCGCGTCGCCGACCCGAAAGTCGTTTCCGGCGCGGAGTTTAACCCGGTCGTCGTCGACAATTTTATCCTCGTTCCGCAATCGGAAAAATCGACGACCGGCGAAGCGTTCACGATTCAAGTTTCGACCCGTTGACGCTCGCCCCGCCGCCTCGACCGTTCCAATCGCGTTAACCGTTAAAGTTAACTTAAACTGTTTTGTCGTCGCCGACAACGTTAACGTTTTTAGCGGTTGAAACGATTTTAACGCCGTTTCCGTCGCCACGCCGCGTCTTTTCGCTCGACGCGGCGACGACGGCGTTTCGCTCTTTTTCCCGCTTCCCCTATTTTAACGGAACTCCGCCATGTTCGCCGCTCGTTTCCCCCGCCTCGTCGCCGCGACAGCCGCCGCTCTTCTCGCCGCCGCGACGTTCCTTCCGACGTTCGCCGCCGCGCAAGACGCCCCCGGCGTCGTTTCAACCGACAAAACCAACAAAACCGACAAAACCGCGCAAGTCGCCGCCAAAACCCCGTTTCGCGGCGTTTGGGTCTCGACCGTCGGGAACATCGACTACCCGTCCAAGCCCGGTTTGAGCGCCGACCGC
>JAFYQR010000009.1 GCA_017559825.1 Thermoguttaceae bacterium | reverse complement strand
CGCGATTCTCAGCGCGACGCGCCTCGCGCTAACCGTATTTCCGTCGGCGTCGGAAATTGTCGTCGCCGTCGTAAAAAATGGCGCGGCGAACGTAAGCCCCGCGACGTAAGCCGTTGTTTGCGTCGACGAACTGACGGGTAGACCGCGCCACGCGACGTTCGCCAAGTCGTCGGCAACGTCAAACGAAACGTCGAACGATTCCGAAAATGAAATTGTTTTCACGTTGTCGCGCTTCACGGACTCGCCGTCGTCGTATCCGTCGACGGTAACGGTTCGTAGGAAGTCGGCGACGATTCCGGGTTTAAGCGTGAACTCATGAAACACAGGTTCGGCGCTCTCGTCGATTTCAGTAGACGAGTCGGAAACGCGCGGACGCACCGGCGACAGCGCGAAATACGTCGAGTCGGCGCCGACGGAACGCGTCGCTACGTAGTTTTGTTTTTCCGGGTATCCTCGGTTGTAATAATAACCGCAAAACACGCCGGTTCCAAGGTCAAGCGCCGGGTCGAGCGCGTCGACCGCGATCGTCGCGACGTCGTCTTCCACTTCGTCGAGTCGTAATCCGACGCCGAGCCGAAGGGCGCGCGTCGACTCGCCGTCGACCTCGTATCCCGTCCAGTCTATTTGCGCAATAAAACCGTCGACCGCTCCGTGCGAGCAAGCGCCGCCGTCGACGACGCGGATTCCGCGCCCTCCGCGAGCATGTATAGAATTTGGGAGCGTTCCGACATGGCGCCCGACGATTGTCGAGCCGTCCTCGTTGTCCCAGAGCACTCCAGCGTCGTTTTGCGCCGGTCGTTTCGCGCGCTCCGGTTTTGTGATCGTTTGCCGTCCGTCGCGTTTGATTGGCGTTCCGCTCTTAACGATTCGTTTAGTCGTTCCGCGCCCTAAAATTATTTTTTTCATTAGTCTACCGTACTTGCGGGAGTTGAAGAATCGTCCAGTCGGCGGGGCGCGACAGACAGCCTGTGATGTACGTCGGAATCTGTCGGCCCTCGGCGTCAAACGGCGAAATATTGTCGCCCTCCGGGGTCAGGAACATTGGCTCAGTCGTTTCCTCGACGTCCTCGGCGCCCGCCTTATTGGCGTTGTAAAGGTCGCCGTATTGCGTCGAGCCGTCGGCGTCCGTCCATTGCCAAATGCGGCGCAACCCGCCGCCAAGGCGAACGTGGTTCCCGACGTTCAGGTAATCGCGGTTCCACGTCAGCGGGTCGACAAGGAGTTCGACGTTGATTTTGTGATACCGCCACCTGGGGTAGCCTTCCGCGTCGTTCTCTTCTTCGAGCGTCGCGCCAATATTTTCGAGCTTGACGCAACGCGCGGGGTACGCGACGCCAGCGATCACTGTCGGCGAACGGTTGACCGTGCCGCACAGCGCAAGCGCGACCGACTCCGAGAAGTCGCGCACGTTGTACGAAAAAGAGACGGCCCGCAAGTTCCGCGTCGTCGCCGCTTGAAGCGGAACGCCCGCCGTGTTGACGAACGGAACCGGCGCGTCGAAGTCGGGGAGATAAATTCCCGTCGCCGTTGTTTCCTCCGTCGCGCCGTCGCTTTGGTAATTTTCGCACCGGTAAAGCCACGGCGGCGTGTCCGGGTCGACAGGATTGCCGTCGACGTCGGTCGTTCGCTCCGACGCTTCCGCGCCTCCGCACCGGTACGTTATTTCGATGTAAAAGCGCCCGTCGTCGCCGGTTCCAATCGCATTAACAGACTTGCTTTTCAAAAAGCGCGTCGGGTTGTAGGTCAACGCGCGCCCTTTTTTCGGAAGCATTGAAATATATCGACTTAAATCGTCGTAATTTTCAAGACTCCGAACCTCCTTGAATACGTACTCGTCATCGGTCGCGGAAACAAATTCCAACCCTTCCACTTTGTCGCGAATTGCCATTAACTCACCTCGATAGCGATAGTTTCCGGTTCCGTGTTGTTGCGCGCAATCGTTCCCAGCCGTTCGTAAATTCGGCCAAGCGCCCCATTAGTTTGGGCGGACGAATGCAACATTTTATCTTGCCACACGTTGCGAATACGGTTTTCAAGTTTGAACGCCTCGGCGCTTCCTCGCGTCATCGCCGTTTGCGGGTCGATTGGCTTCGCGTCGCGCTTCGCCAATTCGCGTTGCGCCTTCTCGATTTCTTTCGCCGCCTGAAATGCCTCTTGCATTTTTTGCACGGCCTCGAAACGTTCGTCGTCGTTTCGCGCCGCGTCAAACGCCGCGTCGGCTTGCGCGAATTGATTCGACTGGAACGCCCATCGGTCGCGGTTGTTGGTCAGTTGCGAGTAAGCAAGCGACGCCGCTTGTTCCGCTGCGCGTTTCCGTTTTTCCGCCGCTTCTTCCTCGGCGGCAAACGCCTCTTGTTGAAGCCGGAAACTTTCGTTTTGGAGTTCGCGGCGCTTTTTCGGGTCGGTCTCAAAAGCGCTTGCAATTTCGAGGTCGACAGCGCGGTTTAGGGCGAGATCGCGGAGCGCGAACGAATCGCCGCGACGCTCCGCAAAATACTTATCTTGCTCATACGCGTCGCTTTCCAACTCCCGTGCGAACTCGTTAAGGGCCTCCGTTGCGTCGCGCCCGGCGTTTGCGACGTCGCGAGCGAACGAGTCGAGCGCGTCGAGATCGTCGCCCGTCCACGACTTGGCGCGGGCAACCTCGGCGTTTGCGAGCGCCGTGTTTCGGTCGTACAACAATTTGTCGCGTTGCGCGGGATTGGCAAAAGCCGCTTGCGCCGTCAAGCTGTCCGCCGTCGCCGTTTCTTTGTCGACGGTCGCTTTGAGTTTCGCGTCGTCGTCGCGGATTTTGGCAATTTCCGCTTCAAAATCCTTGACGACGGCGGCTTTCGCCGCGTCCGTCGTCGCCGCGTCAAGCGCCGCGTCGTATCGCTTTTTCAGGTCGTCGAGCGTTTTTTCACGGTCGGCGGCTCCGACAAGTTTCGCTTCGTCGATTTGCGCTTCAAGGGCCGTTTGCTGGGAGCCTTGCAAGGCCCCCCAGTCAAATTTGCCCGAATACGCCATCGCGTTGACGCCCGCCTTGAGCGCCTCGTTGGCTTCGGCGGCTTTTTTCGTCGCTTGTTCGATTTTTTTTTCGTCGTCGGTTTTCCCAGCGTCGCGAATGGCCTTCGCGGCGCCGTTAAACGCGTCTTCCGTCGCTTTGTCGCGGTCGCGTTCCGCCGCCAACGCCGCCTCTTTGGCCGCCGCCTTTTCCGTCGCTTGCGCCGCAAGTTGCCGCTGTTCGGCAAGTTTTTTATCCAACTCATAGCCGCGTTGGGTTTCCGTTTCTAAACCCAAAAGCCGCTTTCCAACTTCCGACGCGCCGTGTAGCGCCGCCGGAACAAGATCGGCAAGCCATTTGCCGACCGCCGGAATCCACTCCGTAAAAGCCTTTCGTCCGACGTCGACAAGCCCGGCCTTGATTTTCGGGTACCACTCCTGCAAAAAAACTTCGAGGAAGTCCGGCGCGTGTTTTAGCGCTTCCAACGCGCCGATCACCGCGCCAATCGGCCCGCCGAAACGGACGACAAGTTTTAGCGCGGAGCCGAGTCGCCCCGTTATCGGAACCAGTTTTGCGAGCCAGTCGCCAAATTGACCGAGTTGTTTCAAGCCGGGGGCGTTCCCGGCGACGGCAAGCGCGCCGCCGAGTTTGCCGCGACGCGACGCCGAATCCGCCGCAAACAGCGCTTCGT
>JAFYQR010000075.1 GCA_017559825.1 Thermoguttaceae bacterium | reverse complement strand
GCGGCGGCGAACCCGAAAACGGCGACCGTTCGCAAAAAACGACGGCGCGACGGAGCGGTTTCGGCGGCCGGCGGTTCGGTCGACAAAGTCGCGTCGTCGGAGGAAGAAACGTTGGTTTTAGCGGTTTTAACGGTTGCGTCGGCAAGCGGCGTTTCGGCGGGCGTCGCGACCGAGCGACGGCGAAAAAGCGTTCGCAACCCAAAGAAACAAACGTCTTGCAACGCGCCGCAGGGGCAAATGTGAAACCGCCAAAAGAGCGGCGTCGCGACGAACGCCGCCAAAAAGACGCCGCCGAGAACGCCGAACGTCGGCAAGTCGAGCGTCCAACGGGAAAGGAGCGCCGTCGGGTCGAGTTCGAGCGCGCTTCGTCCGGCGAACGAGACGCCGAAAATCGACGAAAGGGCGAGCGAGCCGAGCGTCAGCGCGCCGAAGAAGAGAGCGAAACGCGGCGAACGAACGACGAAACCAGTTCGGAGGAAGCGGAAACGTCGCGGGAAAAGTCGCCGACGCAGAAGCGCCGCCGCGTCGACCGCCGTTCCCAACGGACAAACGAAGCGGCAGTAAAAACGCCTCTTAAAAAGAGTTAGCGCGAAAACGACCGCCGAAAAAATCGACGCGACGCCGAGAAAAAGACCGACGGAACCGCTTGCCGCCGCGCTTGGAAACGGAACCGCTCCGTTTGCAAGCGCGACGAGGAAAACGAGCGGAGACGTTTGCGCCGCCGCCCTTGCGAGTTCGGTCGAGCCGACGGAAAAAGCGCCGAGCGTCGCCGTTAGAAAAGCGATCCGAAACGCCCAAACGCCGAGTCGGCGGAACGAAACGGAGAACTTCGACGGCGACGGCGGAGCGTTCGCGACGGTTGAGGCGGTCGATGCGAGCGGTTGGGACGGCGGCGCGGCGTTCGGTCGCGTCGATTTTAACGGTTGCGCGGTGCGTTTCATTCGCCGAGGTAAGCCTTTTGCTCTTTCAGGAGGGCGCGAACTTTCGGAATCGAGACGGCGCGAGCGAGCGTTCCGTCTTGAACGGCGACGGCCGCGGCGGCCCCGGCGGCGTGTCCGCTGACCCAGCAGTTCGGGATGACGCGGATAACGTCCGACATCGCCGGTTCGCCGGAAATCGAGCGGCCCGCCGTCAAAATGTTCTCGACGTTCTTCGGAACGAGCGCCCCGAACGGGATTTGCCAACCGATATGGTCGCCGTGCCAAGCGCCGCCGATCCCGACGCAATCGTCGAATTTCTTCCCGGCGCGGGCTTCGTCGAGTTTGAGCGTCGCGACGCCTTCGATGACCCGAGTAACGCGAACGCCGATTTGCGGGGCGGTTTCCATCAGGTAAACGTCTTCGTAACCCGGCGTCGAGCGCACTTCTTGAACTTGCTTCCAAATTTGCTTGCGGTGTTTCAATTCGAGTTCCGACAAGACTTTAACGTCGACGCCGTCGAGCGACGGGCCGGTCATATTGACCCAACGGACGCCGGCGACGGGGGTGACGTCGCCCAAAAAGCGCGGACGTTTGGCGCCTTGCTCCGGTTTTGCGCGGTCGAGGTTCCCGATGCGGTACGGGAGCCCGATGTTGTACAAGCGTTGCGTGTGCGCCGCGCCCGCCGGGACGAAAACGTCGCCGTCGCCGGTCGCGTCGATAATTTGCTTCGCCAAAATCGCTTTCGGGCCGAGTTTCGTTTGAATAACGACGCCGCGAACGACCGGGTTTCCGGTTTCCGGGGACGGTTCGTCGTCGATGATCGCGTCGATCGCCCAAGAGTGGAGGAAGACTTCAATATTTTCTTCGGTGATCATCTCGACGAGCAGATATTTGTACGCTTCGGCGTCGAGGGTCGGGTTGCGGCCGAAATCGCGGTTGACGATCCCTTGCGGGAGGTCTTCGAGCCGCTTCATCATTTCTTCGCCGATTCCTTGGGTCGCTTGGACTTTTTTATCGCCCTCTTTCGTCCAGTGCCCGAGGATGTGAACGACGAGCCCGCCGGTCGCGAGGCCGCCGAAGTGGCCGTATCGCTCGACTAACGTCGTTTTCGCTCCGGCGCGAGCGGCGGAGATGGCCGCGACGCAACCGGCCGGGCCGCCGCCGACGACGAGAACGTCGGTTTCGGAGATCGTCGGAACGACCGCGGACGGGCGAACGACGCCGCTTTCGCCGAGTTGGCAAGGAACGGCTTGGGAGCCGTCGAGGAGTTTTCCGGTCGTTTTGTCCTTTTGAGTAACGAAATCGGCGGCGGCGTCGCGCGGCGTCAACCCGACGGCTCCGAGGGCGGCGGCGCTAGCGCCAAGACCGAGCGATTTCAACCAATCGCGGCGATTCAGTTCGCTTAAAAACATCGTTTGGGCTCCTTAAAATGAAAACGGGAAAATCGGGTGAATCGAGTAAAATTCGGGTAAATTTAAGTAAACAACGAACGCGGCAAGACTTGCGGTAAAACGGGTTGCGTCGCGACGTTTCGCGGTTGCGCGACGCGTTGAAACGCCGTCAAGAGTTCTTGCGATACGACTGCTCGACGATGCGTAACGCCTTGTCGACGTCGGCGCGATTTCGAACGTAAACGCCGACGTCGCCGGAACCCCAATGGCCCTTGCCGGTAAGATCGAGGCAAACGCCGTCCGGGTCGACGACTTCCGGGAATTTCAGGTTGACGTGCAAACGTAAGCCCTTCTTTTGAAACTCGACGTCGACGACGCTTTTTTGTGCGCTAAACGCGACGTAAAGTTTGCGAACATCCTGTCTAATATCGGGAAAGCGTCGAACGATTTCCGTGCGAAATTCTTCGAACAGTTTGCGGCAATCGTTGTAAAAAGGACGGCTTTCGAGCGTCCAAACCGAAATGGATTTAACGTTCTCGGCTTGTTTGGCGACGAGAGGACGCAACGTTTGCCGAAACGCGGCGGTCGCTTCGGTTAAGCGTTCGAGGATGGTTTCGACGCTTGCCGCGTCGCCCGGTTCGACGTCGAACGTTTTCAAGACGATAACTTGGTCTTTGCCGGGAGCGGTCGGCGCGAAATCAAGCGGGCGCCCGGCGAGTTTTTCAAGCGTCGCGCGGTTCGCTTCGAGCGCCGGAAGATAAAGCGCTTTCTTGCCGGAAGTTAAGTAAAGTCGCAACTCAATTTCTCGTTGAAGGAAACGGCAACGGGCGCTTAGCGCGACTCCGGACGCGCCCAAACGAACGTCGAAGGAACGATCGGCGCTCGGCGTTTGCGTCGACTTTAAGTCGGTCGCGGCAAGTAATTTAGCGCTGAAACGCGACCAAAAGTCGAGACGGAAATTTTGCGCCGCGAGCTGCGATTGGGCGTCGCCGGAAACGTCGGAGACGACCTTTTCTTGCGGAGCGTCGCAACCGACGAGTTTCCAATGTTTAGCGAACGCCGTAAGAAGACGTTTTTGACGCGTTGCAACAATCGCCGGCGTCCAATCGGTTTCGGCGAGAAGTTGAGCGGTTAGCGCGTAAGGCGACGTTTTTGCGTCGTTTAGGAAGTAGGCGTCGCGCTTTTTCGGGAAATCGAAATTTTGCGCTTTGGAGTTTTTACGACCGGAAAGCGGAACAAGATTGCCGACGCGATGTAACCAAGTTGAACGCTCTTCTTCCGACCAACGGTTTTGCCAATATTCGGAGGT
>JAFYQR010000074.1 GCA_017559825.1 Thermoguttaceae bacterium | reverse complement strand
GACGGCCTTTTCGAGCGAACGGCGCCGCGTTTTTGCGTCGACTGTTAAAGTGTTGCGGCGTCAAACGTCGCGTCGGTCGAAAAACAAAACCGACTCCGACACGACGCCGCTGCGAACCGTGTTTGTATTAGCGTTAATGCGTTGCGAATACTAATGTTGCGTCGGTTAAAAGAATAAAACCGACGCCAGCGCGACGCCGCAGGGAATCGCGAAGAGCGGGACGACTTTCCAACCGAACCGCGAGCCGCCGATCGAAAAAACGACGCCGATTTTGAAAAGGTAACTGAAAATCGACGCGATCATAATCAATTTCCAGCCGTCCCGCATTGTCGCCGGGTCGGTCGTCGCCAATCTCGCGACCGAGAGCGCGACGGCGTTCATCTCGACGAGACCCGAAATCGCGACCGACGCGACAGCGCCGAGGTTGCCGAAAAGCGCGTTCGACGCCTTAATCGCGAACAAAATGACGACGTAAAGCGCGCCGAAAGTTAGGGCCGTCTTCCATTGCGTCGGGTTTTTCTGCTCCGAAACGCCGCTCGATTGCGGCGGTTCGCGTCGGATTCGGCGCCAAATCCAAAGCGCGGGCAGGATCGACGCCGCCATAAAAACGACCGACGCCGGGACGCAACGATAGAAAAACTCTTGTGAAACGGACGCTTCTAAAATCAACGCTCGCGCCGTTTGCGTCGCCGACGCTAATAAAATAACGACCGCCGCGACGTCTCGGCTTGTCGCTCCGGTCGCGACCGCTTTCGAATAACTCGTCGTCGTCGCCGCGCTCGAAACCGCCCCGCCGACGAAGCCGCCGAAGAGGACGCCCGCGTTAGCCCCGTGAAACTTGTACACGACGTAACCGGCCAAACTCATCCCTACGATCAGCGCGACCGTCAACCACGCCTCGAAAGGATTAAACGCGTCGAACGGCCCGAAGTTCTGATTGGGCAGAATGGGCAAAACGACGAAGGAAACAAGCGCGAACTGCATGATCGCGTTCAAGTCGCGTTCGCCGAGCGCCGCCGAAATATCGTGCAACTTCCGCTTAAATTGGAGTAAAATCGCGACGATCGCGCCCGCTTCCAGCCCGACGAGCGTCCAAGCCGGATTCGCCAAAATCGCGCCGACGCAGTAAGTCGCCAACGCGCTGACGAGCGTCGTCGCGCCGAAATCGCGTCGCGGAAGCGGTTCGTTTTCGGAGAGGGCTTGGAGGGCGCCGGTTTTTATCGCGGAATTGAGCGTCGAAGCAAAGTCGTTGGAAATGTTTGCGCTAAAACGGGTTGCGTTAAGCTCGGCGGCGCGAATCCAACGTCGCGCCAACGAAAAAGCGCGTTCGGCGATTCCGATCAACGCGACGCAAAGGAGCCCGGACGGCAATATCCAAACGCCGAAGCGAGTCGACGCGAGGGCGCCGAGCGTTCCGAAAACGGCGATCAGCGGGAACGTGCGAACGCCCCCGAAACCGGAACGCGCGCTTTCGCGTTGCAGACCGATTAAAAGACCGAGTCCGAGCGAAAGCGCGAGTTGGAAAATGAGGCGCGTTTCGGAAACTTCGGAGAATTGCAGATTTTGCGCAATTTCCGCGATTTGAGCGTTTTGAGCGGTTGAGAAAAGCGGGGAAACGGAGAACATAGCGAAACCTCCGAAAATACGTCGTTAAAATTTTGGCCGTTTATTTATTTTACGCAAAACGCCGCCGCGTTCAAGTTTTTTTTAAGACGAGGGCGGGGGGAAAAACGTTTTTCGGCGATTTTTTCGCTAAAATCGCTAAAATCGCTGCAAACGAAGGCCGAGCCGGCGGCGCCTCCGAGCGTCGGGGTTGCGTTCGACTTGAAAACGGCGTATAATAAGTGAAAATGAGGAAACGTCGCGAGCTTTCGATACAAGAAAACCCGACGGCGCGTTTTGATTATTTTATTAACGAAACGGAGAACGATTAAAATGACGAAAATTTCTCGGCGCGACGCGTTGGCGGCCGGTTTCGGTTTGGCCGCGTTTGGAACGGTGTTGAGCGACCTCGGATACGCGGAGGAAACGGCGACGAAAGACGAAGTTTGGCGTTTCGCCGCGCTCGACGTAAAGGAAGTCGGCCGCTTGGTTTACGAGAATTACGACGCGGGCGGCTGCCTTTACGGCGCGTTCAAAGGCGGCGTTATGGCGTACGCGTCGGCGGTCGAATCGGTCGACGCGGAGGCGGCGCGAGTCGCTCGTTCTTGCCCGTTCGTCGCGTTCCGTTGCGCTCGCGGCGGCTTCGGCCGTTTGAAGGAACTCTGCGGCGCGGTTGCCGGCGGCGTTATGTTCTTCAGCTGCTTCCTCGACGATTACGCGGACGTCTGCAAGTTGGCGGCGGCGCTCGGCGAATACGCTCGCGAAACGCCGCTTCCGGAGTACGTTCCGGAACAAGAGAACGCGCCGGAGGTTCTTCGCGTCGTCGCTAAAGGCTTGACTTGCCGCGAGATGGGCGGCGCTTGGATGAAAGCCGCGAACGACGAGCAAAAGAAATTGGTCGGCGAACGTTGCAAGCGCCACACGGCGTCGATTATGTCGAAGGCCGCCGAACTCCTGAACGCGCACTTCGTCGAAAAAGCCGCGAAGGCGGAGAAAAACGCCTAAACGTCGAGAAGCGTTTAAGTCTTTAATATATTGAACTTGCGATATTCTTTGACGCAAGGAAAAACGCCGCCGGAATCGGCGTTCCGACGGCGTTTTTGTTGAGCGCGTTCGCTAACGGTTAAGCGCAAGTCATTTGACCGGAATCATTTGCGCCGCGTCGACGATGACGTGCCCGTTCGTTCCTTTCGCGAAAATCTCGATCGACGCTTTTTTGTCGTCGCCGACTTTGATCTTGCCGATCGAAACGAAAAGACCGTCGATCGCCGGTTTCGCCTTTTGGTCGACCGTCGCTTCGACCGTTTCGAGCGCCGATTTCGCGACGACCGGAACGTTCGTCGCGCGGTTCGAGTGCGCCGAATAAGAAATACGGCAGTCGTAAACTCCGGGATTCGGCAGGTTAAAGTCGAAACGAACCGACTTGCCGTCTTTATCTTTATTGTCGTCGTGCAGGTAGCCGTCGTCGACGAACGGGCGCGTAACGCAACCGCGAACCCAAACGCCGTCGAGCGTCGCTTGGTTCGAGTCGAGCGTCGTCGCCGAAAGTTCGCGCGAGCGAATCGGTTTCGGGCGGTCGCCGTATTCGAGAACTTGACCGTCTTCGAGGAGGCGCGCTCGCAACGTTTCATACGGCAGATCTTGCGGAGCGACTTTCGCGTCGAGCGACAAACAGGCGGCGGTCGCGGCGCTTTGGCCGAGAATCATAAAGACCGGCTCCATCCGAATCGAACCGAACGCGATGTGCGAACAGCTGACGCAAACCGGAACGAGCAGGTTGTCGCACTCCGCTTTTTTCGGGAGAAGCCCGCCGTAGTCGATCGGATACGGGCCGCCCGGGTTGACTTGCACGTCGCCTTCGTTGCGGACGGTCGGCTTGCCGTCGGCGGTAACGTCGACGTAGCGTTGAATGTGGTGCGAGTCCATATTGTAGGAGCCCATCCCGACCGAGCGCGGCGTGTCGTCGAGGTAACGCAAGTGCCGCTCCGACACGACGAAGTCGCCGACCATACGGCGCGCTTCGCGAATGTACATCTGACGCGACCAGTTGCCGTTGTCGGTAAATTCGTCCTTAGCGAGGCCCCACTTTTGGAACTCGGCGCGGATTTTTTCCGGGACGCGCGGGTGATTTTGGAGCGTCCACATCAGGCCCTTTTGCCAATTCAGGTGCGCTTGGTAAATCGCTTCGCGCTCTTCGTAAGTCCCGTTCGGATAACCGTAATTGCCGCCGATGTAGTCGGTCGAAACGGCTTTGTTATTGTTCGAGTCCGTCTTGTAGTTCGGCATCGGCGAGAAGTTCGTGAAGATCGTCTGACCGGCTTCGATGGAGCGGAAGAGCAGTTCGTATTGTTTTTCGTCGTAATTTTCAGGTTTTTCAAAGGGCGCCATATTCCGCTCGTCGTTGGTGAGGCACATGCGGAGGTTGTACGCTTGAACGCGGTCGTCGCCCTCGCCGTCGGCGCCGTTGATTTTGGCGTTGACGAACGGAAGGAGGCCGCTTTCCGGATTGCCGCGCTCGACGTAAGGATCGACCGGCCCTTCGAATTGGTGATAAATCGCGTTTTTGACTTGAATCCCGTTGAGCGTTTCGCCGTACTTGGAGTTCGACTCGCGACCGGTCGTGAAGGAAACGCCCGCCGCGGCCATCAGGTCGCCTTCGTAAGTCGCGTCGATAAACATTTTGCCAACGAACTTTTTGCCGGAAAGCGTCGTAATGGAGCGGATCGTCGCGCCTTCTTTGGCGACGCCGTTTTCGCGGTCGAGGCGTTCGTTTTTGAAGACGGGAATCTTATATTCGGCGACAAAATCTTCGAAAACCTTCTCGGCGACGCGCGGTTCGAAGACCCACATCGTCTTGGTTTCGTTGTCGATACCGCGTCCGCCTTGGCCCGGGATGCCGTTTTGACGCGGCATTTCTTGGAACGTCCAAGCGTCTTCGTTTTGGTAGTGGAGCCAAAGTCGATGGTAAAATTCGCGCGACAGTCCGCCGATAACCGCGCGGTTGCCGGAGTCGGTGGCGCCGAGCCCGCCGCTCGAGAGGCCGCCGAGGTGAACGTCCGGCGAGACGACGACGACGGTTTTGCCCATCTTCTTCGTTTGGACGGCGGTCGAGATCGCCGCGCTGGTTCCGCCGTAAACGACGACGTCGTATTCGTTTGCGAGCGCCGGATCGTCGGCGCGAACCGAAGCGAGCGGCGCGAGCGCGAAGAGAGCCGTCGTCGCGCAAAAACCGGCGACGGCCGCGAAGAGCGTTTTTTTCATAAAGCGTCTCCTAAAATAGGGGAAAAGCGACCGCGACGAACGGAACGTCGCAACGCGTTAAAATTGCCGAGGTTAAGACGGAAACGACGGGCGAAAGGCAAGAAACCGCGCCAATCCGCCGCTTCCGTCGCGTCTATTATACCCGGAGCGACCGCGCCGCGCAAGCGTTTTCAAACGTCGCCTTAAAAAAACGGCGAAAAAGAGCGTTCGACGTAATTTCGCGACGACGCTCGCAGCGATTGGCGGAGGAATAAGCTCCGTTAAATAAAGAGGTTGCGTTCGTTGTTTAGGCGAGCGAGCATTGTTCGCCGCAGCCCGCCGACGCGATCGAGAGCGGAACGGCGTCCGACGTCGTTTGCCTGAGGAAGCGCGCCGAGCCGTTCGTCGGCGGGACGTTCGGGCCGCTCGGGTGGAAAAACGTCGAAAGCGCGAAACGAACCGACGTTGGCGTTCGGCTTAAGCGAGGTAAAAGTAGCAAGGTAAGTTTCGCGATTACTCGGCTTGCGAGACGTCGAGAACGATCGAAACGCCCGCTTTGACGAGGAACGACGGCGCGGTCAAGCGTTTTTGCCGTCGAGCCGTCTGAGGGAGGAATGAAAAGACGAGCGATAATCGAATCGCAACCGTTTTGAAGAATCGGAAGAGGTCGCGAAACGGTCGCAAACGAGAGTGGGCGGCGATTTTAAGCGCAAAACTAAAACGAACGAAAAATGCTAAAATAAGCGCAAACTCTAAAAACGCGGAAGTTTAGGCATAAAAGCGGAAGTTTAGGCATAAAAGCGGAAGTTTAGGCATAAAAGCGGAAGTTTAGGCATAAAAGCGGAAGTTTAGGCATAAAAACGGAAGTTTAGGCATAAAAGCGGAAGTTTAGGCATAAAAGCGGAAGTTTAGGCATAAAAAAAGGTTTTCCTAACAACGCTAGGAAAACCTTAAAAACACGCCTGAAGGGATTCGAACCCCCAACCCTCGGTTCCGAAGACCGATGCGCTATCCAATTGCGCCACAGGCGCTCGCAAGGGAAAACGAAAACGCTCTCCTTCGAAAAAGCTACGCTCATTATAACGCGAAAAAACGTTTGCGCAAGGGGGGAAAAGGGCGTTTTGGCGATTTTTTGTCGTTTCGTTCGCGCCGTCGGCGCGGAAACAACTCTTGCGCCGGTTGAATCGCGTCGTTTGAAACGAACGTCGTTTCGTTTCGTTTGGGTTCGTCGAGCGAACGTTGAGCGCGATTTGAGTTTTAGTTCGTCGAGCGGAGCGGGAAAACGAAACGAATTTGAAGTCGGCGTTCGGAGGGGAAAACGTTCGGCGACGGGCGCGATTTCGTCGGTCGCGTCGCGACGCCGGACGAGAAACGACGGAACCTCGCCTCGCCGATTAATTTCGAAGTTGGCCGTTGGGGAAACGCTCGGCGAGAAGGGCTCGGAACGCCGTTTCGCCGCTCAAAAATTCGACGCCGATTCCCAACGCGAAAACCGGACGGCCCGCGAACGTCGGCGCGTTCCATTTGACGAAATCTTTCGTCGTCGTCAAAAAAGCGTCCGCGTCGACTCGCTCCGCCTCCGCTTCGAGCGTCGAAAAATCGCTCGCCGAATAAGCGCGGTGGTCGGGAAACGCGACGAACGATCGCGGCGTTAAAGCGTCGCGTTCGAGCGTCTTGCGGAATCCGGACGGCGCCCCGAGCCCGCAAAAGGCGACGAAGCGTCCGCCGCGTCGCGACGCAGCCCAATCGGCGAAGTCTTCCCGAACGAGCGATCCGACGGCGTTCTCGCGATTTCCGCTGGCGTTGTGTTTGTCGATTTTGACGTTTTTAAGCGTCGCGGAGTTCGACGGCGAAACGCGGGAATAAATAAAACGAGGGATTTGCGCAATTTCGGCGAAAAGCGCGGACGGCGCCAAACGGCGAACTCGCTCTTGAATCGCTTGGCGGCGCTCCGGCGAAACTAGGTCGGCGCGGTTAAGGAGAACGGCGTCCGCGCGAGCCAAACCGGAAAGCGGCTCGCGGAGAAAACCGGCCGGAAAGACTCGGCCGCCGCCGAACGGGTTCAGCGCGTCGAGAAGAACGACGTTCAGGTCGCGTTGGATTCGCCGATGTTGAAACGCGTCGTCGAGAAGCAAAACGTCGACGTCCGGACGCGCTTCGACGAGCGCCGACGCGACGTCGACTCGATTCGAGCCGAGAAAATGCGGCGTCGACGGCAAACGGAGCGCAAGTTCGCGGGCTTCGTCGTTGAATTGGAGGAATTGGGCGAAACGAGAAGAATCGACGGAATCGGGAAACGCGACGAACGGGGAAGACGGCGCGGAGTTCGACTCGGCGTCGAGGCGGGCGAAGAGTTTGCGCTGCCGCTCGGCTTGGTAACCTCGGCTGATAAGGCCGGGGGTTCGGGCGGTTTGGAGAAAATATTCCGCGAGCCAAGCGACGAACGGAGTCTTGCCGACTCCGCCGAGCGTTAGATTCCCGACCGAAATCGTCGGACGCGGCGCTTTGAACGAGCGGAGGAGGCCGGCCTCGTAAAGGCGACCGCGCAGTCGAACGACGAGAGAGTAGGGGAGCGAAACGGGCGTCGCCGCCGCGCGAAACGTCGTCGCCGCCGCGTCTTGCGCCGATCCGTCGAGCCAAGCGCGAACCGTCGTGGAAACCGTCTTCTTCATGAGCCGCCGTCGATTTGGTCGATAAGCTAGTAATAAGGGCGAAAACAAACGCCGTTTGAAACGAATAACGAGCGAAGCGGGACGGCGTTAAAATCGGCGCGACCGCGACTTTCCGTTTTCGACTCTTCATTATAAGAAGTTTTTTCGTCTTTTACAAGGCGACTTGCGTTTCGCTTCTTGCCAAAAACGCGTTTTGACGTTAAAATATAGAGAACGGGCGTTCCGGCGTCGAGGCGCGGCGTTGGGGACGAGCCGTTTCCGCGGACGTCGGCGTTCCGAAGGGAGCGCGTCCGATTTGAAACGGACTTTTTGCGAAATTTATTGATTTTGAGGAGTTTAACGATTATGAATGCCGCCGTTAGCGCGTTACAATGGACTTCGACCGCCGCGACGCCTCTTTTCGGGGTTCCGGCTTGGCTCAAAGCGTCGTCGCAAATCGACGTCGCCGCGCTTGTCGTCGTCGCGATATTTCTTGTCGTCGTCGCGTTGATCCGTTTCGCTGCTCCGAAGTGCGGCGCGATCGCTTGGGTAACCGCGAAGGAGACCTTGCTGCAGCCGTTGTTTCTGATTTTGACGCTTTTCGGGCTTTTCGGGCTCTTTATTTTTCCGTTTTTGCCGTACCACACGCTCGGCGAAGACGTGAAAATCGTCGTGTCGCAGGGGCTGACGTTGGTGAAGTTGGTCTGCGTCTTCTTGGCGATTTGGACCGCGAGCTCGTCGATCGCCGATGAAATCGAAGGGAAGACGGCGCTGATGATTTTGGCGAAGCCGGTCGGGCGGCAAAAGTTTGTTTTCGGCAAATATTTGGGCGTCATGATCGCCGTTACCGCGCTCTTTTTGATTCTCGGAATCTTTTTCATGAACACCGTCGCCTACAAGCTGGTGTACGACGCTCGCGAGTCGGCGAAAGAGCTGCCGACGGCGATCGAGTGTTACCAATACGTCGTCAAAATCGCGCCGGGTCTGTGCTTGGCGTACTTTGAAACGATCGTTTTGACGGCGATCTCGATCGCGATTTCGACTCGTTTGCCGCTTCTGCCGAACCTGACGATCTGTTTGACGATTTACGCGCTCGGGCACGTCGCGCCGATGTTAGTCGCGTCGAGCGCAGTCGAGGGAATGCCGATCGTCGGCTTTTTCGCGAGCTTGATTTGCGCGGCTCTGCCGATTCTCGAGCACTTCAATATGGAGACGGCGATCGCGATGAACCGTTCGGTGTCTTGGGGTTACGTCGGATTAGCCGGCGTTTATTCGCTTCTTTTCGCCGGCGTCGCGATGTTGCTGTCGCTCGCGCTTTTCGAAGACCGCGACCTTGCCTGATTCGTTAGATTTCGGATTTTGCGTCGAACGAACGCTCCTCGTTGACAGCGGGGGGCGTTCGTTTTTTCTTGCTTCGTCGACGAAAGACGGGCGGCGGAACGTTCGCGCGGAAAACGCGAAACGGACGAGAACCGGCGCGGCTTTCCGAACGATTCGACGGAACGTTCGCGGAACGGCTTGACGTGTAACGAGCGCAAGAGCGACGCGAAACCCGTCTTGCCGAGGAGACGATAGGAACCGAAAGCGAGGACTGCGCTTGCGTTTCAAAAGAAAAAGGGCGGGGAGCGTTGCCGTTAAGCGCGGCGGCGACTGTTTTCGAACGAGTAAAAGCGAAGCGGCGAGAGCGTCGGGAACGATCGATGAAATTTTAGCGAGCGAGAGCGTCGAAACGCGTCCTCGGAGCGTAAAAAAGCCGACCGTCGAGAAACGGTCGGCGAGAAAACAAAGCGCGAGAAAGTCGCGGCGCGGATTACGCGAACGGATCTTCTTCGTCTTCGGCGAACGGATCGTCTTCGTCGGTTTGGGCGGGCGCGCTTTCTTCGGGCGCGTCGGCTTCTTCTTCGGCGAACGGATCGTCTTCCGCTTCGTCGGCGGCCGGAGCGGCTTTTTCAACCGCTTTGTCGTCGGTCGCGGCGTCTTCGTCGGCTTCTTCGCCTTCGGCGCCGAGATCCCAGTCGATGCCGTCCGATTCCATCTCTTGCGCCGACTTCGTTTCAACGCCGCCAAAGAGCGGAACGAGCGCGGGCGCGTTTTGCTTAAGAACGTCGAAATCGACGACGACGGCGACTTTCGAACCGGCGACTTGCGGTTTCAGCCCTTCGAAAACGGCGTCGACGAGCGGCGTCAAGTCGGCGTCGGCGTTTCCTTTCGTCGCGTCGATAAGTTGACGCGCGGCGAGCGGTTTCGCGACCGTCAGCGCGGCGGTCGCGGCTTCGGCCGATTTTTTCGCCGTTTCCGGAGAATCAAACGCGACGATAACGGCAAGTTTCGGCGACCCGACGAGCGACGCGGCGAACGTCGCGGTCTTGAAACCTTTCGCGTAAGATTGCGACGCGAGCGTTTCCAAGTCGAACGCTTTTTCTTCGTCGGCGTCCGCGTCCGAAGCGGCGAAGGAACCGGCGAGAACGGTCGCGGCGTCGACTTGCTTCGCTTTTTGCGCGTCCTCGGCGATTTTGGCTTGGAGTCCGTCGGCGTCGACGACGAAGGCGAGCGCGGCTCCGTCCGTTTGCTTCAACGCGTCGAAGAAGGGGGAACCCGCGTCGGCCGGTTTTTCAAAACGGCGGCGAACGAACGGCAACACTTTTTTGCGAGATTCCGTTTTCGCGTTCGTTTGGGCTTCCTCGACCGCCGCGACGTACTCGCGGTAAAGAGCGTCCGGCAGGTTGAGGGCGTTCGGGACGCCCGCGACCGTTTGCGAACCGTAGCCGGAGGAGCCGTAGCTCGACGGGCTCGAAGCGCCGTAACCCGCGCCGTTTTGGGCGAGTTGCGCTTGCGCGAGGAAACTCTCTTGAATCGCCTTCAAATCGGGTTGCGAGACGTTTTTATGGTCGACGACCGCGACGATAAAACCGTAACGATTGAAAAGCGAGATCGGTTTCAACTGCGCTTCGAGTTTTTCGAGCGCGAGTTTTTGATCGGCGTCGCTCAAACCGTCGGTCGGAACCGCGACGACGGTCGTCGCGTCCGCTTCGCCGGTCGCGTATTTAACGAAGTACGCTTCGTCGATTTTATTCGCGAAAAGTTGTTGCGTCGCGAAATTTTGAATCGCGGACAAAATCGCGCGGAACGAAGCTTTCAGTTCGCTCTTTTGGTAATCGCGGAGCTTGACGCGGTAAGAGTCGGTCGATTGAATCGACCCGACGCCTTTGTCGACGACTTCGCCGAAGAAATCGTTCAAGCCGACGTAGTCGATTTTCGCGAAATTAACGCGAAGAACTTGATCGACGTCCGAATAGAGAAGCGCTTGGAGCGGAACGACGCTCGAAACGTCGGAGCGTTTGATTCCGCTCGGGACGTTTTGCAACGCGTTCGGATCTTGTTGGCCGGACGCGCCGGGGCCGTAGCCGCCGGGAGGCGTCGAGGTCGGATAACCGGGGGGCGTCGTCGACGGATAATCCGACGAAGATTGCGCGAACGAAGCGACGCCGGCGCCGAAGAGGCAGGCGGACAAAACGCCCGAAGTCGCGAGCGAGCGAAGAGGACGTAACGACGATAAACGCGGCATTGTATTTCTCCGAACGTTGGAGGCTGCGATTCTCATGGCGAATCTTTTTTAAGGTTCCGTTTCGACGCCGCGCGCTCGAGGGTTCGACGAAGCGTCGCGTCGTTTTTCGAGGCGGACGAGAACGCGAAAAAATCGACGACTCGACCGAACAAAAGGCAACGTTCCTTTATTATAACGACGAGGCGGCGATTTTTCCAGCGCCAACTTGCCGCCGAAACGATTTTTCGCGGATTTTTCCTCGGCTTGAAACGCGTCGTTCCTACGACCGATACAACGCGAATAACGCAAAGAAACGGAACGCTCTTGGCGCGGTAAAAAACGTCGAGGAAACGCCGCGTTAATTAATAAGGGCGAAACGCGAGCTTAACTTCGCCGTCGACGGCGTTCGTCGAGCGTCGAAACGACGAAAAACGCAGTCAAAAGGACGAAGCCGTAAAGAATCGGGACGCGGTAACGAATCGACGAAACGAAAATCGAATGGAGCGCCGAGACGTAAAGCGCCGGAATAAGGAGCGTCCAAGCGGCGCCGCGACGGCGGAACGACCGGCAAAATCCGCAAAGTCCGCCGACGAGAAGGGGGGTAAAACTAACCGCGAGGAGCGTTTGAAGCGCCGGCGTCGAAAAGGCTGGCTCGCGCGGGATCGGACTCCAAAGTCGAGCGAGTTTGACGGCGGCGAGGCGGGCGACAACGCTCGGGTTCGAACGCGCCCAATCGAGCGCCGCCGCTTTAAGTCGTTTGTCGAGGCGGATTTCAAAATGTTCGCTCGGCGGGCCGGACGGCGATTCGGTTTCGAGGCGGCGGAACTCGTCGACAAATCGCATGTCGCTCGAACCGTCTGCGCCGGGGCGCCAACCGTCGTAAAGACTCGCGCCCATTTGGAGCGACGTCGCGATCGGGCGACCGGTTAGGCGATAGTTGCGCGACGTCCAAGGGGAAAGCGCGGCGGCGAAAACGACGACGGCGGTCGCGGCGGCAAGGAGAAAAGCGGGAAGAGCGCGGCGTTTTGCGGCAAGTTTAACGGTCGCGTCGAGTTGAACGATTTGACGGCGAGCGCGCTTTTCCGTTGAGTAAACAAAAAAACGAAACGCGAACGCGAAAAACGTCGCGAACGGGAGGAAGTAGAGCCAGCTCGGACGCAGGTAAACGGTCGCCGCCGAAAGAACGCCGAGCGCGGCGCCCGAAAGGAGGGCTCGGGCGAGCGACGGCGGCGCGTCGACGGCGAAAAATTGAGGCGCGTTCTCCGAATTTGACGCTTGCCGCGGGCGCGAATTGGCGGAATCGAGCAATTTTACCGGTTTTGACGGCGAAAATTCGGCGGACGACGGCGCGAGGAGGCCGAATCGCCGGGCGACGTCGAGCGCGGTGAGGTGTTGAAGGAGCGCGAAGGTTAAAAACGGTTCTTCCGACAATACGAGAACGCTTTCGAAAACGAGCGTCGGCTCGAACGCCGCGACGACGCCGGAAATCGCCGCGAGCGAGCGCCGTCGGAAGTAAGCGAACGCGAGAAGCCCGACGAGCCCGACGTTCGCCGTTCCGAAACAAACGCCGAGGAATCGCGCCGCGAAAACGGGCGGGTTCTCGCCGAACGTCCAAAAAAGCGGAGCCAACAGCGCCGGATAACCGGGAGTTCGGAAAATCTCCCAACGCCGTTCTTCGTCGAAACGGTAGGGGCGCCCGAACGCCAACGCGCGGCCGAGCTTCCAGTAGGAATCGCTGTCGCCGAAGAAAAACGGGCCGTCAGTCGGAGACGTCGAGGAGGTTTCGGCGGTTTGAGGCGTCGGCGCGGTTAGGGGGATCGGGGAGGTTTCGCCGGTTGGGGGCGTCGGCGTCGGGGAAGTTGCGAACGTTGGAGAGGGGGCGACGCCGGGAACGAACGCGGCGCTTCGAACGCGATCGTCCCAATAAAGAGCGGCGGCGAGGCGCGTTAGAAAAGCGGCGAAGAGTAGGAGAATCCAAAAACGTTTCATCGACGGCGACGCAAAATCGTTAAAATCATTACGATCGCCGCCGTTGAAAGGGACGAGCGGCGGCGCGACGGACGCTAAAAGGAACGCGGCCCGGTGCGCGGACGCTCGGCGACGAGACGAGCGACGGCGCCGGAATCGAGCGCGGCGCGGAACGCGGCGAGGTCGGGATAAATCGCGTCGCTTAAAAACTTAATCGCCCAGTTTGACGCCATCGGCGAAATCGACAAAATCAGCGCGCCGTTGCGCCACGCCTCCCAAATTTCGATCGCGGTGCCCATCGACGCCTCCGGAACGAACGCGACCAAAACGTCGATTTCCGTTCCGCACATGCGATTGTGTCCCAAAAAGACTTTTTTGCCCGTTTCCGGCGAGTAAAAGAGCGAATCCTTATTGCGCTCGAACGGGTCGTAAACGTCGGCGTCGGGGAACGCCGCTTCCAACGCTTGTTTGATTTCGGCGCGGTAATCTTGCGAGTGAATCTCCTCGCGAACGATCGAGCCCTGCATTAGCCCGGCGATAAAAAATTTCGTCATCGGAACGTTTTCCCAACGCGTCGAAAGGACGCGTTTGCAAGAAGAAAAAACGACGGACGCCGAAGCGCCCGTCGTCGATAAAAATATCGTCGTCGCGTCGCGCCGCTCGACGAAACGGAATCGCAACGACGAATTCGTTCAATAAGCGGACTTTAAATCAAGCGCGGCGAACCGGTTGCGGCGCAAGGTCAGTCGACGTAACGACGAACCAAAAGCGAAACGTCTTGACCGCCGAAACCGAAGCTGTTGCTCATCGCGACGTCGATCTTCACTTGACGAGCGACGTTTGGAACGTAGTCGAGGTCGCAGTCCGGGTCTCGGACTTCGAAGTTGATCGTCGGCGGCGCGATATTGTCGCGAATCGCGAGAAGCGTGTAAATACACTCGGTCGCTCCGGCGGCGGCGATCAGGTGGCCGGTCATGCTCTTCGTGCTGGAAACCGGGATTTGGTAGGCGCGGGGGCCGAAGACTTCGCGGATCGAGAGCGATTCGACGCGGTCGTTGACGCCGGTGCTCGTGCCGTGCGCGTTGATGTAGTCGACGTCGTTCGGGGTAAGCCCGGCGTCCTCGAGCGCGGCCTTCATGCAGCTGATGGCGCCGCGGCCTTCCGGGTGAATGTCGGTGATGCGGTAGGCGTCGGACGTCGCGCCGTATCCGGCGATTTCGCCGTAAATTTTCGCGCCGCGTTTCTTGGCGCGCTCGAGCTCTTCGAGGATCAGCATCCCGGCGCCTTCGCCGAGAATGAAACCGTCGCGGCGTTTGTCGAACGGTTTCGACGCTTTTTCCGGCTCGTCGTTCGAAACGCTCAAGGCGGTGAGGAGGTTGAAGCCGGTGACGCCGAACGGGTGAATCATCGAGTGCGCGCCCCCGGCGATCATGACGTCGGCTTCGTCGCGGCGGATAAGTTCGACCGCTTCGCCGATTGCTTGCGCGCTCGCGGCGCAGGCGGTGAGGCAGTTGACGTTCGGGCCTTTCGCGCCGAAGTAAGCGGCCAAGTGCGCGGCCGGCATGTTCGGCTCTTGTTCGAGCTCGCGAACCGGATTGAGGATTTCCAGACCTTTGGCGATGAATTTCGCTTCGTCGAAATCGCCTTCGCCTTCGAGCCCGGCGAGCGTCATCGCGGCGAAATCGTCGAAGTTTTGCGCGCCTTCGCCCGCTCCGGTGTAAACGCCGAAACGTTCCGGATCGAGGTTCGTCCCGTCGTCGCCGAGGAGCCCGGCGTCTTTCATCGCGCGATAACCGGCGCCGATCGCGAACTTCGTGTGGCGGTCTTGAAGTTTCCAGTCTTCGGGATTTTCGCCGATTTCGGAAATGTCCCAATCCTTGACTTCGGCGGCGATTTGCGTCGCGAAATTCGACGCGTCGAAAAGCGTGATGCGCCCGACGCCCGATTCGCCGTTGAGCAAGCGTTTCCAAACCGTTTCCACGTCGGAACCAAGCGGCGTAACCAAACCAATACCCGTAACGACAACTCGACGACTCATGGGCGAAAATCCTTTTTGACGGCAAAACATTGCGTTCGCGCGAAAAACGGCGTCGAACGGCGTTGAACAAAGGGCGTCTCGTCGAACGGCGACCGAAAACGACGAACGGATCGCGACGAACGAAACGATTTTAACGAACGGTGGGGGAAGGCGAGGACGAACGGCGCCGAGCGTTCGAAGCAAGGCGTTCGCGGGCGGGTTCGTCGGAAACGGTTTTAGGCGAGGGACGGGTCGCGGAGCGGGTCGCCGTTCGCGTCGACGCCGACGTCGTACATGCCGTAAGCGCGCACCAAGTCTTCAAGGTCGCCGTCGGCAAATTGTTTTTTATCGACAAATTCGTTTCCGAGGTGAGCGAAGACGAGGACGCCCTCGGCGATTTTTTGGTCGCCGCGCGTTACGGAGACCGTCGCCATCGAGCCCTCTTCGTTGATATAGTCGGCGACCGCCTCGTATTCGAGAACGTCGCCGGGGACGATTTCCGTTTCGAAAAACGTGATTTTCGGGATTTTCCCGAGCACGACTTTTTTCTCGAACTTCATCGCTTCGTTGACCATTAAGCCGGCCGTTTGCGCCAAGCCTTCGACGATCAGCGAGGCAGGCGCGATCGGGTGGAAGGGGAAGTGGTCGCGCAAATGCCCTTCGGCGCGCGTGATCGTTTTGAGAGCGCGGGCTCGCTTTCCGCTTTCGAAGACGGTAAACCGATCGATCCAGTACCAGTTCATAACGTGGGTTCGCTTTTCGCGTTTTCTCGCCGACGTTCGCCGTCGAGGAGTGGGCCAAGGGCGTAAAAATCGCGGCTCGAACGTCGACGTAAGGGCGACGGCGAGCCGGCGATTCGAGGGAAAATCGGCGCGAATCAGGCCAATTTTTGTTCGACGACGTTGCACAAATCGCCGACGGTCAAAATCTTCGCGATGTTTTGAACCATCGGGTTTTGTTTGAAAGCGTCGAGGTTGGCGTTCGGGAGGCGTTCTTCGAGAATCGCGAGCCCGGCCGGGGTGAGCTTGCCGTCGACGACGTATTCCGCGTTCGTGAAAAGGTCTTCCGGAATAAGTTCGCTGCGGTCGATTTTGACGTCGAACGCTTTTTCAAGGTTGAAGACGATTTCGAGCAAGTCGATCGACTCGGCGCCGAGGTCGTCGACCAACGTCGCTTCCGCAGTAACTTCTTCTTCGTCGACGGCCAACGAATCGACCAGGACTTCCGCGACCGCGGCAAAAATTTCTTCTTTCGTCGCCATTGAAGGCTCTCCTTATTATTAATAGTGGACGAGCGCCTAATAGGGAACGCTCGAAAACGAGTTAATCTAAAATATCGGGCGCCGCGCTCAGTCGGCGAGCGGGTTCGGCGTCTCGGGCCAGAGAAGAGCCAACTCTTCCTTCAAATGTTCGACGATTTTCGCGTCGAAACACGCCCGATGCGGCGAAAGATCGCCCAAATTGTACTTGGCGAGCGTCAGTTGAGCGCGAATGCGGACTTGCCCTTCGATCGCGCCCTGCGCTTTTACAACCGTTTCGTTCTCCGTGTCGGAAATGATTTTCGCCGACACGACGAGCGTTTGACCCGGTTGTAAAAATTGCCCGAATTTGACGTTTTTCGTCTCTTTCAGCACGACGACGCTATGCGCGAAGTTTTCGCCGACGCGAACGAGCCAAGCGGACGCCTGCGTCATCGCTTCGATCATCAGCACGCCCGGCATCACCGGGAACTTCGGGAAGTGGTCGCGCAAATACTCCTCGGCCATCGACAGCGATTTCGTCGCGACGATGGAGTCGCCCGGTTTCAGTTCGTCAATTTTGTCGATTAATGAAAAATACATCGAAACTCTTCCTTCAAGGCGACGCGGCGAGGCGGTTTTTGCTTTTGTCGGCCAACGGCGGCGAAAAATTCAACGTTTCGAGCGAAACGCTCCGTTTTTTCGTTATTTTCGACGCGAAACGCTCAAAAACGTCAAATTTCTACGCGTTCTCACGTCGGGCGCGGTCGGTTCCAAGCCGACGCTTTACGAAACTCGATTATATTCATTTTTGGAAACGACGCAAGCGCCGCCTCCGATTATCTTAACGCGTCCCGTTAATTTTTATCGTTTTTTTCCAAACGATCGCTTTTGCGAGCATAATCCGTTTCTTTTAACGTTTGCGCGGAGAGCGACGCTCGGCGAGAGTTTAACGATAAAGCGAATTAAAGGGACGGCGAGGCGAGCGGCGAGCGAGGAAAATCGTCGCGAAGAAAATCGCCCCCTTTCTTTTTTTCGCGGATTTCGGTATAATTTAGGGACGACGCCGACGAAGCGCGAAAGAAGTCGGTCGGCGACGAGTGAAAATCGCAAGGGAGAAACGACGATGATTTGCGTTACGATCGGGTGCGGAAGCCATAAAAGAATGATCGAGGAGCACCAAAAGCTCGCCGACGACGGCGTGAAATTCGTCGAATTGCGGCTCGACTACCTGCGGAAAAAACCGGAGCTTCACCGTTTGCTGCCGAATCGGCCGACCGTCGTTTTGGCGACCGCGCGGCGCAAAGAGGACGGCGGGCAGTGGCGCGAGAGCGAGGAAGCGCGGCTCGGGCTCCTACGCGAGGCGATCGTTTCCGGCGTCGATTACGTCGATTTGGAAGTCGACGTCGCCCCGAAAATTCCGCGTTTCGGCAAGACGAAGCGCGTCGTCAGCTACCACAATATGAAGGAAACGCCGGAAGACCTCGACGGTTTGCGACGAAAAATGATCGCCGAGTGCGACCCGGACGTCGTGAAAATCGCGGTAACGCCGAAAAATATCGGCGACGTTTTCCGGCTCGTCGACTTCCTGCGCCGCGTCAACGCTCCGGAGCGAATCGCCGCGGGCGAGCCGAAAACGCTCGGAATTTCGATGACCGAGCACGGTTGGTTCACTCGCGTTCTCGGGAAAAAGTTCGGCTGTCCTTACACATACGCCGGGTTCTCCGAGAAACGAATCCTCGCGCCGGGACTTCTTTATTATAAGACGTTGCGCGACCTTTATCGTTACGACGATATTACCGAGTCGACGAAAATCTTCGGCGTCGTCGCGGATCCGGTTCAGCACTCGCTCAGTCCGGCGATTCACAACCGTTCTTACGTCGAGATGGGGCTCGACTGCGCGTACGTGCCCTTCCGCGTCGCGCCGGAGGATTTGAGCGAGTTTATCGACCGCGCGCCGGAGCTCGACGTCGCCGGCCTCAGCGTTACGATTCCGCATAAAGTCGAAATTATGAAGAAGTTGAACGGGCGAATCGACTCGGCGGCGCAAGCGATCGGCGCGTGCAACACCGTCGTGTGGGGCCCGGACGGCAAGCTCAACGGTTTCAACACCGACTACATGGCCGCGCTCTTAGCGATCGAAACCGCGATGGGGCGCAAGGTCGGCGCGGCGAGCCCGTTGAGCGGCGCGAGCGCGATGGTTCTTGGAACCGGCGGCGCGGCGCAGGCGGTCGTTCGCGGCTTGAAAGACCGCGGCGCTCGAGTGATAATCGCGGCTCGCTCGGAAGAGAAGGGGCTCGCGTTGGCGAAGCGTTTCGACTGCGAGTTCTGCCGTTGGGAGGATCGCGGCGGGTACGTCGTGCAAGTCTTGGCGAACTGCACGTCGGTCGGGATGTTTCCGAACGTCGACGAATCGCCGATGGAGCAGCAAATGCTGCGTTCCGGAACGGTCGTTTTCGACGCGGTGTACAACCCGGAAACGACGTATCTCTTGCGGATGGCGCGTCAGCGCGGGTGCAAAACGGTTTCCGGCGTCGAGATGTTCGTCGGTCAAGCGTGCCTGCAGTACAAGCTCTTCACCGGCCAAAAAGCGTCCGGTTCGTTCATGCGCTCAGTCGTTCGCGGAGCCTTGAGCGCCGTTCGCGCCGAGTAGCGCCGATCGAGCGGGCGACAAAAGATAAAATGAGCGACGGGCGCGATTTAAACGGTGGGCGCGGCGACGGCGGTTCGGCGAGTTCGGTGCGTTCGAGCGTTTGCGGCAAATCGCACGACGCGGCGTCGACGTCGGCGTTGATTGCGCTCGGCTCGAACTTGCGCTCCGAATGGGGCGCTCCCGACAAAACGATTCGCCGCGCCGTCGAGCTTCTTGCCGAGACGACGGCGGAAACGACGACGATTCAAGCGGTTAGCTCGATTTGGCAAACGTTTCCGGTCGGCGGGCCGAGCGAGCAACCGCTTTTTGCGAACGCCGTCGCGGCGCTCGAAACGACGCTCGGGCCGTTCGAGCTTCTTGAAGCGTTGCAGGAAATCGAGCGCGAGGCGCGGCGCGTTCGCCGAATCTTTTGGGGGCCGCGAACGCTTGATCTCGACGTAATTCTTTACGGCGACTTGGTTTTGTCGTCGCCGACGCTGATTGTTCCGCACCCGCGAGCCGTTTGGCGCGACTTTGTGTTGGGCCCGGCTTGCGAGATCGCGCCCGAGCGTCGCCTGCCGACGACCGGTTTGACGCTGCGCGAACATCGGAGCCTTCTTTGGACGAACTTTGAGAATTTTGAGGCGACGGCGTATTGGACGCGAGCGGTCGCGACCGGCGCGGCGACGTCTCTTGAAAAGAAAATCGCGAGCTAACTCGCCGAACGACGCGGTTTAGGAACGGCGTTTTCGATTGTCTTGCCGGTTTGGGCCGGACGTCGCTTAGCGGAGCGTTCCGAACGGGCGCATTTCCGGACTGGAGAATTGAACGAGAAAGCGTTCGAGCGTCAGTCTCGGGTCGCTTCGGCTTCCGCCTTTAAGATCGACGTCGGCTTGAAGGAGCGCCGCCGCCAGCCGTTCGCCGCGCCGCCGTCCCAATTTCTTGAGTTGATCGGCGTATTTCCCGCGAAAGAAGGGTTTAACGCCGACTTTGTCGAGTATCGTCGTCATGTTCGGAACCGCGCCGGCCGCCTCCGTTTCGACGAAAAGCTCGGTCGCCGCCGCCAGCTTGCGAAGCGTCGCCGCCGTTTGCGCGAGAATCGCGATCGGCGCCTCGCCCGCCGTTAAGAGTTTGTCGAGCTGTCGAAGCGCTTCCGCCGTTTCGCCGCCGAGCGCCGCGTCGATCATGTCCCAAACCTTCTTTTGCCGCCAAGCGCCGACCTGCGTTTGAACGAGTTCGACCGTCAGTTCGCCGGGCGGCGAAGCGAGGAGCGCGAGTCGTTTCGCCTCTTGGTCGAGCGCGCCCAAGTCGTCGCCGACGAGTTCGACGAGCGTTTCGGCCGCGTCTCTCGAAATTTTTGCGCCGCAACTCTTAGGCGTCCAACGGGTTAGCCAACCGGGGATCTGCTTCTGCGGGATCGCTTTGCAGTCGACGACGAGCCCTTGGGCGACCGCTTTCTTGTAAAGGCGCAGGTTGCTCGGGAAAGAGTTCGGTTGCAAAAGAAGAACGCCCGACGTCGCCGGTTCGTCGAGGTAAGTCTCGAGCCGGTCGCGGTTTTGCGAAATAAACGCGTCAGCCGATTCGATTTGAACGAGTCGCTTGCCGGAGCCGAACATCGCCATCGTCGACGTTTCGCGAATCGCCTCGACGAAGCTAACCGTCGCGCCGTCGTACCGCGTTAGCGAAAAATCGGCTTCGTCGTCCGGCAGCACGAGCGTGCGAATCGTCCGAAAGACCTCGGCTCGCAGAAACGCCTCGTCGCCGAAAACAACGCAAACGGGCGAAATCGGATACTTTTCCGGATGTTGAAGAAAATCGAGCGCCGCGACGGCTCCGGTCGCCATAACTCCCGTCCTTTCGTCGTTTGAGAACGCCGCGCCGATTGAGAGTCGACAAAGCGTCGTGAAGAAGAGCGATAAAAAATCGAAAAAGAAACGCGAGCGACGACGGCTCGAACCGCCGACGAACCCAGACGAGCGCGTCGGCGGTTGAACGAGAAACGCCGTTACTTGTTGGCGCGACCCAAGAATTCGCCGGTGCGGGTGTCGATCTTGATGATTTCGCCCTGTTCGAGGTATTCCGGAACTTGAACGACGAGGCCGGTTTCGACCGTCGCCGGTTTGCTGCGCGACGTCGCCGAATTGCCGCGAGCCGCCGGGTCGCATTGCGTAACGAGCATTTCGACCGTCGTCGGGAGGTTGATCGCGACGCAGCGTTCTTCGTAAATCAGCGCGAAAATCCCTTCGAGACCTTCTTTAACGTAGTTCATCTCGTCGGCGATATCTTCCTTCGCGATGTTGTAAGTCTCGTAGTTTTCGGAGTCGAGGAAATAAACGTCGGACGAGTCGGCGTAGCTGAACGTAACGGCGCGACGGCGGAAGTCCGCTTCGTCCATCATGTCCGTGCCTTTGAGTTTGAGGTCGACCTTGTCCTTCGTGATGAGGTTGCGGCAACGGAACTTGTAAAGGGTCGCGGCGCCGCGGGCGGACGGAGTTTGGACTTGGAGGTTTTCGACGATAATCGGCGCGCCGTTGTAAACGACGATGTCGCCGCGTTTCATATCCTTCGCGATCATTG
>JAFYQR010000073.1 GCA_017559825.1 Thermoguttaceae bacterium | reverse complement strand
TTTCGCCCTAACTTCGATTCGGACGTCGCCGTCGACGCGCGGCGCCCGAACGATTTGGGAATGTGCCGCCAAACGGACGCGCTCGAAGCGGTTTTGCGTCCGATTTTGGACGGCCTTAAAAAGTAATTAGCGACGCCGCTTAGGTTGAGTTTAACGGCGACGACGGGCGCCGCGCCGCTGTTAATTGGGCGGTCGCGTCGATTTTAACGTCGGCGCGACCGGGGCTCGGTTTTATAGTAATATAGAGACAAGCGAGACGGCGGCGTCGGGGACGAACGTTTGCGCGGCGCGGGCGACGGGGGGGCGCGTTGCGTCGTTCGATATACGCGTCGGAACCGATTCCGTCGACGATTAAACCGCTTGAAAAGCCGCCGAGAAGCGGTCGTCGCCGCGCGAGTCAAACGCCGACCTCCGCGCTTTGCGACCCGGAAGACGCTTGAATAAGCGGAAAAATTTAACGAATTTAAGATTTTTAACGCGTCGGCGTTTCGTGAACGTCGGCGTCGACGATAAAGTAGGTAAAACGAAAGGAATTTTACGATGCGTTTGATCCGTTGGACGAGCGTTTGCGCGGCGTTGTTGGCCGCCGTTTCCGTTATTTCTTCGACGAATCTTCGCGCCGACGAGCCGGTAGACGGCTTGCGCGTGATGTCGTTTAACATCCGCGTCGCGAACGACGGCGACGGCGAAAACAAGTGGGATCTCCGCAAGGAAACGCTGGTCGACGTCGTGAAGGGAGACGATCCGCACCTCCTCGGCGTTCAAGAAGCGACGCCGGTTCAAATGGATTACCTCAACGCGACGCTGACCGATTACGCGTCGATCGGCGTCGGGCGCGACGACGGCAAGCGCAAGGGCGAACATATGGCGATCTTCTACAAGAAAGACGCGCTCGAACTCCTCGACTCCGGCACCTTTTGGCTGAGCCAGACCCCGGACAAACCGGGCGTCAAAGGTTGGGACGCCGAATGCAACCGCACCGTTACTTGGGGTAAATTCCGTTGCAAAAAGACCGGTAAAGAATTCGCGTACGCGAACACGCACTTCGACCACGTCGGGACGATCGCTCGCAAGGAAAGCTCGAAGCTGATTATGCGCAAGCTGAACGAAATCATCGGCGCGAACGGTCCGTTCTTCGTTACCGGCGACTTCAACGTCAACGACAAATCGGAAGCGTACCGCGTTATGACGACCGGCGTCGACGACATTCCGGGGCTGAAAGACGCCAACAAAGTCGCGAAAATCCGCGACATCGCTCAACCGCGCACGTTCAACAACTTCTGCCGCATTCCGGTCGAGAAGGGAAGCATTATCGACTTCGTCTTCGTCAACGGCAAGTGCGTCGTTGAAAAGTTCAAAATCAACCCGGACTTGCACAAAGACCCGAAAACCGGCAAAGAACGCCCGGCGAGCGACCATAACTCGATTATGGCGACCCTTACTTTCGTCGACTGAGCGGTTTAACCGTAAAATTCGGCGTATTTTAAAGAGCGCGGCGGCGGAAACGTCGCGCTCTTTTGCGTTGAGGACGGTTTGACGGTTGATTTTTGTCGCGGCGCTTGATTTTGAAAACGACGCGACGTTTTGGTTTTTTTTGAAGCGGCGTTAGCGTTGCGCGTCGAGGAGAGCGGTTGTGTTGAATTGGATTTCCGGGACGCCCGGCGCGGCGCAAGCGGTCGTCGTTTTTTTGTTCGGGACGGTTTTGGCGGCGGCGGCGAATTATTTTGTCGACCGTTTCGGTTGGACGCCGCGTTGCCGTTCGCCTTGGCGGCGCTTCCCGGCGGACGTCGTCGGGCCGGCGCGGAGTTGGGCGGCGCGGATTCCGGTCGTCGGTTGGTTCGAAACGGCGCGTTTGCGTTGCGGAAAATCGGAAAACGACGCGAAAACTAAAAAAACGCCGCGTAAAAACGACGGCGCGGCGGTCGATTTCGCGGCGCTTCCCGGTTGGGAAAACCGGCTCTTTTGGTTGCGTCCGTTGATTGTCGAGGCGTTTTTCGCGGCGCTTTTGACTTGGCGGTTTGGCGTTTTGACCGACGGCGTCGCTTCCGACGCGGAGGCGGGGCGCGCGCTGGCGTTTTGGGGCGCGGAAACGATTCTTTATTGGCTCGCGCTTTGTATGACGCTGGTCGACTTTGACGATTATATCATTCCGGACGCGGCGGTGATCCCGGGCGCGGTTGTTGGGCTAACGTTGGCGGCGGTTTTTCCGTTTTTGACGGTCGCGCCGATTTCTTGGCCGCTCGACCTTTCCGGCGCGGCGTCGACGAACGACGTTTTCCTCTTCGCGGCGGTTTGCGGCGAGTCTTGCGGACTCGGCTCGTCGCTCGGCGTCGTTCGCGGACTCGTTTTTGCGGGAATCGCGGCGATTTGGACGTTTTGGAATTTCGCGCTTCTCGAACGGCGGTTTCCGGCGCGACGACTCGGCGTTAGAAAAGCGGCGGCGATCTTTTGCCGTCGACTGCGGCGCTCGACGCTAACCCCGGTTCTCGCGGCGTTTTGGGCGCTCGGGCTCGTCGGAATCGCCGTCGTCGTTTGGGGGGACGCGAGCGCGGCGACCTTCGCCGAGATCGAGCCGACGGGGAACGCTTTTCTTGGAAGAACGGCGTTCGACCGGGCGCTTTCGGCGTCCGGAGCGTTGGCGAACGCCGCGGTCGGACTTCTCGTCGGCGCGACGATTATTTGGGCGGTGCGGATTATCGGGCGTTCGGCGCTTGGCGTCGAGGCGATGGGGTTCGGCGACGTCGCGGCGCTCGGCGTTATCGGAGCGTTCGTCGGTTGGCAAGGCGCCGTCGTCGCGTTTTTCGTCGCGCCCTTTTTCGGACTTGTTTTCGGGTTTTTAAGACGTTTTTCCGACGACGCGCCGGAGATACCTTACGGTCCGTTCCTTTGCGGCGGCGTCGCTTTGTATTTAGCGCGTCGCGAATGGTTTGACGACTATTTAGCGCCGTTTTTCGGCGATCCGCTCTTTCTCGCCGGCTTGGCGGTCGTCGGATTCGCGCTTCTTTGGGGCTTGTTGGCGGCGTTGCGAGTCGCGAAGAGTTGGGCGCGTCGCGCTTAAACAAGCGTTGAGCGAGCGAGATTGAAAAAAAGAACCGTTTGAAAGTTCGAACGGTTCGGCAAGGATAGGCCGCCGAACGCGGCGGCCGACCGCGACCGCTCAAATTGAAAAGACGAACGAGCGGATCGAGCGAAAAGACCGGCGTCGCGTCGCTAAAATCGTTGTAAACCGCGCCGACTTCCCAACCGCGACGAACGAATTCGCTTGCAAAGGCGCAAAAAACTTTTTCGCGGCCCCCGACGGTTCGCGTCAAACGTTCGTTGTTTTAGAAAAGCAGTCTCGTCGATGGATTCGCGACGTTGAGAATGAGATGGAAAATCGAACGACGCGTCAATTTGTTGGGGGCGACGCTTCCTTAACGATTCCGTTCGGCGTTCGAATTTGTCGCGTTTTTCTAATTTCGGCGCGGATTCGGCGGTTTTTCTCGATCGACTCCCGCGTAGCGTAGGGACGCTTGTGGTCGAGGTGAAGATTGACGAGCGAGTAACGGAGCTGCTTGCCGCGAACGCCGAGGTTCGCGAGCCGCTCGCCGAACTCGCGGTCGAGCCCGCCGTAGCGCATGTCCTCGTTAAAACCGTTAATTTTGTAAATATCGTCTTTCCAACAAGAGCTGCAGCAACCGTTCCACGAAGCGAGCGTCGGCGTCGACCAGTTCAACAAGGCGGCGAGAAAGGGCGAGTCGACGATTTTCGGCGCGGAAAACGGGCGCGTTTTGAGACCGCGCTCCCGGAGCCAACGGAGCGAAAAACAACGGCCCGACTCGACGTCGTCGCGAGTTAGCGCCCGACTCAACTCGAGCGGCAGCTTGACGTAACCGCCGGAGACGAACCAGCCGCGTCGCGCGGCGCGGTAGTGCGTTTCGACAAGGTCGGGGCGAGCGACGCAGTCTTGATCGGTAAAAATCAAATATTCCGACGCCGCGGCTTCGACGGCGAGATTCAAAACGCGGCACTTTTGAAAACCGTCGTCGGGAATCCAAATTCGTTTGATATTGGCGCCCGATTCGGCGCGAACGCGGGCGATAAGAGCGCCGGTTTCGTTGCCGGAACCGTCGTCGGCGATCAAAATTTCCAGCGGAAAACGGTCGAAACGTTGATTAAGGTAACCCCAAAGCGTTTTTTCGAGCCAAGCGGGATTATTGTACGTTGAAATAACGACGCCGAGGGAACGCGGACGTTCGGCTCGAGCCGCGCGTCGGCGAGACGGCGGAAAATTTTGCAGCGCGGCGTCCGTTAAAGACGTTAAAATAGGCAAACGCATCGGCGGTTCCTTCGAGAGGCGATTTTTTGAACGGCGCGTCGCGTCGTTTCGTAGTAATTTTAGCGATTATAGGGACGTTCGAGAACGACGTCAACCTCAAAAAACGATTTTTCGGCGCCGCGGAGAAAGACTCGCGACGGACGAACGACAAGGCGACCTGGCGTCGCGCCGCCGCGTCCGTTCGAAAGAGTCGACTCGTAAACGAACCGTTCGGCGCTCGAGCGCGGCGAGAGCGAAACGCCGTATTCTCGTTGCAAAAATCGGAGAATTTTGCGATAATCGCCCGTTTGACCCGAAAATTCGATTCGCCGCTCGGAAGTCGCGTCGAAATAAGCGGCGTAAACCCCGACGAGATCGTCGTTTTCGGCGCCGGTCGAAACGGCGACGCGGTAACCGACGAGCCCGTCCTCCGCCGCGACCGCGTCGACTCGAGGCCAATTTTCGACGAGCCAAGCGGGCGAGCGGCCGAAACGGAAGAGCTCCTCGAACAAACGCGGCGTCGAAGGAGCGAAGGGCGTCGCGTCGGCGCCGAACGACGAGGCCGAACGGGAAGGCGCGAATTCCGATTCCGCGAAGCGAGCGAACGAGTCGGGGGGGTAGGACGACGCGCGCTCGAAATCGAGGAAGGACAGGGGCGAGCCGCCGCTCGGCTCCGGGGCGTAAAAGGGAGCGTCGCCGCTCGGCGCGAAGCTAGAAGGCGATAACGAACGCTCGTCGCCGAACGCGGCGCCGGTTTCGGGAGGAGCGACGTCGTTAAAACCGTTTCGACCGGCGTAATCGGCGCGTTTGGGGGCGGCGAATCGGTCGAATCGGTTAAATTCGGCGTTTCCGGGCGAGCCGGCGGCGAGCGGCGTCTCGGCGGAGGGCGGCGGCGCGTCGGACGCTTGGAGAAAGCGAAACGGCCAAAAGGAGCGTTTTTTCGGCGGCGCCGCGTTCCGCGTCGGCGTCGTCGAGCGTTCCAGCGGCGCGACGAGACGGCCGGAGTCGACGATGATTTTGGGAACGGTAAAGGCGATAAAAGCGAAAAACGCGTATTTAAGCGCGAAAAGGAGGCGCGTTTTCATCGGCGGATTCCAAGGGGCGGGGCGGCGAGGGCGAGTTGAGCGGGCGAAAATCGTTCGTCGTTTCTTGAGTCGACCGGCGGGGAGCGAAAATCGCGTCGGGCGCGGACGGCCCGCGTTTTCGACGTAGGCGCGGCGCTTTTTGCAGTGAAAACGGCAATTCGAAACAAAAACGACGAGTTTTTCGGTCGCGATAAAAAACGACGGCGTCGGTTTTGCGCGAAAGAACGAAAAATCGACGCCGTTTCGAGCGGTTTTGGGCTGGCGTCAAACCGGAAAATTGGTTACGATGCGCCGAGCGGCGGTCGTCGCATGCGGGAATAAGAAAACTTTAACGATGGAAACGGCGGCGCCGGTTCGTATGATTCGAAGGAAAAAGACACGGCGGAAAAGCGCGTCGTCGACGGCGTTCGCGCTCGCGTTGGCGGGCGTTTTCTGCGTCGGCGTCGGCGGGTGCCGCAACGTTCCGTTCTATCGAATGACGAGCAAAGCGTCGAAGAGTTTGCCGCTCAGTCGCGAGGGAATCGTCGCTTTCGAGCGCGGCGACTTGGCGCGAGCGGAGGAAAACTTGCGCGAAGCGGTCGAGTTAAACGATTCCGACGTCGAGACTTGCCTCTATTACGCGGAAACGCTTTGGAAGCTCGGCAAACGCGCCGAAGCGGTCGCCGTTTTGGAGGCGGCGGCGGAGAAAAGGGCGACGATCGACGTCGAGGTCGCGCTCTATCGCTCGCTCGGCGAAAAGGCGCTCGAAACGAATCGACCGGAGGACGCCGTCGCCTGGGCGGATAAAATCGTCGATTTGACGCCGAAAAGCGCGATCGGTTGGGAGTTGCGCGGCAAGGCGACGCGGCGGCTCGGGCGACCGACGGCGGCTCTCGAAGACTTTCAGCGAGCGGCGCATTTCGCGGTCGACGATCGCGGTTTGCTCCGAGAAATCGCGGCGATTCAGAACGAGATCGGCGATTTCGACTCCGGGCTCGCGACTTGGCAACACTTAGAGCGGCTCTATCCGGTCAACCGCGAGCCGGCCGAGATTTTCGCCGGGCAAGGGGAGGCGTATTGCGGACTCGGGCTCGTTTTCGAAGCGGAGGAGTCGTTCGCCGTCGCGTCGGCGTCGGCGCCGGAAGTCGTCGAGTATCGGCTGCGTTTGGCCGAAACGCGGCTCGCTCGGGGAGAAATCGACGGCGCGTTGGCGGCGTTGAACGAGGCGACGGTTCGCGATCCGAACGATCCGCTCGTTCAAAATTTGCGGGCTCGGGCGCTTCAAATGCGACAAACGGCGAGCGTTTCGGGGACGATTTCCCGTTAGCGTCGCGGATTTTAGAGAAACGCGGTGTTCGGGCGGTCTGCGCAAGCTAGGCGGTTTGGGGGAAAACGGCGATTTGCGCCGAGTCGATTTGTTTTGACGGCGGCGCGGCCTGGCGAGGTTGGAAACGCTAATCTTTTTGAAAATTTTGCTCGCGGGCTCTTGAAAATCGCGGGCGTCTCTGTTTTAATGAGAGAATCGGCGGTTCGGCTCGAAAAAAGTTCGTCGAGACGCGGCGGCGTTCGTCGTCGAGCGACGAGTCGAAAATCGGCGATTTTGTCAATATTAATTAATACAATTAATAAACGGCGATCGCGAGTCTTCGCCGACCGTTTTTGACCGTTTTTTCGCGAGAAAGCGACGTTTCGCTTGGCTCGCCGCGTTTATTTTCCGCATTGTTCCGTTTTTTTGAGGTTCACCGATGAAACGTTCGATTCTGCGTTCCACCGTCGCGACGTTTGCGCTCGGCGCCGTCGTCGGGGCGGCTCTTTCCGTTCAAGCCGACGAAGCGAAAAAAGTCGTTAAAAACCCCGAATTCGATAAAATCGTTATTTTCGAGGGGTACCGCAGCGAGGGCGCGGCCTTCGGCGACTTCAACAAAGACGGCGTCGTCGACGTGCTTTCCGGACACTATTGGTACGCCGGGCCGGATTTCAAAAAAGAGTACAAAATTTACGAAGGGGACGCGAAATACGACCCGGAAGGGTACTCGAACTCCTTCGTTAACTTTGTCGACGACCTGAACGGCGACGGTTGGGACGACTTTATTCTTTGCCCGCACCCCGGCGTTACCGGTTATTGGTACGAAAATCCGAAGGGGGAAGACCGTCTTTGGACGGCGCGCGAGTCGACGATCGAACTCGGGAACGAGTCGCAGGCTTGGGAAGACGTCGACGGCGACGGAACGAAGGAACTCGTTTTCAACCGCAACAACTGGTACGGAATCGCGTTCCCGAACCGCGGAGAAAAGGCGAACGAGCCTTGGCGCTTCGTCGCGGTTTCGAACGAAAATCCGAAATATCAACGTTATTTCCACGGGAACGGCGTCGGCGATATTAACGGCGACGGACGGCCCGACCTCCTCGAAATGGACGGTTGGTGGGAACAACCGGAAGACTTGAACGCCGTTCCTTGGAAGTTCCACGAGTTCAAGTTCGCGGACGCGCCGTCGAATATGCTCGTCGCGGACTTCAACGGCGACGGTTTGAACGACGTCTTCACCGCTTGGCATTGCCATCTTTACGGGCTGGTCTGCTGGATTCAAAAGCGCGCCGCCGACGGGGCGATCTCCTTCGACGCGCAATGGCTGATCCCGACCGAGCCGGCGGACGACTTCTATCCGAAAATGAGCCAACTCCACTCGATGGCGTTGGCCGACTTCAACGGAGACGGCGTCCTCGACGTCGTTACCGGGAAGCGTTGGTGGGCGCACGGTTCGAAGGGCGACGTCGGCACGAACGACCCGGCGCTCCTGATTTGGTGGGAAACGAAACGCGGCGCCGACGGGAAAGTCGAGTTTGTCGCGCATGAAATCGACGATAATTCCGGCGTCGGCACGCAAGTTACCGCCGAAGACGTTAATAAGGACGGCGTCGCGGACATTTTGGTCGGGAACAAAAAAGGCGTTTTCCTCTTCTTGAGCAAGTAACGCGGGATTGAGCAAATTACGCGGCGGACTCGGTTTTCACCGCTTTTCCGGCGACGTTTGGGCGGCGCCGGAAAAGCGGTCGGAGGCGGTTTGTCGCGACGTAATAAAAAGCGGCGGCGACGCCGAACGACGGCGGACGCGAACTCGACGACGAGGGCGCGTCGGTTCGTTTTCTTTTGAAAACGTTTTGAAAAGGTGTTTTTGATGACAAATTTCCTCTTTGCGCAAGCGGCGAGCGCTTTCGGCAACGGCGCCGACGTTCTCGTCTTTTTTGCGTTTTTGGCGGCGGTCGCTTTCGTCGCGTTCGGTATGAGCCGCAACTCCGGCGGAGACAGCGAATCGTACTTCTTGGCCGGTCGCGGTTTGAAGTGGTGGCTAATCGGTTTTTCGCTCATCGCGGCGAACATTTCGGCCGAACAATTCGTCGGGATGTCCGGCCAAGCGGCGGACTACATCGGCTTGGCGGTCGCGAGTTACGAATGGATCGCGGCGCTTTCGTTGGTTATCGTCGCGTTTTTCTTCCTGCCTCGCTTCCTGAAAGCCGGGATTTATACGATTCCGGAATACTTGGAAACTCGGTATAATAAGTCGGCGCGTTCGATTATGTCGATTATGATGATGATTATGCTCGTCGCGGTCAACATCACGGTCGTTACGTTCGCCGGCGCGAAGGCTTACGCCGTCTTCTTCGACGGCGCGTCGGTCGGCGGCGTCGCGCTCGACCTGACCTTCTTCTGTTGGGTCATCGGGATTTTCGCGGCGCTGTACATTTTCGCGGGCGGTTTGAAGGCTTGCGCTTGGGCGGACTTGCTCCAAGGTTCGGCGCTGATTTTGGCCGGCGCGGTCGTTCTCTTCTTCTCGCTGAAAGCCCTCGGGAGCGCCGATATTAGCTCGCTCGCCGCCGGAAGCGCGGACGCCGTTTCGAAGCTGACCGCCGATATGGGCGCTTGGGAACGTTTCTCGACGCTCAACGCCGACAAACTCCGCATGAACCTCCCGAGCTGGGACTTGGTTCTTCCGGTTACCGCGTTGATCTTCGCGATTTGGATTCCGAACCTCTACTACTGGGGCCTCAACCAATACATCATTCAACGCACCTTGGGCGCGAAGTCGCTCGGCGAAGGCCAAAAAGGTCTCGTTTTCGCCGCGTTTATGAAGCTCTTGATTCCGTTCATCGTCATTTTCCCGGGGATGATCGCGCTGAATCTCTTTAGCGCCGATATGAAAGCGAACGCCGATAAAGCGTCCGCGAAAGAAATGGCGCGCTTCGAAGAAGTCAAAGCGAATCCGACGGCCGACGCGACGCTCTTCTCGTTCAACCGCAGCTTCGCGCTGACCTATCCGGAAAAAGCGGACGAAATCCTCGCGTTCAACGCCGCCGCGTCCGGCGTCAACCTCGACGAAGCCGTCGCCGCCGCGAAAGAAGCGGGCAAAATCAACGACGGAATGAAAGACGAAGAAATGCGCGTCGCGAAACTCGCCGCGATCCAAGCGAAGGCGCCGACCGCGAAAACCGGCGCGATGCTCAACGGTTGCGACTACGACGCCGCGTTCCCGCTCTTGATGGCGAAAGTCGTTCCGACCGGCGGATTCAAAGGTTTTATGCTCGCCGCGCTCCTCGGCGCCATCGTCAGCTCGGTCGCCGCGATGTTGAACGCCGCGTCGACGATCTTCTCGATGGACATTTACAACGAATACCTCGTCAACAAGAACCTCGACGAAGCGGCGCGTCAAAAGAAACTCGTTTCGGTCGGGCGTATCGCGGTCGTCGCGTTCGTTTTGATCGGCTGCGTCGTCGCGCCGATGTGGGCGAACCCGAAATTCGGCGGCGTCTTCAAGGCGATTCAAGAGTTCCAAGGCTACATTTCGCCGGGTATCTTCGCCGCGTTCGTCGTCGGTTTCTGGATGAAAAAAGCTCCGAACTCCTACGGCGCGATCGCGCTCGTCGCTTGCCCGATTCTTTACGGCGCGCTGGCGATCTTCGTTCCGTCGCTCGACTTCCTGAACCGTATGGCGGTTACGTTCGGCGTTTTGATCGCGTTGGCGGTCTTGATGACGCTCGTTTGCCCGCGCAAAGAAGCGTTCGTCCAAGAAACCGACGAAAGCAAAGCCGAATTCCTGAAGGAATCGAAGGGCGCGAAGATCGGCGGTTGGGTCGTCGTCGCGCTGACGGTCGTTCTCTACCTGATTTACTGGGATTACGACCTGCCGATGTTCTAATCGACGCGTAAAATCCCGAGCGTTTCGACGGCGCGTCGCGGAAAACGGCGCGTCGGCGAAGCGAAAGCGCAAAGAAAAACGCCGTCCGGTCGTTAAGATTTGGACGGCGTTTTTTTGTCGGGGGCGGGCCCGGTCGACGGCGCGAGACGGATACGGCAAGAGCCGCGAATCGTCGCCCTATCCGGGGTTCTTGGGACACCCGGGTTGTTCCGTC
>JAFYQR010000008.1 GCA_017559825.1 Thermoguttaceae bacterium | reverse complement strand
TTTTGCTTGCTTTTGACTTTGCGCGGCGTTATACTAACGAATAGAGCGTTCGCGACGCGGCGTCGGGACGCTTGGGCTGCAACGTTTAATCTCGGGAGAAAACGCAATGTCGGACGAAGCCGCGCGAATCGGCGCCGATTGTATGCGACGTCGCGCCGAAGCGCAAGGGAAAGCGGGCGAGTAACCGCGACTCGGCGTCAATAACGCAATGCGATGCGACGTCGTTTAATAGGGTTTGCACGGCGTCGCCGTTAAGAAACGACGCGGCGTCAAGTAGTTAAAGCGACAAGAAATAATTAACGCCGCGACGCTTCGAAATTTACTTGGCGTCGTCGGCGTTTTTTCGTTGAAGTTTCGACTCGGCGTCGTTGAACGACGGTTTTACTTTAAGTCGGGAAGCGGCGAAGGTTGCGTCGTTAGAAGTCGCGCGGTTTCAGCGCTTGGTAAACGCGTTCGAATTCGTCGTTCGAGTTGAATTGGACGACCAGCTTGCCCTTGCCCTTGTCGTTCGACGTCAGTTTCACCTTCATTCCGAGCCAAGTCCGGAACTGTTGCTCAAGGTCGCGAACGCGCGGGCTAACTTCTTGTTTGGCGGGCTTTTTCTTGCCGGTTTCAGGCGGCAAAAATTCCGCTCCGTCCAAAAATTCTTGAACGATCGTTTCCGTTTGACGGACGCTCAAACGCTCGTCGACGATGCGTCGCGCCAGTTCGAGCTGATCCCATTCTTCGAGCGGAAGGAGCGCCCGGGCGTGTCCCTGCGTCAGTTCGCCGCGACGCACCGACGTTTGAATGTCCTCCGGCAAGTCGAGCAAACGCAACAGGTTCGAAACGGTCGAGCGGTCGAGGTCGAGACGCTTGGCCAGCTCGTCGTGCGTCCCGCCGTATTGGTCGAGGTAACAGCGGAACGCGACGGCCTTTTCGATCGCGTTTAAGTCTTTGCGTTGAATGTTTTCCGTCAACGCGAGTTCGGCGGTCGTTTGGTCGTCGACGTCGAGGAGGCAAGCCGGAACGTTCGTCCAGCCGGCGAGTTTCGCGGCGCGGTAGCGGCGTTCCCCGGCGACGATTTCGAAGCGTTCGCCCTTGCGGCGCAAGACGATAGGTTGAATCATCCCGTGTCGCTTGACGCTGGCGGCGAGTTCCTCCATCTCCGCTTGGTCGAAGTCGACGCGCGGCTGGAACGGATTGCGGTCGATCAGGTCGAGCGGGACTTCCGACGCGGCGCGACCGACGGCGAAGGCGTCCAACACGCGTTCTTTTTCGTCTTCGGCGACGTCGACGGCGGTTCGCGTCGGGCTCGGCGTCGGCGACGTCGGGAAGGGAACGGTCGCCGGAGCGTCGGAAACGGCGGAGCCGAGGGCGTTTAACGTCGTTTCTCCGGGCGCGGAAGTCCCGAAAGTCGCGGCGTTCGAAGCGTTGGCGTTCGCGGACGAGGCGACGTCGTCGGCGGCGTTCGAACCGAATTCCGACGCGTCGACGGCGACCGGTTGCGCGACCGCGACGGCGCCCAAAAGGGATTGGAGCCCTCGACCTAAACGTTTTTCTTTAGACACGTTCCAAAACCTCCATACAAAGTTCGATGTAAGCGCGCGCTCCTCGCGAACGGGGCGCGTAGTCGACGATCGATTTTCCGTGGCTCGGCGCTTCGCTGACGGCGACGTCGCGAGGTATCGTCGTTTTGAAGACGATTTCGCCGAAAAATTCGCGCACTTCTTGCTCCACTTCTCGCGTTAGTTCCAAAGTCGGGTCGCACATCGTCAACGCGACCCCGCCGTATTGGAGCGCGGCGCCGGGACGACGCATCGCCTCGCCGATCACTTCGATCATTTGAACGAGCCCCTCCATCGCGAAAAATTCGCATTGGATCGGCGTCAGCACCTCCGTCGACCAAGCGAGCGCGGCGCGAGTCAGCGGCCCGAGCGACGGCGGGCAGTCGATCAAAACGAAGTCGTATCCCTGCGTTTCGCGAGCGAGTTGGCGCGTCATTCGCTCGAAGCGGTTCGGGTCGTCCGCGGCGGCCAAACGCTCGACGTCGCCGAAACGACGACAGCCGGGAAGAACGTCGAGGAGCGGCGCCGAGGCGCGGAGCGTTTCGCGAATCGAGGCGCCGACGACGAGGGGATGACGCGGCGTCGGGTCGAAACCGAGCCCGCTCGTCGCGTTGCATTGCGGGTCGAGGTCGATTAGAAGCGTTCGCGAACCGGCGCGAGCGAATCCGGCGGCGAGCGAAATCGCCGTCGTCGTTTTCCCGACTCCGCCTTTTTGATTAGCGACGCTAATAATTCGAACCATTGCTTAAAAATATATATTAAAACGATAAATTTACGTCGACATTAAATTTTTATTGAAGCGACGAAAACTGCGTCGCGTTGCGGAAAACGTCGTCGGCGCGACGAGTTCGCTTTCTCGGGGAGTATAGCAGGAACCGGCGTTTGACGGAACGGCAATTTCTAAATTTTTTTCGGAACGTCGGCTGGGCGATCGGGAAAGGCGGCTCGTCGGCGGCGCTAATAGGGAAATCGGCGTTTTCGCGGAAAGGAAACTTGACGCGGCGGCGTTTCTTTTTTATACTTAAGCGGCTGTGTATTGTCGACGCGACCGTCAAAATTATTGCGATCGTTTTGAATGGACGCGTCGTGAAATAAGAAATAATCGTTAAAGCCGTCGCTTGGCGCGCAAACGCCCGAAGCGACGGAGAATTTTGGTCGACGATGGACGGAAAACGCTCGCCGCGCTCGATTTTTGAATCGAGCTTGGAAATCAAATGTCTCTTTTTTTTCGGCGTCGCGCTGGCGATCGTGATTTTGATTAGCGTTCTCCTTTATTATAAGGCGACGAAATCGCAGGTCGAAGCGCAAAATCCCTTGATGGGGAAACTGCTGAGCGAACGCGAATTTTTGTTGACGCACATTAAAGGCCTTACTTCGGAGAAAGCGAAGGACGGCGGTTCCGGCGGAGACGACGCCGATTTGAACGATTTTATCGATTCGATGGCGTCGCTAAGCGAAGAAATCGGCGGGCAAACGGAGCGCGCTCGCTTTGAAACGCGTCTCATTCGGATTCGCGGCGGAGCGAGTTCAAACGACGCCGATTTTTCCGATTCTCACGACGGGCCGCGAGACGAATTCGAACGGAAATTGATCGACGACTTGCTCGCCGTCGCGCCGACCGAAAACGCGGCGGAGCGGCAAAATCGAGCGATCGAGCGAACGGACGACGACGGGCGCTACCATTATTATCAACCGTTGCGCGTCGACCGCTCGTGCTGGAACTGCCACCGCGAAATCATGGGGGACGCGTCGATCGATTTGGGCGCGCCGCTCGGCGTCGTGCAGGTAACGATTCCGGAGCCGCCGGCGAACAAAGAGCGGGCGCGGCTTTGGACGCTTTTGCTCGGCGGGGCGATCGTCGTCGCTTTCTTGGGGCTGATCGCGTTTTACGTCGTCATTCGGTTGGCGATCGTGAAGCCGCTCCGGAGTTTGCGCGAGGTCAGCGAAGCGATCGGACGCGGCGACGTTTCGAAGCGGGCCGACCTTCGCACCGGCGACGAATTCGAGGCGCTCGGCGCGGCGTTCAACCGCATGATGAAGTATTTGGTGGCGACGCACGAAAAGTTAAGGTCGCTTAACTCGCAGTTGGAGAAGAAAGTCGACGAGCTAGCGCAGGCGAACCTGCAGCTCTACGAGACGAACCGCGTGAAATCGGACTTTATGGCGACGATGAGCCACGAGCTTCGGACGCCGCTCAACAGTATTCTCGGGTTTAGCGACGTGTTGAGCTCGATTCAAACGCTCGACGAGAAGCAAAAGCGATACGTCAACAACATTAATAAGTCGGGGCGCGCGCTTCTGAGCATGATTAATAACGTTCTCGACCTCGCTCGCGTCGACGCCGGGCTCTTGCAGGCGCGAACGAGCGAGTTCCGTATCGAAGCGGTCGTGTCGGCGCAGTGCGACATGGCCAAGCCGCTCGTCGACAAGAAAAATCTTGAGTTGACGGCGCGGTTTGCGGAAAATTTGCCGAAAATGCGGCAGGACGAGGCGAGAATCCAGCAGATTTTGAACAATTTGCTTTCGAACGCGATTAAATTTACTCCGGAGGGCGGGCGGATTCAAATCGAGGTCGACCGCGTTTTTCGGGCGCCGTTGTATCCGCGAGCGTTCGGCGGCGGGACGAACGAGCCGATTCCGTTCCTCGAAATGAAGGTGATCGACTCCGGCGTCGGCGTCGCGCTGGAAGATCGGCAAATTATTTTCGAGAAATTCCGACAGGGGAAGAGCGCGACCGAGGGGAACATGATGACTCGCGAGCACTCCGGGAGCGGGCTCGGGCTCTCGATCGTGAAGGAGCTCTGCAAGTTGCTCGAAGGGGAGGTGGCTCTCGAGAGTCAGCCGGGGTTTGGGAGCGTTTTCACCGTGTCGCTTCCCTGGGAGCTGGATTTGCCGGTTTTAACGGAATCGCCGATTAAAGCGGAAATCGACTCCTTTGCGAAAGCGGGCGTCGGGCGCAAAACGGGAGCGCATTCGCTCGAATCGAATTGAGACGACGTAAAATAGGAAAAACGCGCGGGCGCTTCGATTGACGAAGCGCCTTTTTTGGGTGAAAAATAGATGGAAATATGGGGAAAATGGGCGGATTAAAAAGTTTTTCAGTGGACCGCTTGTTAAAATAAAGAAATAGAGTAGAATAAGCGAAAGCGTTTTGCGTTCGTCGTCGCGTCGAACGATTTTTGAGTCGGAGACGTTTCGCGACATTCGGAACGCGTCGAGCGTCCGAAAAAAGTCGCGAAAAAACGCGGCTCGTCTTCGACCCCTCCTTGACTTTTTCGACGGTCGCGATAAGATTAACGGTAAAATTGCGTTTTTTCCGTCGAAAGACCGCCGAGTTTCCCGCTCGGGTCGCGCCCGTCGTCGCGCTCAAAACGCGCCGTTGCGGAAAGATAACGCGCCGAAATAATCGTTAAAGTTGGAAAAACCTTGCGTCGCCGCTTGAAAAAAGAGCGGCGCGTTCGTTAAAGTTTCGGTTTTTATGTTTGACTTTACGCAATTTTAAAATTATAATAAACGTCGCGCGTCGAGTTTTTTGCTCGCGCTTTTCCGTCGGCGGCGCGTTTCCGGCGGTCGCGTCGCGTTGCCCGAAGCCGCGTCGGCGGCGATAACGTTCCTTTGTTGAAAGTAACGGCATGAATCCCGAAGAAGTGTTGCGAATTGTCGAACAAATCCACCTCGAACGCAAGATCGACAAAGAAACCGTCTTTGTCGGCGTCGAACAAGCGCTCGTGATCGCGGCGCGCAAACACAGCGACGCCGGCGACGACGCGACGGTCGACGTGCATATCGACCGTCAAACGGGCGAAATCAACGCGTATCGAGACAACGTGCCGCTGACGACCGAGGAAATCGCCGAGCGCATCGGCGCGCAAACCGCCAAGCAGGTGATTATTCAGAAAATTCGCGACGCCGAGCGCGACGCGATTTACGACGAATATTATCCGCAGCTCGACGAAATGATCGTCGGAACCGTGCACCGCAACGAAGGCGGCGCGACGTTGGTTACGCTCCCGAACGTCGAGGCGATCTTGCCGCGTTCCGAAAAGATTCCGGGCGAAACGCTTCGCGTCGGCGACCGCGCTCGTTTCTTGATCGTCGAAGTCCGCAAAGCCGGCTCGAAGGTGAAAGTGATTCTCAGCCGCTCGCGTCCGCTCTTGGTGAAGCGTCTCTTCGAGCAAGAAGTGCCGGAGATCGTCGAGGGCGTCGTCGAAATTAAAGGCGTCAGCCGCGAGCCCGGTCATCGCGCGAAAATCGCCGTGTCGACGAACGATCCGCGCGTCGACTTGGTCGGCGCCTGCGTCGGCGTGCGCGGCGCTCGCAGTCGCAACGTTACCGAAGAGCTCAACGGCGAGCGCGTCGACGTCGTTCCGTGGAGCGACGATCCGGCTCGTTTCATTCAATCGGCGCTTCGTCCGGCGGTCGTCGACGAGGTGATTCTTTGCCCGATGATCGGACGCGCCATCGTTCTCGTGCAGCGCGACCAACGCTCGCTGGCGATCGGTCGCCGCGGCCAAAACGTGCGCCTCGCCGCGAAACTTTGCGAGTGGGACGTCGACGTTATGACCCGCGACGAATTGGACGAAATGCTCGCCAAAGCGATGGAAGCGTTTGTTCAAATCGACGGCGTTACGCAAGATTTGGCCGACCAGCTCGTCGGCGAAGGGTTCCTTTCCTACGACGACCTTTCGCTTATCGAAATTTCCGATTTGGTCGAGTTGGGCGGACTTTCGGAAGACGCGGCGCAGGCGATCGCCGACGAGGCGGAGCGTCGCGCCGAAGAACAAGAAGAGGAGGCGCGCGAAGCGAAACGCGTCGCCGCCGAAGCGCGACTTTCGGAAGAGCTCGGTTCGTCGAGCGAGATTCCGACGGAATGATCGCGTCGCGACGAAGTCGACCGAACCCGCTTTTCGACGGCGCGCGTTCGGTCGACGCGTTGGCGAATGGAAAATTTTAACGAATTTGAGGTTTTTTGGGCGCGTAACCGGCGTTCGCAGCGCGCGTCGTCGTTTGTTCGAAATTTGATCGACAAACCTTCCTCGGCAACCAGAATTATAGTCGCGAGTTAAGGCGGCGCTTTCGCGCGTCGTCGGGCGGCGAATCTCGCGAGTATCCATTTGAGAAAAGAGTAACGTAACATTGTCGATTCGAATTTACGCGTTGGCTAAACAGCTCAAAAAAGAGAGTAAGGAACTGGTCGAAGTCTGTAAAAAATTGGGGCTCGACGGCAAAGGGTCTCCTTTGGCCAGTTTGACCGACGAGGAAGCGAAACTCGTCGTCGATCGCATGACGAAAGCGGAAGAGCGCGTTCCGTCGTCTCGTTCGTTCTTGGAAGAGGCGGAGGCCGCTCCGATGCGCAAGCCGCCGGTTCTTTCGCCCCCGTCCGGCAAGGTGCCCGTGTTGCGACCCGCCCGTCCCGCGCGCTTGGCCGAATTGGAGCGAACGAAAGCGGAAGCCGTCGAAACGCCCGCCGCGCCGAGCGTCGAGCCGGTTCTTGAAGAAACGAAGGCGCGCGAGGTCGTCGTCGAGTCGGTAGTCGAAGAAACCGCGTCGGGCGAGTCGGTCGTCGAAACCGCCGTCGCGCCGTCGGAACCGAGCGTCGAGGAAACGAAAACCGAAACCGTCGAAACGCCCGCCGCGCCGACGGAACCGGTCGCCGCGCAAGTCGAGACGCAAGAAACGAAGCAAGAATCGAAGGTCGACGTTTCCGCCGCCGACGAAAAAACGGTCGAAACGCCCGCGACTCCGGCCGAATCGGTCGCCGTCGCGTCGAAAGTCGACGAAAAACCGAGCGAAAGCGCGCCGTCGGCGCCCGCCGCTCCCGCGAAAACGAGCGTCGCCGACAGAAAACAACCTCTGCGCGACGCGATCGAGCGCCGCGATTCTCAACGAAAACCGCGCGAACGCGACGCCGTCCGTCGCGACGTTAAGCCGATCGATTCGCGCCCGATTCGTCCGATTCCTCCGATTATGGCGCAACAAAACTCTCGAATGCAAGTCCTCGAAGAGATGAAGCGGCCGCCGATGATCACGCCGCCGCACGGAGATCGCATGCGCGTCTTCGAACAACCGAGAAAGCCGAAGAAAGACGACGGTTCGACGCCGCGTCAAAACGCTCCGAAACCGAGCGTTACGATTCACCTCGCTCCGCTCCCGCAACAAGCCCCGAAGCCGATTAAAAAAGCGACGAACGAACCCGCGCCGCAAAAGCCGGAAATGCGTCTGCCGCCGGAAGTCATTCGCGCGGCCGCTCGCGGAACTCGCCCGTTGACCGAGCATATTCGCGAACAAGAGGAGCGTCGTCGTCAAAGCGAATTAAGCAAGACGAAAGAGAATAAGGACGGGCGCAAAGCCGGCGATTCGACCGTTCGCGACGCGTCGCGCGGTCGCGACGACCGCAAAATCGGCGACGTTCGACGAGGCGGGTTCGGCGATTCGACCGGTTCCGATTTCGGCGCGTCGAAAAATCGCGGCAAAGGCAAGGGCGGCAAAGATCGCGGCGAAACCGAAGGTCGCGCCGACATGCGCAATTCGACGCGTCGCGGCGGGAATCAGCGTTTCCGCGACGACGACGATTCGTATCGCCCGATGCGCTCGAAAGGCAACCGCAAAGATAAGGGCGCCGCGTCCGCGGTTACGGCCCCGCGTAAAGGAGACGTCGTGATTGAAACGCCTTGCACCGTGAAACAATTCGCCGAAACGACCGGGACGTCCGTCGCCGTCGTCATCAAGAAATTGATGGAACTCGGCTATATGTTCACGTTGAATCATTCCTTCGACGCCGAGGTCGCCGAGCTTTTGGTCGTCGCGCTTGATTTGAAGGCGACGGTGAAGAAAGAGGCGACGCTCGAAGAGCAATACGTCGACTCCGCGTTCGATCAAGTCGACCCGGACGAATCGCTCAAACCGCGCGCGCCGGTCGTCACCTTCCTCGGGCACGTCGACCACGGGAAGACTTCGTTGCTCGACCGCATCCTTCACCTGCACGTCGTTTCCGGCGAAGCGGGCGGGATTACCCAGCATATTCGCGCGTATCGCGTTTCGACGCCGGGCGGCGACGTAACGTTCGTCGACACGCCGGGCCACGAAGCGTTCACCGAAATGCGCGCTCGCGGCGCGAACTGCACCGACGTCGCCGTTTTGGTCGTCGCCGCGGACGACGGCGTGATGCCGCAAACGGAAGAGGCGATCAGCCACGCGAAAGCGGCCGGCGTTCCGATCGTCGTCGCGTTGAACAAGATGGACTTGCCGGGCGTTAACCGCGACAAGGTGATCCAAGAACTCGCGACGAACGACTTGATGCCGAGCGAATGGGGCGGAGACGTCGAAATCGTCGAAACGAGCGCGACGACCGGCATGGGCGTCGACAATTTGCTCGAAACGCTCCTCACCGTCGCCGAACTGCACGAACTGAAAGCGAATCCGGATCGCCGCGCGACCGGCGTCGTCTTGGAAGCGTCGTTGCAAGCGGGCGAAGGCGTCGTCTGCAAAGCGTTGGTGCAGAAGGGGACGCTGAAAGTCGGCGACGTCGTCCTTTGCGGCTCGGCTTACGGTCGGGTTCGCGCGATGACCGACACGCTCGACGCTCGCAAACATTTGAAAGAAGCCGGGCCGAGCGTTCCGGTTTCGTTCACCGGGCTCGACGTTGCGCCGGCGGCCGGGAGCAAGTTCGTCGTCTTGGAGGACGTTTCGGTCGCCCGTCAAATCGCCGAAGAACGCGCGAAACGGGAACGCGAAGTCGAATTGGCCGACGTTCAATCGCACGTTACGTTGGAAAACCTCTTCGAACGGATGAATTCGTCGAAACAACAAACGTTGAACGTCATCGTTCGCGCCGACGTTCGCGGTTCGATCGAAGCGATTCGCAAGGAGATGGGCAAGCTCGACCATCCGGAAGTCAAGGTCAAGATTTTACAAGCGTCGGTCGGCGGCGTTACCGAGGCGGACGTTTACTTAGCGGACGCGTCGGACGCGATTATCGTCGGGTTCAACGTCGTTCCGGACGAAGGCGCCCGCGCGTTGGCCGAAAAGAAAAAGATTCAGGTGCGCCGTTACGACGTCATTTACAAGCTGACCGAAGATAT
>JAFYQR010000072.1 GCA_017559825.1 Thermoguttaceae bacterium | reverse complement strand
GGCTTGGCCGGGCCTTGGGACAACTTGGCCGCCGACAACCACGCCTCGATCAACTGCGGTTTCGGCTCTTGGCACCCGGGCGGCGCGAACTTCCTCCTCGCCGACGGTTCCGTCCGCTATTTCGCGTCGACGACCGCGCATACGATCCTCGGTCGCTACGCCACGGTCGACGACGGCGCAACCCCGGAAGCGAACTAATTTACGTTTCCTTCCTCCGTCCAACCGAACGCGTTCGAACAGTTCGTTTCGGCGCGTTCGTCTCCTTTCCTTTCATTTCCTAAAAACTTAACCGACGGAAAGGCCCGCCGATGAAAACGCCTCGTTTTTTACCCCTTTGCGCGCTTTTATTCGCCGTCGCGGTCGTCGCGACCGGTTGCGGCAAACCGAAAGTTACCGGCAAAGTTACGTTCGCCGACGGTTCCCCGCTGACGCAAGGCACGGTCAACTTCACCGACGATAAAATCATCTGCAAAGGCTCGATCCAAGACGACGGAACCTTCGAAATGCGCACCCTCAAACCGGGAGACGGCGTCCCTCCCGGAACGTACAAAGTTTACCTCACCGAAACGATGCGCTTCGGCGAAGCGATCGAATCGACCTCGCTCGACACGACCGCCGTTATGCACGAAACCGTCAACGACGTGCCGCCGAAATACTCGAATCCCGACCAAAGCGGCTTGACGATCGACGTCAAAGGCTCGATGAAATACGATATTACGATCGACCCCGACGCGGAATAACGACGCGCCGGCGCGGCTCAAGTTTCGCCGCGACGCGTCCGACAAATAAAAACGACGGCGCGATTCGCTCGCCGTCGTTTTTTATTTCGCTTTCCCGTTTTTCTTTTTCGCCGATGAAACCCGCCGCGCCGTCGAAACCGTTTCTCCGCAAGCTCGCCGCGCTTCCTCGCGCCGCGATAAACTGCGATTTGGAGCCGATTCTCGACCTCGTTTTCGACCGTCTCGAGTTTCTATTCGTTCGCGCCGAGCGTTGGATTCCCGCGCTCCGCCCGAAACGGCTCGCTTGCTCGCTCGACGTCGACGCGCTGTTTGGAGGCGAGCCGCCGCGCGAAAACTTCCTTCCGCTTCGTTTCGCGACGTTCGTCGACCGCGTCGCCGCGTCCGCGCCGACGCCCCAAGAAGCCGCCGACCGCCGCCGCTTCGCCGAACGTTGCGCCGAACGCGTTCACTTCGACTTTTTCCGCGACGAACGCCGACTTTACGACGCTTTCGCGCCGTTCGACCCGGACGCCGACGCGCTCGGCGAACCGACGCTCGAACCGGAAACGCAAACGCGCCGTCGGGAAGAATTTTTCGCGTCCGCGCTGAAAATTTTGCGCGCCGCCAACTTTTTCGAACTGCCGAAAAACGAGCTGAACCGCTGTTTGAGTTTGAAACGCCCCGGTTCGGTTCCGGTCGTCGCGCGGTACGACGACTTTTTCGAACACCGCGTTTTCGTTCGCGGCGTCGTCAAAACGGAGCCGATCGCTTATCCGCGCTGGAAGTGCGCCGGTCGCGTCGTCGAGGTCGAGAGCGAACGCTTGAGCCGCGTTTGCGTCTTGGCGCGTTTGAAACCGCGTTCGCGCTCGTTTTTCTCGGAACTGCTCGACGGCGACGACGAATTGGAAGCGCAAGCGGAAAACCAAGAAATCGTTTTAAAACTCTTCAAAAACGTTCCGTTGGAAGACTTGAAACTGGCGGCGCCGCGCGTCGAGCTGGCGTTTCCGCTCTTCGACGGTTTGAAGATCGGCGGCGGGTTCCTCGGAACGGTCGTCGCGGCGTCGTTGAAACTTTTTCTCGCGTCGGCGATCACGTTGTTCGGCTTTTTCGTCCTTTTGTTCAGCTTCGCGACCGCGTCGATCAAGAGCGCGTTCGGGCTGCTCAACCGCCGAACGAAGTATTGGGAGCGTTACTCAAGTTCGCTTTACTATCAAACGCTCGCTTCGAACCGCGCCGCGATTTCGCTTCTCGTCTCGATGGCGGAAGAGCAGGAAACGAAAGAGCTTATCCTCGGTTACTTCGCCGCGTCGTTTTGCGGCGATTGGACGACCGAACGCGAAATCGACCGCGCCGCGGAGCGTTGGCTCGACGAAAATTTTGGAATCGTCGCCGATTTCGACGCTAAAGACGCGCTCCGCAAACTTCGCGAAAAACGCCTCCTCGAACGCCGCGTCGACGCCGACGCCGAACGTTTCCGCGCCGTTTCGCTCGACGTCGCGCTCCGTCGAATCGCCGACGATTGGAACGCGCTCGGACGACGCGTCGACGCGCCGTCGAAATAATTTTGCGCGAACGCCGTCGACTCCGCGAAGCGCTCTGTTTCTCTCGTCGCCGCGTCTTACCCATTCTTCCTCGCCGAACGTTTCGGACGTTTCGCCGACGTTTCGGGACGGAAAAAAGCGGAAAAACGCCGTCTCCCCCCTTTCCGACGCGCTTGAAAGGAGCAAAATAAAAGAAGCGAACGCGCCGTTTTCTCGGTTCCGTTCGCCGCGTTTCCCTTTGTTTTCCGTTTTCCGCCGCTTCTTGATTCGTCGAAAGCCGTTCCGATGTCGAAACGAGAAATTTACCGCATTTTGGACGCCGCCGCCAACCGCGGTCGCGAAGCGCTCCGCGTCGTCGAAGACGCGGCCCGATTTTTGGAAGACGACGCCGAGTTGACCGCGCGCCTCAAAGAAACGCGGCACCGGTTCGCCGCCGCGCAAAACAAGTTCGACCGCCGCGAACGCCTCGACGCTCGCGACGTCGCCGCCGACGTCGGAACCCGCGTCGAAACGGAAGACGAATATCGCCGAACGTCGCTCGCCGACGTGTTGGCCGCGAACTTCGCTCGGCTCCAAGAAGCGTCGCGCAGTCTCGAAGAGTTCTCGAAAATTGTCGCGCCGGACGCCGCTCGCGATTGGGAGCAAATCCGATACGCCGCTTATTCGCTCGAAAAAATCGCGTTCGAAGCGCTTTCGCGGCGCGGTTCCGATCCGTTCGAAGAGCTCGCCGCCGAAATCGCCGAAACGCCCGCCTCCGTCGCGCCGGTCGAACCGGAGCCGGAACCGGAACCGACGCTCGAGCCGGTCGAAACGACGGCGTTCCCCGAATCGGAACCGACGCCGGAACCGAGCGAAACGGTCGCCGCGCCGTTCGTTTTCGGCGGTTCGCGACGTCCGAAAAACGACCGCGAAGCGCGACGCGCTCGGCTCGAAACGGCGTCTCTTTGCGCTTACGTCGACCCGGCTCGCCCGGACGGCGAGCTCCGAGACCTCCTTCGCGCCGAAATCGACGTCTTTCAAATCGTCGTGGATCCGAACTCCGCCGCCGCGCCGGACGCCCAAACGGAACGCTTTTTCAAGCGTTGGCGAGAAACCGGTTCGCAAATCCGCGACATTGAGTCGCGTTCGCTCCTTTTCCTCCGCGATTACGTCGATTGGGCGGCGGCGCTTTCCTTCGACGGCGCGACGGTCGACCGCGGGTTCGACTGGAACGTCGCTCGCGAAACGCTCGGCCCGGACGCTCTTCTCGGCGCGACCGTCTCGACGCTCGACGAAGCGGAGGCGGGCCTCCGCGCGGGCGAGCTCGGCGTCCTCGACTTCCTCGAAGTCGGCCCCGTTTTCGCGTCGAGCAAAGCGGAGCCGACCGGAACCGCGCTTTTGCGAACGATCGTCGACCGCGTCGACGGCGAGCCGGCGATTCCGCTCTTCGCGTTCGGCGGCGTCGACTTCCAAACTTGCGACGAAGCGTTCGACTCCGGATTCGAGCGGTTGGCCGTCGGCGCCGCGATTCTGAACGCTCCGGACAAACGCGCCGCCGCGAGCCGTTTCAAATGTCTTTTCTAAAGAGCCGCGTTTGCTCTCGTTAGCTCTTTTTTCTCCGCGCCGCGCGCCTTCGTCGACGGCGCGGAGCCTATTTTCGTTTCTTTTCGCGTTCGCTCGCCGAAACTTTTTTTCGTTTTTCTTCTTTTCGCGTCGAAAACGCCTCGAAAAATTGCCGTTGCGTTCGACGACGAAATTTGTTATCTTGCGGCGGTATCTTTTTCCCGTTCCCCTTAACTTAACGTCCGCGTCCGTTCCGAACGCCGCCGCTCGTCGCGACGGAGCCTTTCGAACAAACGCCGACAAGACGAGTTCAACATGTTGAAACTCAACGTTTTCCCCCGGCTTCCGCGACGGCGCCGTCCCGTTGCGACGGCGCGTTCGCTCGCCGTCGTCGGCGCTTTCCTCGCGTCGACGGCGTTCTCGGCGGCTTTTGCGTCGCCGCGTCCGGAAACCGACGATTTCGACGACGTCCCGAGCGGCGCCGAGTATTACGACAACGCGTCTTACAACGAAACTTTTTACGAAGACGAAATTTACGTCGACGATTCCGTTCCCGAAGCGACCTTCGTTCCGCCCGTCGGCGCCGCCGTCGGTTCCGACGCGTTTCTCGACGCGGCGACCGTCGACGTTTTCGCTCGCCGAGAAAAAGCTCGCGCCGAAAAAGAGCGCAAAGAGTCGACCGGTCTTTTCGGCTATCCGGTCGAAACAGCCGCGAAAGACGGCGACGCGTTCCGCGAACGCTGGATCGATCCGGACTCCGACTCGCGAACTTGGACGCCGCAAATCTTGCCGCAAGGGCTGATGTATCCGTCGTATTTGGCCGGTCGCAAAGAGCCGCGCCTGCAAAGCGTTATTACTTACGACGACGATTACGGAACGCTTTGGGACATTACGCTCGGCGGACGCGCGCCGATCTTTCGCTACGGAACGACCGACGCCGTCGATCCGGAGGGTTGGGAACTCGAACTCGAAGGCGCCGCGCTTTTGCGCCTCGACTGGGAACGGAACCGCAACTTGGCGGCGACCGACTACCGCGCGGGAGTTCCGCTCGTTTACGGGACGAAGCGCTGGCGCTTCAAAACCGGTTACTATCACGTCAGTTCGCACCTCGGCGACAACTACCTAATGGACAAATTTCGGCCGCGCGTTCACTATTCCCGCGACGCGATTCTCTTCGGACTCGCGTTCAAACCGACCGAAGCCGTCCGAATTTACGCCGAAGCCGACCTCGCGTTCCACACCGGCGAAACGACCGACCCCATGGAGCTCCAATTCGGTTTCGAATACGCGCCGCCGTTCAACCCGAACATATCGAACTGGACGGCGCTTCCGTTCCTCGCGACGCACGCTCACCTTTACGAAGAGCGCGATTTCGGCGGTTACTTCTGCGCGCAAACCGGGCTCCAATGGCGGAGCGCGTCGAACTCGCTGCTGCGTCTCGGTTTCGAGTATTTCAACGGCGGCGACGATTTGTATCAGTTCCATCGTAATCACCAATGCAAATACGGAGTCGGGCTTTGGTACGACTTTTGAGCGCCCCCGCGCCGCGCTTGCCTGTTTCGCTTTTTCCCGTTTTCACCGCCATTTTCCGCCGTTTAACCGGCTTTTGTTAGCGACATGAAGAAACACGTTATCGGATTCCTCGGCTCGCCGATTCTTTGGGGGCTCGGCGCGACGTTCGCCTTTTACTTCGCGTTGAACGGCGGGTTAATCGCGAACGAAACGCTCGTCCGCTACTGCGCCGGACACCCGGTCGAATACGCGACGGTCGCGATGTTTTGCGTCGGGCTTTTCGACTTAGGTTTCAAACTTTTCCGCTCGGTTCGCGAGCGCCGCGCCCTCGACGGCGGCCTTTTCCCACCGAAACGCGCCGAAAAAGAGTCGGTCGCCGACGTCGACGACTACTTGAAATCGCTCGACAAAGCCCGAGCCGTTCGGGGCGACTCGACGTTCCTCCGCCGGTTGCGCGACGCGCTCGACTTCTTGAAATACGGCGGCTCTCCGGACGATCTCGACCAAGAGCTGCGCTTCCTCGCCGACGACGCGTTTGACCGCCGCGAAACAGAGTACGGGCTCGTCAAAGCGTTCATTTGGGCGATCCCGATTCTCGGCTTTTTAGGCACCGTTCTCGGCATCACCGTCGCGCTCGGAAGTCTCGACTTAACAAGGCTTGAAACGACCGGCGACATGTTGGCGGCGGGTTTGAAAGTCGCGTTCGACACGACGGCGCTCGCGCTCGGGCTCGTTTTCGTTCTTTACTTTCTCCTTTATTTTTCGCGCCGCCAAGACGCCGCGCTCGGAGCCGACGTTTCCCGCCTCGTCGACGCGGAGCTGAAAGGCCGTTTTATCGCCGAAGAGTCGCAAGCGTCCGCCGCGTCGCGACAAACGGAACTCGACGCGACGAAGCGAGTTCTCGCCTCGGTCGCCGAATCGTTCGAGGAAACGACGCGCCGTCAAACCGCTCTTTGGAGCGAAGCGAACGCCGCCGTCGCCCAAAAGAGCGCCGAGCTTTCCCTCGACGCAGCCGAGCGGTTCGCGACCGCGCTCGACAAAGCGCTCCGCGACGGTTGCGACGGTTGGGCCCAAACGCTCGCCGAAACGCAGCGCCGCTTCGTCGAAGAATCGCTTCGTCCGGCGCTCGACGCCGCCGCTCGCAACGCCGCCCGACTCGACGCGCTCGAAGAAAAGTTGACCCGCGAAACGGAAGCGCTCGGCGCGACGCTCCGCGCTTGCGCCGACGTCGCCGCGCTAGAAGACCGACTCGCTCGCTCGCTCGAAAAAATCGCCGAAGTCGGCGCGTTCGAGAAGACGCTCAACAATCTTTCGGCGACCGTTTGCCTTCTCAACTCAAAACTTACGACGACGCCGAGCCGCGCCGCGACGATTCCGCTCGACGCCGCGACGACGGCGATTTCGACGCCCGACGCCGACGAAAAATCCCGCGAAACCGCTCGACTCCAAGCGGAGGCGTTCGCCGCGCTCGACGCGCTCGAAAGCGACCTCGGCGCCGCGAATCCGACTCCGTCCGAACCGCTCGTTTCGCCGATCGCCGACGCGCCGAAATCGCCGCGAGCGACGCTCGGGAAAAAACGCTCCGCCTAACTTTCGTTTCGTTTTTAATAAGCCGCCTCCCTCGTTTTCAACGCTTAACGCGACCAGCCGCCGATGACACGTCGTTCCCGCGCCGCCGAAGAAACGGTTTCGCTCTTTCCGTTTCTCGCCGTTCTCCTCTGCACGATGGGAACGCTCGCGCTGATTTTCGCGATCGCGTCGCAAAATATCGCGCCGGAAGGAGCCGACGCCGAGTCGCCCGAGCTCGCGTCCGCCGACGACGCGGCCGACGGCGAAACCGCCGAGAACGCCCCGCTTGAAGAGCTCGAAGCGGAAGCCTCGTCGCTCGCTTGGTTTCTCGAAGAATTGACCGGCGTTAAAGAGCGAACGGAAACGGCGCTCGAAAAGGAGCGCGCCCGTCTCGCCGCCGCCGAAAAATCGGTCGCCGACCTTCGTTCCGAATCGAGCGTCGCCAAACGCCGCTTGGAAACGCTCCGCGCCGAAAAAATCGCCGACGAAGAGGCTTCCGCCGCCGAGTTGCAAGCGCGAATCGCCGCGCTCGAAGCCGAAATCGAACGGCTCGAAGCCGAAACGGCGGCGCTGCGCGAGAAAAACGCCGACGCGAAACGCTCTTACGCGATTCTCCCCTATCAGGGCAAAAAAGGCGTTTTCCGTCGACCGATTTACGTCGAGTGCGACGAAAACGGCGTTTTCCTGCAACCGGAGGGCGTTCCGTTCCTTGCGACCGACTTCCTCTTGGCGCGTTATCCCGGGAACCCGTTTGACTCCGGTTTGCGAGCGGCGGCGCGACGTTTTGTCGAGCAAGGCGCCGAAACCGCCGACGGCAAGCGCGTCGATCCTTACCCGCTCTTGATCATCCGTCCCGGCGGCGCGAACAGTTATTACGCCGCCGTCGCCGCGCTCGCTTCTTGGGGCGGCGACTTCGGCTACGAGTTCGTCGACGCCGATCAAGAAATCGCCTACCCGGCGCC
>JAFYQR010000071.1 GCA_017559825.1 Thermoguttaceae bacterium | reverse complement strand
GGCGCCGGAGCCTCTTGCGGCCCGGGGGAGGCGAAAACGAGGCCGGGTAGCGGCGACGCGACGCCGAACGCGAGGGCCGCCCAAAGGACGCTAACGGTCGACGCGGACGCCTTGGGAGCGTTCCGGCGCGTCGACGCCTTCGTTTTCCAATGTCTATCGATCTTGCTCATTACAACGGTCCTTCAATAGGCGTTATCAATTGTTCCGACGGAAGGATTTTAGTCTCGGGTCGCCCGCTTTTCGCCGTCGGCGGCGAACGTTCGAAAGGGCGGTCGCGAACGCGTCGGCGGCGAAACGACCGAAATCGGCGGGGGCGCGGGGCGAAAACCGATTTCGCGAGGGAAGCCGATTTTGCCCAATTTGCGCTTTTTAGTATTATTTTACCCAAATTGCGCGGTTTGTCAACTTGACGCAATCATTAAATAATATCGTATAAATTACTCTTCCTTTGGGCGTTCGTAAAGGTTTTTTTTGGAAAATAGCGCCTGAATTTTCTATTTTGCCACCGTTGACGCCGGTTTTAACGATTAAAGCGATTAGGGAGATCCGCGGCGGTCGGACGAGATAACGGACGGCGGGTTCGGCGGAGGAATGCTCGTCGGTCGGCGGCGAAGGGCGCGAGCCGCGTTTCGCGCCGACGCCGAAAGAGAAGATCGACGGCGGCGTTACCCGGCGGTTTCGTCGAGAAGACGAACGAGCGTCGCGACGGTTCGCTTCGTCGCGCCGCGATTTTGGAGCGTCAACGTTCGCGCCGCGGTTCCGAGCCGCTCGCGGAACGCGACGTCGGCGAGCGCGCGGCGAACGAACGCCGTCGTTTCGGTTTCGTTCGCGACGACGACCGCCGCGTCGGCGCGCAGGAGCGCTTCGACGATCGTTCGGAAGTTGCGCGTCTTCGGCCCGAACGAGATCGCGGCGCCGTATCCGGCCGGCTCGAGCATGTTTTGACCGCCGCGGGTTCCCCAACTTCCGCCGACGAAGGCGATTTGCGCCGTTCCCCACCAAGCGCCGAGTTCGCCGATCGCGTCGACGAGGAGAACGCGGCTCGACGGCGCTCGCGGGTCGGCGGACGCTTCGTCGGAGAGCGCGGAGCGGCGCGTCCAAGGAACGCCGGACTTTTCCAAGAGCCGCGCGACTTCCTCGAACCGCTCTTTGTGTCGCGGAACGACAATCAGTTTCAGCGCCGGGAATTCGTCTCGGAGTCGGCGGAACGTTTCGAGCGCGGCGGCTTCCTCCGGGTCTTGCGAGCTGCCGCAAAGGAAAACGACGTCGCCGGGCTCGATTCCGGCGAGGCGCGCCAAACGGACGGTCGCGGCGTTGGCGCGGTTCGTCTCGACGCCGTCGAATTTGATCGAACCGGAAACGGAGACGCGCTCCGGGTTCGGCGTCAAGGCGCGGAACCGCTCGGCGGCGAGCTCGTCCTGCGCGACGATCGCGTCGAGGCGACCGAACGTCGGCGCTAAAAATCGACGGACGCGGGAATAGGAACGGAACGAACCGTCGCCGATTCGCCCGTTGACGACCGCGACGGAGGCGCCCGCTTTCGACGCGGCGGCGATTAGGTTCGGCCAAAGTTCCAGCTCGACCAAAACGAGCGCGTTCGGACGCAATCGTCGTAACGCGGTTTTGACGGCCCAAGTGAAGTCGAGCGGGCAATAGAAAACGCTCGTTCGGGCGCCGTAAAGTTGCGAAGCGAGTTCGAACCCGGTTTTCGACGTCGCCGAAACGACGAACTCCCAATCGGGGCGCGCCGCTTCCAACTCGGCGACGATCGGCTTGAGCAGGTTGACTTCGCCGACGCTGACCGCGTGAAACCAAATTCGACGGCGGCCGTCCGAAAGGGGCGCGAGTCGCGGAACGAGGCCGAAAAACTTCGCGTCCCAACCGTCGCGGTATTTGCCGAAGCGGAGCGAACGGTAAAGGAGAAACGGCGTCGAGAGGAACAGCGTCGCGAGATAAACGAAATTGAGGAACATCGGCAAAACTCCGGGAAAAAGTCGAGCGAACGAAGCGAGGATAAAAGAAAAGCGGCGACGCGTCAAGAGGAGAAAACGCGGCGCCGGGAAAGATGGGAAAGACGCGAAAGTCGGAAAAGGAAACGGAAAGAAAACGAATCCTAAAGTTCGGTCGAGCGACTCGGCTCGTCGCGGCGCGTCATGAAGATTTCGAAGTCGCGGTTCGGTTCGATTCCGGCGTCGCGGAGGATTCCGGCGACGGCGTCGTAAGCGATTCGCGGCGTGTTGTTTTCTTTGCTGAGGTGCCCGAGGAAAATCCGTCGGACGCCGCTTCTAACAAGTTCGACGGCGAACCGGCCCGCCTCCGCGTTGTCGAGGTGTCCGGAGTCGCTCAAAATGCGCTGTTTGAGCGGGTAAGGGTAAGGGCCCTTCGTCAACATTTCGCGGTCGTAGTTCGCCTCTAAGAGAACGACGTCGGCGCCGACGAGACGTTTGCGCAAGGCGTCGGTAACGGTTCCGCAGTCGGTCGCGAGGCCGAATTTGCGTTTTCCGTCGGTTAAGACGTATCCGACCGAGTCGCGAGCGTCGTGCGGCGTCGAAAAGAACGTCGCTTCCAAGTCGCCGAGGTCGAGCGTTCGTTTCGGACCGTCGCTTTGGAAAATTTTCATGTTGCGAACCGCGACTTCTCCGAGCGTTCCGCGCTTTTGCATTTCGTCCCAAGTTCCGACGCTGGCGTAAATCGGCAGGTCGTATTTGCGCGAAAAAACGCCGAGACTTTGCGAATGGTCGAAGTGAGCGTGCGTCGTCAAGAGATGCGTGAGCGAATTCGGTTCGACGCCGATTTGGCGGAGACAGCCTTCGAGACGGCGGCAGCTGACGCCGCAGTCGATTAAAATTCGCGTTTTTCCGGCGGCGACGTAAGTCGCGTTTCCGGAGCTTCCGCTAACTAAGGGGCAAACAAACATGCGATAAAAAAACGAAACGCCGCGCGGGCGGAGCGAACTCGGCTCGACGCGGTCGTTTCGGCGGCAAAATTAAGGGGTTCGGACGTAAAAACGCCGGGACGCGAAACGATTTTCGGTTCCCAAAACGCGAATCGAGCGACGCTTCGAACCCGTTTCGGCGCGGAACTATTGGCGGCGCAGACGTTTGTTGACGTTGACTTCCAAGTTGCCGAACGCCGCTTCGTGGCGTTGCAGCGTCATGCCGAGCGCGTGATAAAGGCGCTTCGCGGTGTAAAAGTTGACGACGATGCGTTGGTTGACCGGAATCGGCGACGACGGAACGCCCATCGGTTGCGGATTCAGGCCGAAATCGACGATCAGCTCTTCCGGCGTGCCGGTAACGCGGCAGAAGTTGGCGTAGGTCGCGACGACTTGCGAATCGTCGACTTGGAGTTGCGGACGGGCTTCTTGTTCGTTGGTTTCGGGATTAACGTTCGACACGGCGATTCTCCTTCGGGTTGGGCCGCTTTTTTCGAGCGCGTCGAAACGAAGCGTTTCGAGCGTTTTCGAAAGGAGCGGCGAAAACGTCCTTGTAAAATTAAACGTTTTCCCTTCATCGGTCGTCGGAGGCCGCCGCGTCGAGGAAATTTCCCCGCTTCGGCGAAAAAATCCGAAAAAACCTTAAAACCCAACGCTCGACGCGGAATCGAACGGTCGAAACGCTTTCGGTCGATTATACCGGTTTTTTCTCGACGGTCAACTCCGGCGCGTTTCCTCTCGCTCGAACGACCGCTTGTCGAGTCGGCGTTTAGACGGTATAATTCGGCGGGTTCGCGCTCCGAAAAAAAGGGGCGATTTTTGTTTTATCGGCGAATTTTTTTCGCGTCGAGGAGGTTCCGAATGCAAAACAAGCCGAACGAAGGCGGCGTTTCGTCGGGGAACGGGGCGAACGGTTCGACGCTCGACGTTCCGGGCGTCGCGTCGATTCCGTTGGACGAAATCGAGTTCGAGTTCGTCCGCTCGTCCGGGCCGGGCGGGCAAAACGTCAACAAAGTGTCGAGCAAAGCGCGGCTCCGCTGGCGACCGGGCGAACGTCTTGCGCCGGAGGTTTGGGAGCGTTTCCGACGCCTTTATCCGTCGTGGACGACCGAAGCGAGCGAGGTCGTCGTTTCGAGTCAAAAATTCCGCGACGCGCCGAAAAATAAGGCCGACTGTCTTGAAAAGCTCCGCGCCGCTTTAGAAAAAGCGGGGAAAGCGCCGAAGAAACGGATTCCGACGAAACCGACGCGCGGTTCGATTCTGCGTCGCTTGGCCGACAAAAAACGCAATTCCGACAAGAAAAAGGAGCGCGCCCGCCGCGATTTCGACTAAATCGGAAGCGATTCGAAATTTTTTTCGGCTTTTTCGCTCTTTTTTCGTCGCTCGCTTGAAATTCGAGTCGCGAGCGATTATAATGAACACCGTTCGCGGTCGACGCGGCCGCCGATATTAATGGGAACGCGAAATTCATTAATGATAAATACGGAAGGAAAGTAATGTCGCAAGCCGAAAAAACGAACGCGGCTCCGTCCGCCGACGCGGGGCTCCCGATGAGCCCGAAATGGGACCCGGAAAAACTCGCCGCCGAAAAAGCGGAATTGCAGCGTTTGGCGTCGCTCCCGTTGGGGCCGCGCTCGCTCGGATACGTCAAGCGCACCGGGCCGGGGCTTTTGCAAAGCGCGATGACGCTCGGCGCCGGGAGCGCGACCGCGTCCGTTTTGGCCGGGGCGTCGTTCGGATACAAGCTCCTTTGGGTGCAACCGCTGGCGATGCTTCTCGGCGTCTTTATGCTTGGCGCTCTCTCGAACGTCGTTTTGACGCGCGGCGAACGCCCGTATAAATCGTTCGGACAACATATTTGGAAGCCGCTCGTCTTCCTTTGGGCGTTTGGGACGGTAACGGCGTCGGTCATTTGGCACTTCCCGCAATACGGCTTGATCGCCGGCGCCGCTCGCGACTTGGCCGGTTCCGCCGGACTGACGGTCGCCGGAGAAGGCGGTTTGACCGGAGCCGGGTACGCGGTTAGCTTTATCGTCGGCGGGCTGATTTTGGCGATGAATATCACCGTCGTTTTCAATTACGGCAAGGGCGCGACCGGCGTTAAGATTTACGAGCGCTTTTTGCGAACGATGATCGCGCTCGTGATTCTCTTCTTCCTTTTGGTTTGCGTTCTTAACGTCGGGAACGTGAACTGGGTCGAGTTGTTTAAGGGCTTTATCGGCTATTACGGGATTCCGGCGAATCCGGAAACCGGCGTCGTCGAAACGAAGACGTATCTGCAAGTTCTCGGGATGCTCGGCGCGTCGGTCGGGATTAATATGACGTTCCTCTATCCGTATTCGCTTTTGGCCAAAGGGTGGGGCGAGGAGCATAAGACCCTGGCGCGTTGGGACTTGGGGATGACGATGTTCCTGCCGTTCGTGATCGTTACCTCCTTGATTATGGTCGGGATGGTCGCGACGGGCGTTTATACCGGCGCCGACGTTGTGCTTGACAAGATGTCGCCGTTGGCCGCCGCGAAAGCGTTCGAAGGGATTCCGGGCGGCGAAATCATCTTCTGTTTGGGCCTTATCGGGATGTGCGGCGGCGCGGTCAGCGTTCATATGGTCGCGTGCGGTTTTACGATGTGCGAAATGCTCGGTCTCAACATGACGCAAAAGCGCTTCCGCTTGTTCGCGTTGACGCCGTGCGTCGGCGTTTTGGGCGTCGTCGTTACGTTGCCGATGTGGTTCCCGGTCTTCGCGTCGGCGATCTGCCTGACGATGCTTCCGATCGCGTACCTGATTTTCTTCATTTTGAACAACAAGCGAAGCTATATCGGCGACGCGGTCGGCAAGGGCGGGAAACGCGTTTTCGTCAACGCGATGTTGACGTTGGCGCTCGTCTTTACGACGATCAGCGCGGGGATTTCGCTCAAGAAGAGCGTTTACGACAAGATTTGTCCTTCGAAACCGGCGGCGACCGCGACCGAAACCGCTCCGGAAGTCCCGGCGACCGAAGCCGAAGCGACCGAAAACGCTCCGGAAGCGGCGGCGACCAAAGTCGAAGCGACCGAAACCGCTCCGGAAACGGCGGCGGAATAACCGGCGTTTCGCGCAAACTTTTCGCGCTTTGTCTCCGTTCGCGTCGAGAGACGATTTTCTCGGCGCGAACGGAAAACTTTTGAAGAAAATCGTCTCCGTCGCGGACGAAAGCGCTGGAAATCGACGCCGACGTCGATTATAATAATATAGAGGCGTCGCGATGTTAAGGGCGACAAACGCAAGGTCATAACGAGAGATCGAGGAACGGCGAATGGCGTTCGATTGGGAAAAATGGAGAAAAGCGGCGAATCGATTCGCCGTCGCGTTGGTTTGGGCGGCGACCGCTTGCGCCGTCGGATCGGCGTTCGCGGACGACGCGGCGTCGTCGACGGAAGCCGCGGAGCGAGCCCTTCCGGCGCCGCGCCTCGCGGATCGTTGGTTTTACGCGTCGTTCGGCGTTGAGAGCGACGAACGCGCCGACGAGTTGGCGGCTTTGATTCGTCGCGCCTCCGCCGTCGGATACAACGGCGTTCTTTGGGCTTGCGGCGTCGAAAATTACTCGCGTTGGGACGACGCTCGAAAAGCGCGGTTGGCGAAAATTCGCGCCGTCGCCGACGAGGAAAACGTCGAAATTATCCCGATTCTTTGGTCGATCGGATACGGAACGGCGCTCGGGTTCGACCAAAATCTCGCCGAGGGGCTGCCGGTTCGCGGTCTTCCGGCGCGCGCGGTCGACGGTCGCGTCGAGGCGGTCGCGACGCCGATCGACGTTCCGAACGGTTCGCTCGAAAATTGGAACAAAAACAAACCGACCGATTACGTCTTTAACGACGAACCGGGAACGATTTCCTTCCGCGACGGCGACGTCGCGCGGTCGGGCTCCGCGTCGATGCGGTTCGAAAATTTCGCCGCCGACAAACACGGGCACGGACGGCTGATGAAAGAAATTCAACTCGAGCCGAGCCGCCTTTACCGCGCGTCGATTTGGTTCCGAACCGAGAACGTCCGCGGCAATTTAATGTTGCAAATTTACGACGAAAACGGCGCGCCGTTGGGGAGCGCTCGCCCGAAATACGACGCCGAGAGCGCGACCGATTGGACGCGCGTCTCCGCCGTTTTTTGCGCGCCGAAAGAGGGAAAAACGCGTCTTTACGCCGGCGTCTGGGACGGCGAAGTCGGGCGCTTTTGGCTCGACGATTTGACGGTCGAGCCGGTCGGCTTGGTCAATCCGTTGCGTCGGCCCGGAACGCCGCTCGTCGTCGCCGACGCGGAGAGCGGAACCGTTTACGAAGAGGGGAAAGACTGGGTTCTCCCCGAGTTCTCGTTGCGACTTTGGGACCCGAACGCCGAAAGCCAAACGTTGACGATTCCCGAAGGGAGCCGAATTAAAGACGGCCAAGCGCTGAAGATCGACTATTATTACCCGCCGCTCGTCGGCGCGCCGCAAATCGGGACGTGCATGTCGGAGCCGAAACTTTACGAGTTCTTCGAAGAGTCGGCGCGCGCCGTCGCGGAGGCGCTCGCGCCGAAAAAATGGTTTCTCAGCATGGACGAAATCCGTTGCGCCGGAACGTGCGCCGCTTGCAAGGCGCGCGGAATTTCGCTCGCCAAGATTTTGGCCGATTGTATCGCGAAGCAGCGCGAAATCATTCGCGAAACGACGCCGGACGCCGAGATTTACATTTGGTCCGATATGCTCGACCCTAAGCACAACGCCCGCGATAATTATTACGTTTGCGACGGAAGCTACGTCGGCGTTTGGGATTTGATTCCGAAAGACTTAGTTATTAGCTGTTGGTATTACGAAATCCGCGAAGACAGCATGAAATTCTTCTCCGAGCGCGGGTTCCGAACGCAGGCGGCGGCGTATTACGACGTCGACACGCTCGACTCGAGTCTCGATTGGCTCGAAACGTGCGCGCAAACGCCCGGTTGCGTCGGTATTATGTACACGACGTGGCGCGGTAAATACGAGTTGCTCGAAGATTTTGGTCGGGCGACGCTTAAAAGTCCGCTTCCTAAGGAATAACGAACGCATGACGCCCTTTTGTTTCGTCGTCGCGACCGTCCCGCTCGCGCTTTACTTCCTTGCGCTCGGTTGTTTGCGCCGTCGCCCGAAACCGTTCGTCGTCGACGGACGGCGCGATTTTATCGCGCTTTGCCTCGCGCTTTCCGGCGTTTTTTTCGTCGGGCCGGGCTCGATTTTGCCTCCGTTCGGCGCGATGGTCGTTTGGCGGGCGAGCGTTTGGGTTCTTTGCGGGCTTCTCTGTTTTTGCGTCGTCGTTCTCGTTTCGTCGCTGCGGCGGCCGCGGATCGTCGCGTACAACGCGACGCGGGAACAGACGAGAGCGGCGCTTTCTCGCGTCGCGATTTCTCTCGACGACGAGGCGCGCTGGGCCGGTTCGTCGCTGAATTTGCCGAGTCTCGGCGTCCAGTTTTATCTCGACGACGCCGGTTGGGGGCGCGTCGCGACGCTGGTCGGGTTCGGCCCGGAGCGTTCGCCGCAAGGTTGGCTTCGCTTAGAGAAAGAGCTGCGTCGCGAGTTCGACGCCGTTGAGCCGACGCGTCGACGCGGTTGGCTTCTTTTCGCCGCGCTCGGATGGGGAACGCTTTTGGCCGACGCGGCCGTTTGGGCTTGTTTTTATCGCGAAATTTCGGACGCTTTTCGTTTTTATCTTTCCGTTTGAGCGCCGCGAGCTTTAATTAAGGGCGAACGCATGACCGAATCGAACGACAGTAGGACGCGGGATTTTCTTGCCGTTTCGTCGCGCACCGACGTCGGCATGCGCCGTTCGAACAATCAGGATTCGTTCTCCGTCGCGTCGGCGACGACGGAGCGTCTTTGGAAATCGCGCGGAAGCGTGTTCGTCGTCGCGGACGGCATGGGCGCGCACGCGGCGGGCGAGCTCGCCAGCAAGATGGCCGCGACGCTCGTTCCGCAGTCGTATCTGAAGCGAACCGAGCAAAGCCCGCCGGACGCGCTTCGCGACGCGCTCCTCGAAGCGCACGCCGAAATTCGCCGCCGAGGCGAAAGCGACGAAGCGTTCCGCGACATGGGCACGACGTGCGACGCGTTGGTTTTGCTGCCCGAGGGCGCGCTCGTCGGGCACGTCGGCGACAGTCGGGTTTATCGGCTCCGAGGCGGCGCGATCGAGCAGCTGACGTTCGACCATTCGCTCGCGTGGGAGGCGCGGCGTTTGCCGAACTCGCATCCGGCGTACCAAAAGTTGACGAACATTCCGAAAAACATCATCACGCGCTCGCTAGGCCCGACCGATTCGCTCGTCGTCGACGTCGAGGGGCCGTTCCCGTTGCGTCCCGGCGACGCGTTTTTGCTCTGCAGCGACGGACTCTCCGGACAGTTCGAGGACTCCGAGATCGGGCAGATTCTCGAAGTTTTCCAACCGGAGGAGGCGACCGAAACGCTCGTCAATTTGGCGAATTTGCGCGGCGGCCCGGACAACGTAACCGTCGTTGTCGCAAGGTATAAGTCGGAGCCGGTTTGGGGCGAAAACGAGCGCGAGAGCGCGAAAACGGAGCGTTGGAGCGAGAAAAAAGCGCCGATTCCGACGCTCGCTTGGACGGCGGCCGCGCTGGCGTTCGCGGCGTTCGTTCCGGCTCTTTGCGGGCTGTTCGGGCTCTTTGGGAAGACGGGGCCGGCGATCGGCGCCGCGGCGGCGGTTCTCGGCGGGCTTTTCGTCGCGCTCTTTTTTTGGAGCGCTCGCGAACGTTTCTTCGCGAAGCCGGACGAGTGGGCGGAGAAGCCGCGCGGCGCCGGCCCGTACGTTCGCGCCTCGGCGGTTCCGAACGCTTCGTTCTGCGAAAAGGTCGCCGATATTTGCGATCAACTTTGCGACGCCGTGCGCGAGCAGCGGATTTTCGCGCCCGATTGGGACGGCGTCGCCAACGCGAGAGCGCAAGCGCGAACGGCGTTCGAACGCGGCGATTTCGCCGTCGCGCTCCGCGCCGACGCAAGCGTCGTTAATTATATGATGAGCGAGCTGAAAAAAGCGTCGTCGCGTCGGCGTTGACGGCGAGCGAGGCGATTATGCGGAATTTGACGCCTCGACGGCGAGAGGCGAGCGCGGCGTTCGTCGGCGAGAGACCGGGGGGCCCGGTTGACGATTCGAAAAATTTTTTTAAACTGTGAAGAACGGCGGCGCTCGTTTCGAGCGTCGAGAACGCGTCGACGGGTCGGCGAAAGAACGTCGGCGCTCGAAACGCGAAGCGCGCGAGGAAAAGCGGAGAGTCGAGAGAAATAATGCTGGCGAAACGGGTGATTCCGTGTTTGGACGTTTGCGGCGGACGCGTCGTAAAAGGAACGAATTTTGTGCGGCTGCGCGACGCCGGAGACCCGGTCGAGGTCGCGAAGCGGTACGAGCGCGAGGGCGCCGACGAGTTGGTCTTTCTCGACATTACCGCGAGCCACGAAGAGCGCGACACGATCGTCGACGTCGTGCGGCGGACGGCGGACGTCGTCTTTATGCCGCTGACGGTCGGCGGCGGGATTCGAACGGTCGACGACTTCCGCAAAATTTTGAACGCCGGCGCCGACAAGGTGTCGATCAACTCCTCGGCGGTGAAGACGCCCGATTTGATCGACGCGGCCGCCGCGCGCTTCGGAAGCCAATGCGTCGTCGTCAATATCGACCCGAAACGCGTAATCCGCGACGGCGAAGAGTTTTGGGAAGTTTTCATCAACGGCGGACGGCTCGGAACCGGGCTCGAAGCGGTCGCTTGGGCGCGCGAGGTCGAGAGCCGCGGCGCCGGGGAAATCGTTCTGACGTCGATGGACGGCGACGGCACGAAGAACGGGTACGACCTGCCGATTCTGAAGGCGGTCGCGAACGCGGTGAAGATTCCGGTCGTCGCCAGCGGCGGCGCGGGCGAGCCGAAGCACTTTGTCGAAGCGATTACCGAAGCGAACGCGTCGGCGGTTTTGGCCGCGAGCGTCTTCCATTACGGCGAGTACTCCATCGCGGAGGTGAAGGAAGCGATGAGGGCCGCCGGGATTCCGGTTCGCGTTCCGACGACGCCGAGCCTTTGACACGGCGAAACGCGAATTTCGATGAAAATCGACCGTTTCGGTTTTCTTTGAGGAACGCGAGCGCCGATAATAACGTCGAAAGAGCGTCGAAAGCGGCGTTCGCGCGTCGATAAAAAACAACGAAGACGGGCAAAATAGAGGAATTTGGTTGAATAAGACGAGACGAAGCGGCGTCGGAAGGCGGCGCGTTTCGGCTCGACGCAAGTGGAACGGAGAAAAAAGAACGCATGTCGACTCCCGAAAACGTTACCCCGGATCGCGTCTTTAGAAAGAAGAAGGAACTCGAAATCGACCGCCTTTTCCAAGCGTTGGTCAAGCTCTCGGGGAGCGACCTTCACTTGAAAGTCGACCGTCCGCCTTACGTTCGCGTCAAGGGGAGCCTGCGCACGCTCAACCGCGGCCCTATCGACGACGAGGAAATGAACCGCCTCATCTTCCCGATGATGGACGAGCGCAACCGTAAAATTTACAACGACACCGGCGGGGCGGACTTCGCGCACACCTGCGTCGTCGACGGCGTTACTTGGCGTTTCCGCGTCAACGTTTTGACGCAAATGGGACACGTCGGGCTCGTCGCGCGTCGTATTAACAACTTTATTCCGGAACTCGAAAAGCTGCACATTCCGCCGGTTCTTTACGAACTCTGCAAGTTCAGCCAAGGGATGATTTTGTTGGCCGGCGTCACCGGTTCCGGGAAGTCGACGACGATCGCGTCGATGCTTAACTGGATCAACAAAAACTACAACAAGCACATTCTGACGCTCGAAGACCCGATCGAGTTCATGTTCACCGAAGAAAAGTGCTTGATCAACCAACGCGAAATCGGCCAAGACGTGATCGACTTCGAAGTCGGCATGAAGCACGCCGTCCGCGAAGACCCGGACGTCATGCTCGTCGGGGAAATGCGCGACCGCGAAACGTTCGAAACGGCGATTCACGCCGCCGAAACGGGCCACTTGGTCTTCGGTACGATTCACGCCTCGACCGCGCCGTCGACGATCGGGCGTATTTTGGACCTTTTCCCGGCGAACATGCACAAGGCGATCCGCGGCGCCATCGCGATGAACATGAAGGGGATCGTCGCGCAAAAGCTGCTGCCGTCGATTTTGCCGGGCGTCCAACGCGTGCCGACGTGCGAAATCATGATCGTCAACAGCATCATTCGCAAGTTGATTTTGGAGGGCGAAGACGAAAAGCTCGGCGACGCGATCCGCATCAACGCGCAGGAAGGGATGCAAGACTTCACGATGTCGCTTAAGTATCTCGTTCAAGCGAAGAAAATCGACCGCGCGACCGCGTTCGAAGTCGCGCCGAACATCGAGTCGCTCAAAATGGCGCTCAAAGGCATCGAAGTCAAGGAGCCGGGGATTTTGTAATCTCGGCGCGTTCGAGGCGGCGTCGGCGTTCGCGCGTCGCGCCGCCGGTCGAGCGGAAATTTGGGAAACTACTGCGAAAATAACGTTTAAAATATAAGCGAGGAAGCGCGGGTTCGACAACCGTCGAGCTCGGCGTTTCGCGCGGGGAGCGTCGACGTTGAAACGATCTCTTAAAACATTGAAATTCGTTGGGTTATGCGCGTTCGCGGGTTTGTTCGCGGCGGCGTGCTCGGACGGGGCCGTTTGGGCGCAGGCCGCCGCCGGTTCGTGGCGCAACGACGGCATGACGATTTGCCCGATTAAATTGGCGATTTTGGTCGTCGTCTATTTCGGTTGGCTCGCGTCGACGAGTTGGATTAACAACGACGCGGAGCGGCTCGGCGACCCGGATCGTTCGTTCTGGAACGGAATGAACTTGATTTCGTTCGTTGTCGGCGCGCTCGTCGCGTTGTTCGTTCCGATTTTCTGGGCGGGGCTTCCGGTCGCGATTTTGGCGTGGATCATTCCGAATATGATTTACGTTAAAGCGCGCAACAAAGACATGCTCGACGCCGACAAGGTCATGACGGCCGGGCACTTGGCGTTCTGGTTCCGCACTAAAGTTTTGAAACAAAAGGTAAAGCCGAAGGCGCTGCCCTACGAAGGCGGTTCGACGATTCAGTTGGCCGCGATCGGCAAAGACCTTGAAGAACAGGTTCTCGTCGGGCGGCTCTTCCGTTCGCGTCAGTTGAACAACGCCGTCGGATACAACCTTTTCCGCGAACTCCTTTATCACGCGCTCCACAACCGCGCGACCGACGTCGCGATCGAGTTCGGCGCCGAGGAAACGAAGTTCCAGTACCAACTCGACGGCGTCTTCCACCCGATCGCCGACGCGTTCAAGAATCCGTGGACTCGCGAGGAAGCGGACTGCGTCGCCGAAGCCGCGAAGCTTCTGATCGGCGCGAATCCGAAAGACCGTCGTTCGCGTCAAAGCGGCATGTTCCGCATGTTGTACGACAAGAACAAGAAGGGCAAGCCGTTGACCTGCGACGCGTCGCTCGAAACGGCAGGGACGCCGACCGGCGAAATTTTCCGCGTCGCGTTCAAATTCCAAGCGGCGCGTCTCCGCACGCTCGACGAAATCGGAGTCTCCCCGGAACGGCAAGGGAAGATGCGCGAGTTGATCAACTCCGAAAACGGCCTCGTCGTTTTGGCCGCCGCGCCGCACCAAGGTTTGAAGACGCTCACGACCGTCGCGTTCAACACCGCCGACCGTTTCACTCGCGACTTCGCAACCGTTGAAGACGTTCAAAATCCGTACGAAACGATCGAAAACATCACGCTTAACACTTACGACTCCGCGCAGGGGCAAACGCCGATGGACGTGCTCGGCGACGTCTTCTTCAAAGAGCCGAAAGTCGTGCTGGTGCGCGATATGGTAACGACCGAAGCGTGGAAACTTTGCTGCGACGAAGTAAAGAACGACCGTCTTATCATTTCGACGCAACGCGCGAAAGACGCCGTCGGCGCGTTGATCGCGCTTCTGCAAAGCGGCGTCGATAAAAAGGCGCTCGCCGACGCGACGACGGCGGTGATCGCGCAAAAACTCGTTCGTCGCCTCTGCGAGGAGTGCCGCGAAGAAATCAAGCCGAATCCGCAAATTTTGAAAAATCTCGGCCTCGATCCGAAAACCGAAAAACTGTGGCGAAAACGCGTTCGACCGCAAGTCGAACCGGGGCAGCGCGACTACTACGTCCCGTGCGAAGTCTGCCGCGACGTCGGGTTCCAAGGACGCGTCGCGATTTTCGACCTCCTCGAAATCAACGACGAAATGCGGCAAATTATCGCCGCCGACGCCGACTTGGCCGCGAAAGACAAAGCGCTCCGCGCCGCGGCGATTAAGAGCGGGCAGCGCGGTTTCCTTGTCGACGGCGCTCGACTCGCGAGCGAGGGCGTCACTTCCTTCGAGGAACTCGTTCGCGTTTTGAAATAAGCGTCGGCGGATTAAGCGTTCGCGTCCCTCGCTCGGGGCGCGGCGCCGTCGTCGATTAAAATAATCTCGATAAAATCGATAGTTAAGGCGATAGACATATGTTTGGGCTTCCCGTAAGTTTCGTGGTCGTGGCGGTTCTCACCGGCGTGGCGGCCGCGGCGTTTTGGCACAAAATGAAGATTTGGAGCTTGACGATCCAAGGCTTCAACCTCCTTTTCGCGACCCTTTTCGCGATCGGGCTTTTCGAGTTGGTCGCGAACGCGCTCGACGGCGCCGTCGAGATCATGGCGTATTATAACGACATGCTTGCGTTCATGTTGATTTTCCTTATCGTTCTCGCGCTCTTGATGTTCTTGACGAGCATGATAACGAAAACCGACCTTTGGTTCTCGAAGAAAACGGACTCGATCGCGAAGTGGGCCGCGCTCGTCGTGATTTTCCTCGGGTTCTGCGGCACCGGTCTTTTCGTTTTCTTCCAAACGATGCCGGAAAAACCGCGCGATCCGGCCGTTCCGCCGACGATGAAAGTCGTCGACTTCATGTCGAAGGGCTCGCTCAAACCGTTAATCGGCGGCGCGACGTTCGACTCGACGAAGTTCGTCCAAGGGCAATATACTCGCAACAAAGACGTGTACGAGCAAGTGCGCAACGGCGGCGCGAACGACGGTTCGTGGAAATACGGCGGCGAATGATCGTCGTGCGCGAGGAAAGCGGCGCGGCGGAAGCCGTCGTTTTCCTCGCGTCGTTTGAAACCGGCGTTCCGTCGGGGGCGCCGTTTTATTTTTTAACGCAAAGGAGCCGTCGCGATGGCCGACAAAATGAAGCCTTTGGAAAAAACGTCCTCGTCGCTCTTCGACGCTTGGAGCGCCGACGCGACCGTCGGGAGCGCGTCGAACGCGGCCGACGAGCTGGTTTCGAAGCGCGCGTCCGTTTGGGCGATCGTTTCGGCGTTGTTCGGCGCTTTATCGTTTTCGTCGCTGTTGAATTTGGGGTTTTTGGCCTTGGCGGCGTTCGCGCTTTTCGCGGCGATTTTCGCGCTTGTCGCGATCGCGAAGTCGGGGGGCGAGCTCGTCGGACGGCGTTTAGCGCTCGTCGGTTTGGCTCTTGGGATCGCCGGCGCGGTCGCGGGTCCGGCGCGCCGCGAGGCCTATCGCGTCGACTTCGAGCGGCAGGCGGAGCAATTTTGCCAAGGTTGGTTCGAGACGGCGGCGAAAGGCGACTTTTTGAGTTTGCGTCAAATGGAGCGTCCGCACTGGGATCGCGTTCCGATCGTCGACGAAAAGGACGTCGTCAAATATTGGGCGACGTCGACTCACGACGAGGACGCGCACCGCGAGATGCACTCTTATTTGGCGGATACGACGCTCTTGACGTTGGCGGCGCTTGGCGACCGCGTCGTTCCGACCTTCTACGCGACCGAACGTTTGACGCTGAACTCGAAGGTCGAGATGACGAACCGGATTTACGCCGTTACGGTCGCGCCGGAAAAAGAGGGCGAGCCGAAGGAAACCTTCTTCCTGCGCTTGACGGTCGAGCGTCGGATTCGCAAGACGGCCAAAGGGGAAAAGTCGGTCGGGTGGAACGTCCACGGCGGCGACCGGCGTCCGCTCGAGCTCGACGAGTCGGGGCGACCGGTTCTTAACGTCGAAGAATGACGCGCTTTCGGAGCGGCGTTTTCCCGTTATTTTTAAGCGCGAGTCATGTTTAATTTTCGCGACGTGCTCGACGACGGCGGCTTGATCGCGCGGCGACGAGGCGACTACGAGCGCCGCGTCGAGCAGTTGGAGATGGCCGCCGAGGTCGACGCCGCGTTGCGCGAGCGGCGCCATCTGACGGTCGAGGCCGGCACCGGCGTCGGCAAAAGTTTTGCGTATCTCGTTCCGGCGATTCTCTTCGCCGTCGAAGACCAAGTCCGCGACTACCGCCCCGACGAAGCGTTCCCTTGGAGCCCCGAGGATTCCGCCGACGCGGCTTCGGAGAAAAAAACGGCGAGCGGCTCGGAAGAAAAGCCCGGCGTCCGCGCGTTAAGCGAGCGAATCGAGGCGGCGAAAGCGGCGGCGGCCGAAATTCTCCGCTCGAAAGAGCCGCCGACCGAGCGAAGCGAAAGCGCGTTCGGCGTTCTTGAAGACGGCGATCTCTCGACCGCCGAGACGCGTCGCGTCGTCGTTTCGACTCGCACCATCGGCTTGCAGGAACAGCTTTTCGAAAAGGACGCGCCGTTTTTGAGCTCGATTTTGCCTTTCGAGTTTTCCGTCGCGCTGGCCAAGGGGCGCTCGAATTATCTTTGTCGTCGGCGCTTCGCGTCGGCGGCGAAGTCGGCGGCCGGCGGAACGCTCTTCGAAACGGAGGAGCAAAAGGAGTTCGAGCGGCTCAAGAAATGGCTTGAAACGACCGTCGACGGCTCGCTTTCCGATTTGGCGCCGGGCCCGAGCGCGGAGGTTTGGAACGAAATCTGTTGCGAACAAGGGAACTGTCTCGGACGCAAGTGTCCTTTTTACGAGCGTTGCTTTTACGCGAAGGCGCGCCGACGGCTCGAGAGCGCGAAGATTTTGATCGTCAATCACGCGCTTCTTTTCAGCGATTTGGCGATTCGCAATATCGGCGGCTCGATTTTGCCTCGTTACGACGCGGTGATTTTCGACGAAGCGCACGCGATGGAGCAGGTCGCGGCGGAACACCTCGGCGTCGAGCTTTCGCAGCATCGAATCGACTACTTGCTTAATCGACTTTACAACGACCGAACGAACCGAGGGCTTCTCGTCGAGGAGACGGCGCGGGTTCCGTTCGGCGCCGACGCGGAAACGTTCGAGAGGGCGGCGCGTTGGGTCGACGACTGTCGGTTCCGCGCCGAGGAGTTTTTCGCGTCGTTGGCAGATTGGCTGGCGGCTCGACCCGGCTCGTCGGGGCGCGTTTTCGAGCGGAACATCGTCAAAAACGGTCTGTCGGAGGGATTGGCGCGGCTTCGAGACGCGTTGCGCAACGCGTCGGACTCGCTCGAAGACCCGGCGCGACGGCAGGAGTACGTCGCGGCGCGAACGCGGGTTGAGTCGTTTTTAACGGAGCTCGACGCTTGGCTGGAGCGACGCGAGGAAGGTTTTGTTTATTGGCTCGAAAAAACGCGTTTTCGGGGGCGGACGAACATCGTGATGAAGGCGGCTCCGGTCGACGTCGCGCCGATTTTGCGCCGAACGCTTTTCAACGTCGTGCCGACGGTCGTCGCCGCGAGCGCGACGCTGACGACGGCGCGACCGAAAAATCGCAAAAAAGCGGGAAGCGACGCTCTCGACGCGGCGTCGGCGGAGGAAACGCGACGGGCGTTCGCGTTTTTTCGGTCGCGAATCGGCTTGTCGGACGCTCGCGCTCGGGCGCTCGGGAGTCCGTTCGACTATCGGCGGCAGATGACGCTCGTCTTGGCGCGAGGGCTCGAGCTCGACGAGGCGACGGCGCGGCGCCGAGGGATCGGCGACGACGAGCGAGCGGCGGTCGACGAGCGGCGGTTTTACGCGGCGTTGCGCGAGTATATCGCCGAAACGGACGGCGGCGCGTTCGTGCTTTTCACCGGCGTCGAGCGAATGAAACGGGCGACGGACGCGCTCTTTCCTTGGTTCGCGGAGAACGGCTATCCGTTTTTTTCGCAGTCGGAGGGGCTGCCTCGGCAAAAGATGGTGCGAGCCTTTAAGGAGTCGAATCGCAGCGTGCTGTTCGGAGTCGACAGTTTTTGGGAGGGCGTCGACGTGCCGGGCGCCGCGCTTCGCAACGTGATCATCGTCAAGTTTCCTTTTTTGGCGCCGACGCAGCCGCTCGTCGAGGCGCGTTTGGAAGCGATCGAGGAGCGCGGCGGCTCGTCGTTCCGCGAATATCTCCTTCCGACGGCGATTTTGAAGTTCAAACAAGGCGTCGGGCGGCTGATTCGGACGAAATCGGACGTCGGGCAGGTCGTCGTCCTCGATCCTCGCGTCCACACGAAGTCTTACGGGAAGGAATTTTTGCGCGCGCTCCCGGACTGCAAAATCCGAATCGACGATTTTTCTTGACCGATTTTGTCGAGAAAGCGGTTTTCGCGGCGGCTTTTTGTTGGGCGGCGCTTTGCGGCGCGGCGAATTCGGGTAAAATAAGGGGAAGCGGACGCGGCGTTGGGCGCGTCCGTCGCGTTCGACGGCAAAGAATAAGAAAGCGAAACGGCGGCATGAAGAAGTTTTACATCGAAACGGTCGGTTGTCAAATGAACACGCTCGACTCGGAGCTCGCGGCGGCGGAGCTGATTTCCGCCGGTTGGGAGCGAACGGAGACGCGCAAGGACGCCGGGCTTCTCTTGTTCAACACGTGCAGCGTTCGCGAACACGCCGAGGAGAAAATTTACAGCGCGCTCGGACGGTTGAAGCATTGGAAGACGCAAAAACCGGGCTGCCTGATCGGCGTGATGGGGTGTATGGCGCAAAAAGACCAAGAACGGATTTTCGTCCGCGCGCCGCACGTCGACGTCGTCGTCGGGCCGGGCCAGATCGACCGTCTCGTCGATTTGGTCGCCGACGCCGCCGCGACCGGGGCGCGACAGATCGCGGTCAGCGTCAATCGTTTCGAAAACCGCGACGCGCCGGGCGTCGTTCGCGAATCGTTCCGCCAACACGACCCGAAACGCTTGCCGGGCGTTCGACCGCGCGTCTTCCAAGCGATGGCGCGCATCATGTTCGGCTGCAATAAGTTCTGTTCGTACTGCGTTGTTCCGAGCGTTCGCGGGCCGGAGCAATCGCGTCCGCCGAAGGATATTTTGAACGAGATTCGAACGCTCGCCGACCAAGGTTGCGTCGAGGTAACGCTTCTCGGGCAAACGGTCAATAGTTATCGTTACGTCGAGGGAGAAAAGACGACGCGGCTGGCCGACTTGCTCGTCGAAATCGACAAAATCCCCGGGATTCGCCGCGTTCGCTTCGTTAGCTCGTACCCGACCGACATGTCGGACGCGCTTCTTCAAGCGGTGCGCGACCTGCCGACGGCGACGCCTTACCTGCACGTCCCGGCGCAACACGGTTCGAACGCGGTTCTCGAGCGGATGCGTCGGCGTTACACGGTCGAGGAATATAAAGACTTGTGCGATCGGATTTACGAAACGATTCCCGGCGCCGCGATCACGAGCGACTTTATCGTCGGTTTCTGCGGCGAAACGGAGGAAGAATTCGCGCAAACGGTCGACTTGGTGAAGTACGCTCGCTTTAAAAACAGTTTCATTTTTAAATATTCGGTGCGGCCCGGCAACGAAGCGGCGCGAACGATGGTCGACGACGTGCCGGAAGAGGTCAAAAAGCGACGGAACAACGAACTTCTCGCGGTTCAAGACGCGATTTGCGCCGAGTGGAACGCGTCGTTTGTCGGGAAGACGGTCGAAGTGTTGGTCGAAGGCCCGAGCAAAAAAGAAGCGCGGCAAAACGCTTCCGCCGCCGACGAGGCCCTGTACGCCGACGCGGAACCGCTCGAAGCGACCGTCGACGCGACCGGGAACGTCGCGCCGATTCCGCCGCAAGCGTCGACCGGGCAAGTCGTTAGCGCGGAAGAAATGCTCGCCGCGTCGCGACCGGGCGTTTGGGCTCCGTCCGATGAAATCGTCCAATTGACCGGGCGAACCGTCTGCGATCGCGTCGTCGTCTTTAACGGCCCGCGCTCTTTGGCCGGCGAGTTCCGCAACGTGAAAATCGTCGACGGCTCGCCGTTCACCCTGATGGGCGAGTTGACGGAAAATTAGGCGAACGACGCAATATTGGCAAAACGAAAACCGCCGCGACGGGGATGAAGGAACCGTCGCGGCGGTTTTTTATTGGCGGCGCGACGGCGGATTGACGGAGAGAGAAAAGCGGGCGGCGGGAGTTGTCCGCGTTTTCTTGAATTTCTTTAAATTGCCTAAATTACCGGAGATTCTTTCTCGAACGGCGAAGAGTTTCGTCGAAGAAAGGTTGGCCGCTCCCTTGTTCGCTCGGACGTTCGCCGAGTCCCGACGGGGAAACGCTTGTTGGGGGCGGAAATAACGAACGCCGACGTTTAATGGAAAATTGGCAAGAAACGAAAAAAGCTCCGAAATTACTTTCGGAGCTTTCAGTGGGCGCACATGGACTCGAACCATGGACCTCGTCCTTATCAGGGACGCGCTCTAACCAAACTGAGCTATGCGCCCGCCGCAGTTGAGGAAGAAAGTTCTTTCCCCTAACGACGCTACTATTCTATCGCTTTTTCCAAAAAACGCAAGGGGGGAAACGCTAATTTTTGACGTTTTTCTCAAAATTTCTCAAAAAACGCCGAAAACCGGAACTTGCGCCGCTTCCTAAAAACAACGGCCCTCGATTTACGAACGAAAACCGAGGGCCGAGCGCGCAAAGGTCGACGGCTAACGAAAGTTAGCGTCGCTCTCGTCGTTTAAACTACTTCCACGCTTCGAGGTAACGCGCGAGTTTATGCATGTCGCTGCCGACTTTGATCGGGCGTTGGTAGGCGCGAAGTTTACTCATGTTGATGAGGTCTTCGAACGCCGGGAACGTGAGGCCCATCGGGTCGGAACCGCTGTTGACCGAGATCATGACGCCGTTCATGCCGTTTTCGCAAAGAGCGCGGTAGCAGCCGACGCCGATTTGGCTGCCGACGATGACGTCGTAAGCCGTCGGTTGGTTGCAGCGAACTTCGTAACCGAATTGCAAACCGTTGAATTTGCGGCTCTTGCCGGTGCGGCGTTTGTATTCCTCCGCCATCAAACGGCCCAGACGGGACGAGTATTTGAGCTGCGAAACCGGGAAGTGCCCGAAGGTGTCCGGTTTGAGCGATTGATATTCGTCCATCGAGATGCACTTTTTGATTTCTTCTTGCGGAAGGAATTCGGCGACGCCTTCGGAGATGATCGCGACGAACGCTTTTTTGCCTTCTTTTTCGCGAGCGATCACGAGGTCGACCAAGTGATTAACGACGTGCGACATGTCGACGATCGTGCGCATGACCGGTTTGCCGTCCGCGTCGAGGACTTCTTTGCCGGTTTCCGGGTCGATCGTAACTTCGGTCGTTTTCCAGCTTTCGTCGATGTCTTCGAGACCGACGACCGCGCTGGCTTCGCCGGCGATCGAAGCGCCGTAAGCCAACCAAGCCGCGGCGCGACCCATCAGCTGGCAAACGAAACCGGCGCCCGCCGCTTCGCTGTCCGCCAAGAGGTTGCGAACTTGCTTCGCGAGGAGTTCGACCGCGGTGAAGTAACCGAACGTGAACGGAATGCCTTCGTAGTCGTTGTCGATCGTTTTCGGGAGGTGGACGACCTTAATGCGTTTCGCGTCGGCCGGTTTGCGATCCATGAAGAGCTTGAACTTCGCGGCCGTGGTGAGCGTGTCGTCGCCGCCGATCGAGACGAGCGCGTCGATCCCGAGCGAGCAAAGCGCTTGGTAGACCGTTTCCATCGGAGCGAGCTTTTCGACGTCTTCGAGGTCGGCCGGGGTCTTGAGGTGTTTGCCCGGGTTGGCGCGCGCGGTGCCGATGCAGATGCCTTGACGGGTGCGGAGCCCTTCGGCGGTGCATTTGTCGAGACGGACGTAGGCTTCGCCTTCCTTCAAAACGTCGCCTTCTTTGTAGTCGACGAGGTGCGTGTAGCCGTTCAACATGCCGTAAACTTCGACGCCGGCGCGAGCGAAGCAGATCGCGGCGCCGCCGATGACGGCGTTCGCGGCCGGGGCCGGCCCGCCGGAGAAGAGGATGGCGACTCGTTTAATGTCCGTGTTCGGTCGCGAAGGACTGTCAAGCGCGGTGCTCATATTGGGAAAACCTTTCCGTTGGAATAAATGCCGAAATCGAGGAAAACGAGCGTTTCGCGCCGACGAGCCGGACTTCAAAACAAGCGGCTCGACGTTCGGCGAGGAACGCTAAACGTCGCGATTTCGACGGTCGACGAAAGTAGAGGCGGCGCGGCGGGGACGCTTCGAAAACGAGCGCGAACCGCTCCGCTCCAAAATCCATTGTCCTCTATTTTAGTACAAGCGGAAAATTTTGCAATCGGGACGGCGAACAATTTTCGCGCTTCCGACGACGGAATAAAGAAAAAAGCGACGAGAGCGGTTTTTCCCGCAAATTTTGCCGAACTTGCCGCTTTTTTCGCGCTTTTTATTTCGCGTCGGCGTTTTTTCGGAACGCGACGAACGAATCGAACGTCGAAAATTGGGCGGAGTTTTCGCGTCGCCGCTTCCGAACTCGTCGAGCGTTTCGACGACGGCGAAAAGAGGAGGATTGGTGAAAAAAGAACGATTGACAAAAGTGGAAAAAATAGGTAATTTTTCGGCGTTTTTTAGAAAAACGTTCGAAGAAAACGCCGTTATTATCGGCTCTCGTCGGCAAAGAAGCGTTTTTCGCTCGCGCCGCTTTTATCGTTAAAATCGGCGCGAGCCAAACGACCGACGAGCAAAACTCGCCGCTCGCTAAAAATTTTTTATTTTTATATAGTATTTTTTGACAAGTTACGTTAAACTAAATAAGAATACGTCCCAATAGGCGACCTGCGCGTCCAAGGGGAATCGAACGCGGCGACGACCGGCGATTTCCTTTTCGACGTCCTTCGATTCGTTCGGAGGGAAGAGAGCGCGTCGGTCGGGAGCGCCCGTCTCGTCGTCGCGAGCGACGGGGCGGGACGACGTCGGAGCGCGTCTTTTTTCCTTTGGAAAAGCGCGCCGTCGGTCTCGGTCGTCGGCTTCGAATCGGCTTCGTCGGTTCGCGGTTTCGATCGTATCGATTACTTAACGTTAAAAACGGCGGTAAGAAGAGAAAAAAGACGCGCGGTTGGGCGTCGGCGAAGGTTTGGATCCGCTTTCGTTCGCTCGCGCCGCGTTCGGTTATTATTTACTCAAGGAATGAACACAATGTCGCAACAAGGTAAGCAATTTCTGTCCGGTCTTGTGAATCGCGTTTTTCACTCGAAGAAAAAGACGAGCGCGCCGTCGCGTCGTTTGGGTATGGAGCCGTTGGAAGATCGGCAATTGCTCGCCGTCGACCCGACTTTGTTGGCCGCGGCTAACGCCGAAGCCGCGCAAACGGCGACTTTCGTCGGCCCGGTCGTCGAGTTCGATCTCGCCGCGACGAACGAAGCGAAGGCCGCCGCGCCGACCTTCTCGGTTTCCAACGGAACCTTCGAGGAAACGACGCTCGTTTCGCAGCCGGAATCGTTCCAAGCGACCGTCGGCGACCTCGTTTCGAACGCCGTGATCGCGGACGACACGGAGGCTTCCTCCGCGCCGGATATCGCCGTTTCAATTTATCCGGAAGATTCGATTTTCGGCGGTCTTTTCAGCGAATATAGCCAAATGGGGTGGGCCGCGACGCTTGCGAACATGCTGACCTACGCCGGTTGGGGCCCGTCGTCCGAAGCGGTCGACCCGGATTCCGACGTCAAGCCGGAAAACCAAGTGTTCGACTATTTTACCGACGCGTTTACGAACGATCAATCGTCGCTTCTCTACGGGCTCGCTTGGTTCATGAACGGCGCCGCCGAGTACGCGCCGCAAGGTCAAGTCGGGTGGTCGCAGCTCGACGAAAATTCGACCGCCGGGAACCTCTTCCCGTCGACGACCGGCCAATGGAGCGATTACTCCGAATATAGCCGCGAAATCCTCGCGTCCGATATTATGTCGCCGTTCTACGGCGTTCAAACCGAATACCTTGCGAACGGCGCCGCGGTCGGCGTCGAGATTCGTTTCTCGACGATCGCCGGCGACGCGACCGACGCTTTGACGCAGCAACCGCGCAAAGAGTGGGTTACGCTTTGGGGCTTCACGACCGACGACGCGGGCGGCTTTTATAACGAAAACGACAAAGGCTACTACACCGGCGCGATCGTTTCGACGACGGAAGGCGAAATCCGCACGATTCCGGTCGTTTGGGACGATTCGATCGGCGAAACCGGCGCGTACCGCCTCGTCGGAACGAACGCCGCCGAAGGCCAAGTTCCTTACGTTTACTCCTTCACGACGCTCGAGCGCATGCCCGGTTACGGCGTCGAAGCCGACATTTACGAAAAGAACGACTCGATCGCGGACGTCGTCGCCAATCCGAAGGCCGACCTCGGCGAAATCGACGCGATCGTCGCGACGCCGGGCGCCGATCGCGCGATCGAGGGGAACGTCCTCGTTCTCGAAAATCTTTCGCTTTACTCGGACGCGCCGAACGCCGAAACGCCCGCCGACCCGGTCGACTATTACGCGTTTTCGCTCGGTCAAACCGCGTCGAACTCCGACTACGTTCTCCTTGAGTACCAAGACGCTTACGGCGTCGCGCCGCTGAGCGTTACCCTTTACCTGCGCGGCGAAGACGGCTCCTTGATTCCGCTCGACTCCGAAGCCTACGGCTACGAGCCGGGCCGCTACGACGCGACCTTCTCGAAGGAAACCGTTTACAACGTCGGCGAAGACGGGAAAACCTACGCGACGACGACCTGCCGTCATCGTATTTCGCTCGCCGGTCTGAATCCGGGCGGTTACGGCGAAAACCAATTCTACCTCAAAGTTGAGTTCGCGAATCCGAAAGCCGCCGGGCAAATCAACGACGGTTACAAACTGACCTTCCGCGCCGGTTTCGACGACAGCTTCGAGCAAAACGACGCGTTCGAAGACGTTGCGAACGCTCCGGTCGGAACGGGCGGCAATCTTGGCGTTCTGTTCGGCGAAAAGACGTTGACCGACCTCGTTCTGAAGCAATACGCTCGCAACGAAGTTTCCGAAGTCGACTGGTTCCGTTTCGAAATGACCGGCGCCGGCGTCGAGGGGAACGCGGTCAACCTTTACTATCAATCGAAGTTCGTTCAAGAAAACGACGGCGACCTCGACTTCTACCTTTATAAAGAAGACCCGAGCGACGACCGCGGCTACTCGTTGGTCAAAAAGGACGGCGTCTCGTTGAAGAGCGAGTTGGCGCTCAACGGCGATCAATATTACGAAACGATTTCGCTCGAAGGTTTGGATCCGGGCGTCTACTTCGTGAAGGTCGTCGGTTTCAAAAATGCGAGCAACGTCGGTTACAAACTTGAGTTCAAACCGGGCGTTTGCGACGTTCCGGACGCGCGTCTCGACGTTCCCGCCGACATGTCTTGGGAGTCGTCGCTCGTCGTCGCGACGCAAAAACAAGCCGACTCGCAAAGCGAAACGTTCCAAAACGAAACGTCGATCGGCGTCGATTCGAACGTTTACTTGAACTGCGGCGTCTCGATTTCCCAAAACGCCGACTACGCCGGAGCGTCGCTCGCCCTTTACATTAACGGCGTTCTCGTCGACGCCGCCGACGTCGTCGCCGCGTTGAACTCCGACGCCAACGTCAAGGGAATGCTCTCCTCGACTCGCGAGCGTTTGATCGCGCTCTTCGAAGGCGGGCTCGACATGGCTGCGGGCGAATCGCTGATCGTTTCGGACTTCAACCTCGGCGCGATTTCCGATCCGGCTTCGCTGATCGGCAAATACGTCGACGCGGAATCGACCGAGCCGGTCGCGTTCGCGCTCGTTCTGAACCCGACGAATTACGACCTCGGCGCGTTCTACGCCGACGGCGCGGAAAAACCGTTCGAATTCTTTGAAGGCGACTCGGTCGTCGTCGACGGCGTTTCCGCGACCTATCGAGACGGCGCGTTCGTCGACGCGTCCGGCTCCGTCGTAGCGACGAGCGTCGGCTCGACCGCGACCGTCAAGCGCGGCTCGGAAGAAATCGCGTTGACGAAAGTTTTCGGCGTCGCGGTCGGCGAAAACGGCGTCGCGACCGACTACGTCGTTAAAGACGGCGTCGCGAAAGAAGTCGAATACCTCGTCGACAACAACATGGCGTCGGTTCGTTTCGAACTCGATAATATGGACGAAGACAAGTTCGCGCCGAACGGCAATCCGTCCGAAGTCGTCGAAAACGAAAATCCGCGCGAAACGAACCCGGATCTCGGCGTAGCGAACATCGAAAATCTGCGTCCTATGATTGGCGCGGACGGCGAGATTCTCGTCGACGAAAACGGCGACAACCTCTTTTGCCGCGTGATCGAAGACCTGCGCGTTACCGGCAAAACCGACGCGACCGGCGCTCCGATTGCCGACTGGTTCAAGTTCGACCTGAAGGACGACGAAAACGCCGAAACGCAAAACTACGCGAACGCTTATATCAACCTGCTGATCGGCGACGCGAACCCGGCGAACACGACCGGCGACCTCGACCTTTACCTTTATAAAGCGGTTCTGAACGATCCGAATTCGACGTTCGAAGAAGCCTACGCGACCGGCGCTTACACGTTGCAACTCGTCGGCAAGAGCTCTGAAGTCGGCTCGGTTGAAACGATCAATTTTGCCGACGTCAACGCCGCGTCCGGCGGCAAAGCGAACCGCTCGATTACCGAGGGAACGTACTTCGTTCGCGTCGTCGGCTTTAACGGCGCGGCGAACGACTACAGCCTCGAGCTCGGCGGTTTCACGCAATCGGGCGCCGTTATTCCGACCGATCCGCAAGATTACTTCAACGACGAAACGACGACGCTGGGCAAAGACGCCGTTACGCTCTTGAACTCCGTCGCGACGCTGACTTGGGAAATCCCGAATAGCGACTACGTTTCCGACGTTCGCGTCCGTTACCGCGCGTTCGACGCCGACGGCGTTCCGGGCGAATGGGTCGTCGCCGGAACTTTCGACCGCGCCGCGACCGGCTGCAAGATCGCCGGGCTCGAAGCCGGGACGAAATACGAATTCCAACTCCAAGTCAAGAATTACTTCACCGAAACGGCGACTGCGGAAGAACTCGACGGTTTCGCGGTCGAAGAAGGCTGGCTCTGCGCGAGCGTCGAAAAGACGACCGCCGACTTCCTTAACGAAGTCGTTTATCGCGCCGTGATCGTCGGCGTTTCCGACTATCCGGGAACCGCAAACGACCTGACCGCCGCCGCGAACGACGCCGAAGCGTTCCGCAAAGCGCTCCTCGCCGACCCGCAATGGGCCGAGGAAAACATTACGCTTCTGACGAATTCCGAAGCGACGAAGACCGGCGTTTTGAACGCGCTTGAAAACCTTGCGGCCGTTTCGGACGACAACGACGTCGTCGTCTTCTACTTCGCGGGCGGCGGTTCCGCCGGTTTTGTCGGCGGCGAGGCGGTCGGTTACCTGAAGACCTACGGTTCGCAACGTTCGCAATACGTTTCGAGTCTCGACCTGACCGCGGCGTTCGACGGAATCGCCGCCGGATCGAAACTCTTCTTCCTCGACGGCGGCCAAGTCGCGAAGGACGTCGAGGAAACCTCGATCAATTACGACGCGTTCGTCGACTCGTTGACGAACTCGACGAAGAACGGCGCTTCGGCGCGTCCGGCGCAAACGAGCGTTCTGACCGCCGGAACGAGCGGTCAAGTCTCGCCGATCGGCGTTCTCCAACGCTCCGAATTTAACCTCGCGCTGACCGCCGGTATCGCCGAGCTGCAAAAGGTCGGCCCGATCGCCGACGACGCGGAAAACGCCGCGAAACCGGAAGCCGGATTCCCGAGCGACGAAGCGCAAGACGTCGAAGTTTCCGACGGTCGCGTTACGATGCGAGAATTGGCCGACCTGCTCGCCGCCGACGCGCGCTTGACGAAGCTTGAAGCGCTTCCGACCTACGCGACGAACGACGTCGCCGAAGCGGTCTTGGCGAACGGCGAATGGTCGGAAAACGACGCGTTCCAAGAAAAATGGCTCGCCGAAAAAGCGATCGTCGTTACGACGACGGTCGACTCGGTCGACGCGCACGACGGCCAAATTTCGCTCCGCGAAGCCGCCGCCCTTATTGGAACGGCGATTCCGAGCTCCGCCGAGCTTGTCGACGGCGCGAAGTTCGCGCTCGGCGCCGGTTCGGTCGTTACGCTTGGAACGACGACCGGAACGCTCTCCGAAACGATCGTCGTCGAGTACGTCGGCGGCTCGTTCCGCACGACGGAACCCTGCGCCGTCGACGCCGAAACGAAGACGGTCGAATTTAAGAAACCGAACGTCGCGGTCTCTTGGACGGCCGACGATTGGGCCGCCGGTTTGGTCTCGCTGATCGACGACGCCGGGGTCGCGGTCGCCGACGTCGAGTTCAAACTTTACGCGACGACCGGTTCGCAAATCGTCGACGACGAACGCTTCGAACGCGATTATCTCTTGAAAGAGGGAACGACGCTGAAGACCGCTCTTGAAGGCGGCGAAACGCTTTACGTCGTCGCCGACGGTCAAGGTTGCAAAGTGAAGACCGCCAAGGGCGAAGATTACGCGCGAACGACCGGGCTTTACCTCGAAACGTCGAAGGGCGTCTTCGAAGAAGTGAAGCTCTCGACCCGCGCCACGGTCGAGCAAAACGTCGCGATGACGAAGATCGTCTTCGACGAATCGCTCGCCGGCCAAGCGTTGACGGTCGACGAATCGCAAGCCGCGATCGTTTTCGCGAACGGCGGGATTATCGACGCGACGAATTTGAAGGGCGAATTGACGTTCGACGCTTCGACCGGCGCGCTCCAAATTTCCGGAACCGAATTGGTTTCGTTGATCGGCGTCAAGATCGTCGGCGCGACCGGCTCGGCGATCGTCGTCGACGAAGGCGCGAAGTTCGAGCTGGCGAACTCGCTGATTTCCGGTTGCGACGCCGGTTCGGATGCGGTCGTTTCGAACGCCGGCGAACTCTCGTTCGTCAACGTTACTTTCGCGAACTGCGCCTCGGAAAGCGCGATGATCGCGAACGCCGGAACGCTCGAAATCGCGAACTCGCTCTTCGCGCTCAACGACGGCGCGCTCGTCGACGGCGCTTACGAGCTCGCCGAATCGAACGTCGATTGCGGCGCGGAAGACCCGGGTTTCGTCGACGCGGCGAAGGGCGACTACCGCTTGGCGGCGTTCGACGCCGTTCCGGTCGACCGCGGTTCGAACGCCGCGACGCGCCTCGCTTGCGGTCTCGTTCTCGACTTCGACCTCGCCGGTTCCGCTCGTATCGGCCTCGGCGGCGGCTCGGTCGACGCGGGCGCTTTCGAATTTGCGCCGGACGCCGAAAACCTCGAAACGCCGTCGACTATCGTTACGACGTTCGAAGATATCGTCAACCCGACCGACGGCGAGATTTCGCTCCGCGAAGCGTTCGCCTACGCCGGAACGACTTACGAAGTCGAAACGCTCCTCCAAGAGGGCGCGACGCTGACGGCCGCCGACGGGCGCGTCTTCGAAGTGAAGAACGGGCGTCTCGTCGAGTTTGAAGGCGTCTCCGGAACGCAAACCGGGATGTTCTACGCGCTCCAAGGCGTTTACATGGTCGACGCTTACGGCGAATCGATCGCGCTGGAAGAAGAGCAAGTCCTCTTCCTTGCCGACGGAACCGAAGCGACCGTCCTGAACGGCAAACTCGTTCTCGCGTCCGGAATTCCGGTGCAAGAAGGCGCGACGATTACCGCCGCCGACGGCGCGACCGGAACGCTGTCCTACGGCGCGGTCGCCGATTTCGTCGTCGGGCAAGCGATTAGCGTCGAGCTGACCGCGACGACGGTCGAAAACCTCCTGCCGGCCGGAACCGCCTTCGACGCCGGAACTTACGTCGCGATCTACCAAAAAGACGGGACGTTCGCCGCGACGGTCAACGTTACGACGACCGACGAAACGACGAACAAATCGACGACGACTCAAGCCGCCGTTGCGTTCACGCTTCCGGCGGGCGCGGAATTCACGTTCATGATCGCCGAAACGACGACGACCGAAACGACGGACGCGGAAACCGGCGAAACCGTTGCGACGACCACGACGACTTATACGTTTGATCCGGAAGCTCCGCTCGGCGTCGTCGCCGTCGCGCGCGCGGTCGACATGCAAGACGGCGCCTATACGCTCGTTAATCCGCTGGTCGAAACGATCGGCGGCGTCGAAACGACGATTTTCGAAGCCGGAACGACCTTCAACCTCGAACGCGGCGTCTTTACCGACGCCGACGGCAAGGTTGTCGATTTGCCGCGCGGAACCGAGTTGATTTCGCCGGACGGCGCGCAAATCGTTTACCGTTCGGCGAACTTCGCTCCCGCCGACCTGAAAGCGGGCGACGTTTTGACGCTCGAAGACGGTTCGGAACGTATTTATAAGGAAGGCCTGACCGTTTACGAAGCCGTTACGCTCGGAACGACGATTACCTTCGAAAGCGGGCTCGCGGCGGGCGTCGTCGAACTCGAAAAGGGCGAAATTACGGTCGAACGCGCCGTTGCGCTCGACGCGACGACGATCGGCGGTTTGACGATCGACGCGGGCGGCGAATCGCGCGTCTTCAACGTCGATATGTACCGCGAAACCTCGGCGACCGCGTCCGCTTACTTCGCCGGTTTGACGATTCAAAACGGCGCGGCGGAAGACGGCGGTTTGATTTACGTCGCCGAAGGTTCGAACCTCAAGATCGCCGACTCGACGCTGAAATCCGCGACGGCGAATCGCGGGGGCGCGGTCTTCAACGCCGGTTCGTTCTCCGTCGACGCGAACTCGAAGAAGACGCTCGTCGCCGACGTCGAAGCCGAACAAGGCGGCGCGATTTACAACGAAGGAACTCTTTCCGTCGGTCTCGCGACGATCGACGGCGCGACGGCTAACGCCGAAGGCGGCGCGATTTACAACGTCGGAACCGCCTCGCTCGCCGGCGCGACGATTCAAGAAGCGTTCGCCGGAACCGACGGCGGCGCCGTTTATAACGCGGGCGTCCTCTCCGCGACTCGCGGCGCGACGATTTCCGGTTCCTTCGCCGAAAACGGCGCGGCGGTTTACAACGTCGGAACGTTCTCCGTCAACAACGCGACCTTCGCCGACGGCGTCGCGACGGGCCAAGGCGGCGCGATTTACAACGAAGGAACCGCGTCCTTGACGAACGCGAAACTGACCGGAAACGAAGCCGGCCTCGAGGGCGGCGCGGTTTACAACGTCGGACAATTCCTCGCGACGCGCTCCGTCTTCGCCGACAATATCGGCGGCGCGGTCGTTACGACCGGTTCCGCGACGTTGGCCAGCTCGCTCGTTTTGGCGAACGAGGGCGAAAACGCGTTGGCGGCGTTCGGCGTCGATTCCTCGCTCTTCCTCGTCAACGTTACCGCGGTCGGCAACGTCGGCGGCGTTTACGCTTCGGAAGGCGCGCTGACGATTTACAACTCGATTATCGGCGGAACCGTCGCGCAAGACGACGCGGCGTTCGACGCCAAATACTCGACGATCGAAACGACCGTCGAAGCGCTTGATTCGACGAACGCTTCCGTTTACGCGCCCGATTTCGCCAACTTCGACGAAACCGCCGATTGGACCGAGTGGAACCTCCGCCTCGGCGCCGGAAGCCCCGCGCTCGACGCCGCTTCGAGCGAATACGCGTTCTACCTCGACTTCAACGGCGTTAAGGTCGCGTTGAAAGTCGATTTCAACGGTTCGTCCCGCGAAACCGGGAACGCCGTCGACATGGGCGCCTACGAAGTCGACGCGAGCGCCGAAACGGCTTCGACGGTCGTTACGACGCTCGAAGACACGTTCGACCCGTACGACGGTCAAATTTCGCTCCGCGAAGCGATTAAGTACGCCGCGACCGCGACCGGAACCGACGAAGCGAGCCGCACCGTTACGTTCTCGCCCGACCTCTTCGTCTTCGACAAGGCCGGAACGATCGCGCTCTCGAACGGCGAAGCGATCTACGAAGACCCGTTTGGCGGCACGGCGCGTCAAGACCTCGGCGCTATCGTGTTGAGCGGCTCCGTCGTTATTACGAGCGCTTACGTCGACGAATTCGGCGAAACGAAATACTACGACATTACTATCGACGGGCGCAACGAAACGCAACTCTTCGTTAAGACCGGCGAAGGCGACGTCGAATTCCGCGGTTTCACCTTTACGAACGGTAAAGCGACCGGCGAAAACAAAAACGGCGGCGCGTTCGAACTTCGCGAAGGTTCGCTCTCGTTGGTCGACTCGGTCGTCGCGAACAACTACGCGGCGAAAGACGGCGGCGCGGTTTACCAAAACGGCGGCGTTTTCTTCGCGGTCAACACCGTTTTCTACGGCAACGAAGCGAAGCGTTACGGCGGCGCGATCGCGGCCGACGCGGGCAAGGTTTACGTTTACAACTCGACGATCGCGCTGAACGAAGCCGGTATTTACGGCGGCGTTTACTCCGAAGACGGCTTGGTTACCCTCGCCAACTCGATCGTCGCGCAAAACGGCGGCGCGCAAAACGTCGACGTTCGCGCTCAAAACCTTGAAGCGACGACGAACCTCATCGGCGGTATGGACGCTTGGCGCACGGTCGCCGGTTTGAACGGCAACGTCGTCGGCACGGTTCTTTCGCCGACCGACCCGCGCTTCGTCTCGACCGACCCGACTTCGGAAGACTTCCTGCGCCTGAGCGCCGACTCCCCGGCGATCAACTCCGGTTCGAACGTTTACGCGTTCGGCCCGAACGGCGTTCGCCTTAAGTTCGACCTTAACGGCGACGAGCGCGTCGTCGGAACGGTCGTCGATATGGGCGCCTACGAATCGCAATACCTCGACGTTCCGTCGACGGTCGTTACGACCCTCGCCGACGTCGTCGACCAAGCGGACGGCCTCATTTCGCTCCGCGAAGCCCTCGCTTACGCCGAAGACGGCGCGAAGATTACCTTCGACCTCGGCGACGCGACCGACGCGACGCTCCGCCTCGAAAACGGCGCGCTGACGCTCGGCAAATCGATTATTCTCGACGCGTCGAACGTTCCGGGCGGTTTGACGATCGAAGGCGACGGCGACCGAATCTTCAACATTGAAAACGGCGCCGAAGTTACGCTTGAAAACGTCGTCCTCACCGGCGGCGAAGCGGCCGAAGGCGGCGCGATTTACATGGAATCCGGCAAGCTGACCGCGATCAACTGCGTCTTCTACGGCAACGAAGCGGCGAAGACCGGCGGCGCGATTTACGCGATCGGCGGCGACGTTAAGTTGCTGAACACGACGATCGCCGGCAATGAAGCGCAAAACTTCCCGGGCGTTTACTTCGGGAACGCGAACGGCCTCTTCGAGCTGCAAAACTCGATTATCGCCGCCAACGCTTCGGAAACGTCCGCCGCGATTGAAAACTACGACCTGCACGTTACCGGAACCTTCGCCGCGACCGCCAGCATCGTCGGCGCCGCGACCGAAGCTCTCCAAGCGTATAACGGCGTCAACGGCGTTCTCGTCGGTTCGCCGGAAGCGTTCGTCGACGCCGGTTTCGTCGACGAAGCGTCGAACAACTACGCTTTGAGCGCGACCTCCCCGGCGGTCAACAAGGGTTCGAATCGTCTGATCGGTCAAGCCGGCTACTACGCGTCGATTCTCCTTTCCGGGTCGAACGTTCGCGTTATTTCGACCGACCTCAACGGCGAAGAACGCCTCGTCGGCGGCACGGTCGACATGGGCGCCTACGAATACCAAACGGCGACGGAAGTCCCGTCGGTCGTCGTTACGACCGCGCAAGACGTCGTCGATCCGTTCGACGGTTTGATTTCGCTCCGCGAAGCGATCGCCTACGCCGGAAGCGCATACAGCGTCGACGGTTATGTCCAAAAGGTCGGCACGGAAATCACTTTCGACGCGTCCCTCGCCGGTCAAACGATCGCGCTTGCCGAAACGCTCGATATTACGAAGTGCGTTACGATCGACGCGGTCGGCTTGAAGGGCGGTTTGACGCTCGACGCGGGCGGCCAATTCGTCGTCGTTAAGGTCGACGCGACGCCGGATTCGTTGGCTTCGCAAGTCGTTTTGGCCGGATTGACGATCACCGGCGGTTTCGCCGATTGCGGCGCGGGCGTCTACTGCGTCGGCGGCGACGTCGAACTCTTGAACTGCGTTGTTTACGGCAACGAGGCGCAAACGGGCGCGGGCGTTCGCGTCGACGCCGGTTCGGTTTCGATCGTCAACTCGACGATTACGAAGAACGAAGCGTCGGCGTCCTACGGCGGTTTGTACAGCCGAGGCGGCTCCGTCGCGCTGCGCAACACGATCGTCGCGCTCAACACGGCTAACGGCGAAACGGACGGCGCCGACGTCTTCCTTAGCGGCGAATTTACGATTCGCGCGTCGCTGGTCGGCGCGGCGGCCTCTTGGGTCGCGAACGCTTACGACGGCGTCGCGGGCAATATCGTCGGCTCGCCGAATTCCCCGGCCGACCCGTCCTTTACCGATTGGGCGAAGAACGACTTCACGCTTGGTCAAGACGCGAACGGTTTCGCTTCGATCGCGCTGAACGCCGGCGACAACTCGCTGACCGTTTACCCGAACGGCAAGGTTCCGGCGCTCGACGCCGCGGGCGATCCGCGCTTCGTCGGCGGTTCGGTCGATATGGGCGCCTACGAATCCCCGCTCGGCCCGACCGAAATCCCGAGCCTGATCGTTACGACTGCGGAAGACGTCGTCGACCCGTACGACGGCGATATTTCGCTCCGCGAAGCGGTCGCTTACGCGAACAACTTCGGTCTTGCCAACACGATTACCTTCGCGGCCTCGATCAACGGTTCGACGTTCTATCTGAACTCCGAACTCAAGATCGGCTCCGACTTGACGATCGACGGCTTGGCGAACGGTTCGCTCGGAATCGTCCTCACGACTTCGAACGACGTCGCCGACCAACGCATTATCAACGTCGACGCGGGGAACGTCGTCCTGAACGGCCTCACGATTACGAACCGGCGTTCGGAACGCCTCCAAGCGGGCCTCGACGATCTCTCGATCGAAGAGGGCGGCGCGATTTACGTCCGCACGGGTTCCGTTTCGATTTACAATTCGTTGATTACCGACTCCGCCGCTGAAAAAGGCTCCGCGGTTTACGTCAACGAAGCGAACTCGACCGCTTACGCGAAGTTGGTCAACTGCACCGTCGTCGCCAACACGGCCAACGGCGCGACCGACGGCGCGGCGCTTTACGCCGAACTCGGTTCGCTCCAACTGTACAACACGATCGTCGCGCTGAACGAAGCGACCTCGACGAACGTCGCGCAAGACGTCTACCAAGGCGCGAGCGCCTCGAACGTTAAGGTCTTCAACTCCTTCGTTTCGCGTTCCGAAACGTTGGCCGATATGGTTTCCGGCAACGGCGCCTTCATCGGTTCGAGCAAACTCGACCTGACGAGCGAAACGAACGCGCTCTTCGTCGACGCCGACAACCAAAACTACAACCTGAACGACGACGCTCTCGCGACGAACGCCGGGAACAACGCCTACTTCAACGGCGGTTCCTTCAACGGCACGTTCGACTCGTTCGATCTCAACGGCGACCGTCGCGTTTACTACACGACGACCGATATGGGCGCGTTCGAAAACCAACGCGCGAAAGACGCGCCGTTCGGGAACGTCGACGGTTCCGCCGTTACGTTGAACGTTACGACCGGTTCCGACGTCGTCGACTCGACCGACGGCAAGACCTCGCTCCGCGAAGCGCTCGCCCTGAGCGACCGCGTCCAAGCGCTCGGTTACGACTCCGTTACGATTCGTTTCCGCGACGACTACACCGTCAAGGTCGGCGAAACCGCCTTCCAAGTCAACTCGCCGGTTACGATTCTCGGCGCGAACGCGACGATCGACTGCGACAACGCGAACTCCGCGTTCCTGATCGACGCCGACGGCGAGGTCGTTATCGAGAACTTCGAAATCAAGAACGGTTCGGCTCTCGACGGCGGCGCGATTAAGTTGAGCGGCGGCGACCTGACCCTCGTCAACGTCTTGATGAACAACTGCGAAGCGACCGTTTACGGCGGCGCGCTTTACGTCGCCGAAGGCGCGAAAGCGACCCTGTATAACGTTACCGCGGCCAAGAACGTCGCGGTCGACGGCGCGGGCGTCTACGGCGCGGCCGGTTCGGAAGTCAAGATTTACAACTCCGTTATCGCGGCGAACCGCTCGGCGACGTCCGGCGTTTCCCCGACCGACGTTTACTTCGCCGGCTCCGATTTCGAACTCGCTTACTCCCTCGTCGGCAACGCCGGCACGGCGGCGAACGCTTCGAAACTGCGCGGCAAAGCGACGAACAGCCAAATCGGCTACGGCGTCGACAATGATATCGACCCGGTCTTCCTCGCCGCGAACGACGGCAACTTCCGTCTCTCGTTGGCGGGGAGCCCCGCGGTCGGCGCCGGTTCGGGCGACTACGTTTACGGCTGGCGTTCCAACGACCTTAACGGTCAAGAATACGGCGGCATGTCTTGGGTCGAGGGCGAAGAGTACGACGAAGACGGCGACGGCGTGATGGACGGACGTTATCCGGGTCACTGGGTCGAAAACCCCGTCAGCATGGGCGCTTACCAAGTTAGCCAAGAAGCGCGTTCGACGGTCGTTACGACCCTTGAAGACGTCGTCAACGCTTACGACGGTTTGATTTCGCTCCGCGAAGCGTTGAACTACGCGGAAGACGCGGTGGCCGCGTCCGGCGCGGGCAGCCTCGACGGCAGCTCTTACGCGGCGACCAACGCGATGAACACCGCGTACAGCGCGACCGTCTACTCGGCGGTTACGTTCGACTCGAGCTTGGCCGGCGGCGTGATCGTTCTGAACGGCGAACTCGGCTCGCTCCAGCTTACCGGCGGACGCGACCGCAACGGCGGCGGCCACAACTACGTTTACGACTACGTGATCGACGCGTCTTCGATCGCCGGCCTCGGCGGTATCACGATCGACGCCTCGCAACTCGGTCAACAAGACGAAGGCGGCAACTGGTGGCGCGGCGGCGGCACGGCGTTTGAACTCCAAGGGCGCGCGAACACGACGGACGGCTACTACTGGCCGGTTCACCTCGACCTGCGCAACGTTAATTTGACCGGCGACGGCGGCACGGCCGTTTCGGCGAACTCCTTCGCGATGGTCTCGATGCGCAGCTGCCTTGTCGAAGGGTTCAACAACGCGGTTACCGTCGGCGACGACGACAGCGCCGACGGCGGTATCGCGCACATTTACTCCTCGACGTTGATCGGCAACGTTCGCGTCGGCGGCAAGGCGTACGTGTACAACTCGATTATTGTCGGCGAACTCCAGGTTCAAGATAAGTCGAACGACCCGGGTTACCGCACGGCGAGCGTTTACAACTCCTACGTCCAACGCACGGGCGGCCTCACCGGTCGTATTTCCACCTCGAACTGCATTTTGGGCGGTTCGACCGACGATCTGTTCGTCGACGCGGCGAACGGCGACTACCGCTTGGCGCGCTACTCGTTGGCGGTCAACGGCGGTTCCGCGGAGTACCTCCGCACGTTGGAAGCGACGCACGCGAAAGCCGAAGTCGACCTCAACGGCAACCTCCGCGTTGCGAACGGCGTCGTCGATATGGGCGCTTACGAAAGCCAAAATATGATCGACACGCCGTCGACGACGGTTACGACCGAACTCGACGTCGTTGACCCGACCGACGGTTTGACCTCGATTCGCGAAGCCTTGGCTTACGCCGTTCAAAACTCGACGCTCGGCAAGACGGTTACGTTCGACGCCTCGCTCGACGGCAAGACGATCGTCCTTGACGGCGCGCTCGAATTGACTCGCGAAGTCAACTTTAACGGCGGCGACGTCAACGTTACGCTCAGCGGCGGCGGTAAGAACTCGATCTTCTCGATCGCGCTCAATTCCGACGACGCGGTGTACGGCAACGTCAACGACTTCACGATCGCCAACCTGACGCTGACCGACGGTTACACGACGAAGAACGGCGGCGCGATCGAAATTTCGCGCGGCAACGTTCGCTTGAACGGCGTCGACATTTACGGTTGCTCGGCCGGCCAATACGGCGGCGCGATTTACGCCTACGACAGCGAGCTGACGCTCGAAAACTGCCGTATCGGCGGCAACACCGCGACCTACTACGGCGGCGTCGTCAACCAATACGGTTCGACCGTCTTGCTGAACTGCTACGTCGCGGAAAACGACGGAACGACGAAGAACTCCGACGTTTGGGGCGACTGCGCGCATAACTACTCGAACAGCAAGAACAACGTTATCGGTTTCGTTAAAGATATTACGATCGTCGACGGCGAATACGGCAACCGCGTCGGAACGGAAGCGAACCCGCTCAAACCGTTCGTCGCCGTTTCGGTCGGCAACCTCGAAATCAAGCCGGAAAGCGCGTGGGGCGGTTCGACGAAACCGGTCGCCAGCGCGGCGGTTCTCGACGACGCGTTCGCCGCGTTCGTCGACGAAGAAGACGCGGAACTTGCGGTCGATTTGGCGGTTCTCGAAGAAAACGTGTTCGACGACGATCTGTTCGCGTCGTTCGAGCAATTCTGAACGTGAAAACAAGTCGAGGCGGCGCGTCGGAGGAAACGACGGCGCGTCTCGCTCGGCGGTGAAATAGAACGATCCGAACGTTTTTTAAAAAATCAAAGCGTTTGGAAAAGCGCGGCGATTTTTTAAACGTCGTTCGGGTTGTGATCCCGAGGTAGTTTCGGCTTCCTCGGGATTTTTTTTGGCTTGTGTGAATGCGAAGATGGGCGGATTAGGAAGAATAAACAATATGAAGTCTGCGCGTCAAGGGGAAAAATAGAAAAAACGTTAAAATTTCGCTGGAAAAACGGATAAAGAGTTAAGGTTGAAACGATTTTTAGACGATTAACATAACATAAGAGGAAAAAAGTTCGACGGTTCTCGAAAAAGAGACTTGACGAACTTAAACAGGCGATTTTTTCGCCGTCGTCGTCCGCAAATCGGACGGCTCGCCTTTGCATCATACCGCGTTTTTCGTCGAGAGGAGATACGACCGCTCGCCGAAAGCCGCTTTTCGGAGACCGTTTTACGGGCCTCCGAACTTCGAACGTTCCCAGGGGGGGAATAGTCCGGCGATTTGAAATTTATTTCGGTCGTCGGACATTTTTTTTATCCGACGCGGCTATTTTGCCTAAACGTTGCGTTTTTTCTGTTTTAACGTTGGCGGCGTTTCGAACGTTTCTTCGGTTTCTTTATTTTCGCTATATTGACGCGTTGCGGAAGCGACGAGCGCGGCGGCGGTTCGTTTTAAGCCGTCGATTCGAGCGCGAAAGATCGGCGTTTTTTTGAAGAGACGGCGAAACTCGGCGTCGTCGAGCGCGTCGACGGCGGCTAACGGAACGTCGAGCGGACGAGCGTCGTTTTCCGGCGCGTTCCAAGGACAAACGCGCTGGCAAAGGTCGCATCCGAAGAGCCGCCCGTCGAGTTTTCGCGCGATTTCGTCGGGAAGCGCGGCGCGATTTTCAATAGTCCAAAAATTGAGACAGCGGTTCGCGATCAACGTTCGGTCGCCCGGAATCGCGCCGGTCGGGCAAGCGTCGACGCAACGGCGGCAGCGGAGACAACGCTCGGCGTCGAGCGTCGCGTCCGGAAGAGCGAGCGCGGCGCAAAGTTCTTCCGGCGACTCGAACCCGGTCGTTTCGGCAAACGACGTCGAAACGAGAAGCTCGCCCAAAAAGAGGCGCGAGCCCAAACGCGGCGAAACGACGAGCGAATGGAGTCCGCAAAAGCCGATTCCGGCGCGGACGGCCCAGTCTTTTTCGAGAAGCGGCGCGGCGTCGACGACGGCTCGCGCCTCGGCGCTGGGAAAACGGTCGAGGAAAAAAGCGCGAAGTCGTTTTAACTTGCGCTTTAGAACGTTATGGTAGTCGAGGCAAGCCGCGTAGGGAACGACGGCGCCGGAAGAACGCGCCGGCGAGACGGTTTCGGACGATTCGGCGAGTCGCGTGATTTCGACGGCGAGCGCTTGCGTCGCGTCTTTCGATTCGGCGCGAAGCCGGCGTTCCGAAAGCGCGACGACGACGAGCGTTCGCGCCGACGGCAAAACGGAGCGCGGATTCCGGCGCGCGTCGACGTTTTCTTCGAGATAAGGAAGACCGACGCAAACGCCGGCTCGAACGCGCTCGGCGAATAACTCGAAGGTCGCCGCCGGGCCGACCGGCGCGAAACCGATCGCGTCGAGCTCCGCGTCGGACGCCGCGTCGAACCAAGCGCGGCAAATCGGCGGGAGAGCGGCGAACGGTAAGGAGGCGGTGCGGAACATAACGACGAACGCGCAAAAAGCGAGTTTTTAAGGGGTTGCGTCTGCGATTGGAGCGCGGTTTCGTCGCGCTTTTCTTCTTCGCGTCGCGCTCCGTTCTTTCGTTAGCTTTTCGAAAATTTCAGGCGTTTCATACCGCGCGACCGTTCCGTCGCGTTCGGACGTCGGGACGATTAGGCCGCGAAAAATCGGATAACCGCGCGTTTTTAAGGGGTTGCGTCCGCGTTTGGAGCGCGGTTTCGTCGCGCTTTTCTTCTTCGCGTCGCGCTCCATTCTTTCGTTAGCTTTTCGAAAATTTCAGGCGTTTCATACCGCGCGACCGTTCCGTCGCATTCTGGCATCGGGCCGATTAGGCCGCGAAAAATCGGATAACCGCGCATGCGCAAGTCGGCGCTGCAGTCGTCGACGCCAATTTTTTCGAAGCGAGAGGAAAGTTCGGCGACGTCGGCGAAATCGCGAACGCGCGGCTCGCCGTCGGCGTCGCGGTCGACTAAACGGTAAATCATCGTTTTTCCTTCCTTAACAAGAGAGCGAGAGACGAACGCTCGAACGCGTTTCTTGGAGGATACGACGTCACCGACGACGCGACGAAAAGACGCGAATTTTACCGTCGACGGCGAAAAGGAAGGAAAAATCGAGCGCGTTCGAGCGTCGAAAAGACGACTTAGCGAGCGGCGGTCGGAAAGTTTAACGTTTGTTCGGCTCGCGTCGCGCCGACGACTCGCGAATCGCCGAGCGATTTCGCGCCGGTCGTTCGGACGCCGCCGATGAAACCGTCGATTTCGACTTCCGGGACGCGAACGTATTTGGCGCCGCGCGGTTTCGTCGCCGAATTCGCGACGGAGCGGCTCGACTCGTCGGCGGGCGACGCGGACGACGGATTTTGCGTTTCCGCAGGCGCGGCGTCGTCGATTTCAGCGGCGTCGGCGGGGAAGGAGGCCGGGGTCAACGCGGGGAACGTCGACGCGGGCTCGGGTTCCGAACGAACGTCCGAAGTCGACGCGGAAACGTCGACTCGCGCCGGTTTCGCGATCGTTTCGGCGAGCGTCGCGGCGGAACCGGAGGCGTCGTCGGTCGACTCGCTCTCAATCGAGTCGACGGCGGGCGCGGGCGCCGGTTCGGACGATTCCGCGTCGCAAGGAACGACGAGCGTTTCGGCGCGGCGTTCGAGCGCGACCGTCGCGTCCGGATAATGACAAACGTTGATCCAAAGACACAGGACGATTAAGAGCGTCGACATGAAAAAACCGGAAATCTTAGCCATCTTAACGTCCTTTCGAGGCGAGCGGGCGCGACGACGAAAATGAACCGTCGCCGTCGCGGCGTCGAGTTTCGCTTGCTTTAGAAAATTACGCAAATTTCCCCAACTAACTAATTATACCGTCTTGCGCGTCTTTTGCAACTGTTTTACTTTGTTTGTTTTGTTTATTTTGTCTTTTTTTATAAAAATAGAGCGGTCGTATTGACTTTAACGTCGACGCGGCCTGGCATGAGCGGCGAAAAAGTGAAAACGGCGGGCGAATTGGTAAAAAATCGCGTCGCGCCGAATTGACGAGAAGAAAAATAAGAGTAAAATAAAGCCGTCTCGAGTTGTTTGGGGTATAGCGTAAAGGCAGCGCAGCCGGCTCTGAACCGGTTAGTCGGGGTTCGAATCCCTGTACCCCAGCTGAAAACGGCGTTCGACGTTCGCGTCGAGCGCTTTTTTCGTTTCTTGGCGTCTTGCTCGAAGGAAGCGAGCGCGAATAAAAAAACGCGCCTGGCGAACGTTTTCGGTTGCGAGCGCGCAAAAAAAAAAGCGTTCGAAAAACGAACGCAAAATCGAGACGAATCGTCGAGAAAAGCGACGAACGTTCAAGCGGCGGTGAACAACAAGCAATCTCTCCACCAACAACGACGAGCGCGTTTGAACATAATTCTTCTCCTTCTCGGGGCTTGGGGGGCTTGCGAACGTTCGAACGCCGAAAAACGTTCTCGGCGACTAATCCCAAAAACGCCGCCGTCGTAAAGCGAGGAAAACGAGGCGAAGTTTTTGGATTTTTAGGAAAATTTCCTCTACATGACGGATAATATATCGCAGAAACGAGACGACGCAAGGGGGACTCCACAATTTCTTGCGATTTTGCGTTAGCGTGGAGCGGAAACGAGCGCTTTTAAGAAAAAACGTGAGAACGACGTCGTTAAAATAGCTAAAAACGCTTTTGCTCGTCGCGACGGCGTAAAAAAAGCCGCTCCCGAAGGAACGGCTCGAAATCGCTTATCGGCGGGCGCTCGATCAGAAAACGTCGAGAATGAAGTGCTTGCCTTCGTGGAAGCGACGCGGCGCCGGATAGTAGTTTTGCCACGCCGGGTTGAACATTTGGAGGCCCATCGAAGCCGGTTGGCCCGACGCGTCGCGGAAGTTGTGTTGGTAGTAGCCGTACGGATAGTGCTTGAAGCGATCCCAATCTTGGAGGTCGCCGGACGGATTCGCGTACGGAGACGGCGCGACGACGTCGCGAACGTAAAGACGATTTTCAAGGTTCGTGCGGAAACGGTTCGAACGTTCGGCCCAACCGGCGCGGAATCCGCCGACGCGACCGGTCAAACCGGCGCCGACGCCCGCGACGCGACCGCCGAAAGCGGAACCGAGAACGACGCCTTCGCATTCGTCGCAAATATCGGTCGCTTGAGCCGCCGGTTGAGCCGGGACCGGAGCGGCCGCTTCTTGAGCGTTGGCGGCGGGCGAAACGAAGGAAAGCGCGGCGGCGACCAAAAGTCCCGCGAAAACGTTGCATTTCATCATGGTTCTCCTTGAAATAAGGGGTCGCCGCTTCGAATAAAACGGCTGCGATTCGGGAAACGCGTCGTTCGCTGCGACGCGACGACGTGAAGGCGGTCGAAACGTCGTCGCGTTCGGACGCGAATACGGGCGTTCCGAAAAAACGCCTAAACCGCCTAATCTTTTTAAGTCGGTAAAAGTTGCGCTCGAATTGAGCGATTTTTCTTTGCTTTATACATTTTACCCAATTTGTTTATTTTGAAAAGCGGAGTCGTCGGCGCGGGACGTTTTTTCTTGTCGAAAAATTTTCGGAAAGAGATAATAACGACGGTTTGGGGGGAATAAAGAGAAAAAACGGGCGGGCGCGGCGAACAAAGAGGGAATTTCGGCAAAAAAACGAGCGACTCGGCGAAGGAACGCCGTCGCCGCCTTCCAAGAAAAAAAAGCGGCGTTATAATAACGGAGGAGCGTAAGAGTCGCTCGACGGTTTACTCCGTCGTCGATTCGTCGCAAATCGGAGTTTTCGTCCTTTAACACGTTCGGAGTTCGCCCGCATGTTTTCCGTCGCTCGCGATTTTTCCTTTTCTTACGGCCACCGACTTTATCGATACGACGGAAAATGTCGGCGGTTGCACGGGCACAACGCCAAGGCGCGCGTCGAAATCGTCGTCGACTCGCTGAACGAACAGGGAATGGCGCTCGATTTTGTCGACTTAAAGGCGATCGTCGGGACGTGGATCGACGAAACGCTCGACCACCGCCTCTTTTTGGCGAAGGACGACCCGTTGGCCGAAATTTTGACCGCCGCCGGAGAGCCGGTTCTCCTTTTCGATGAGAATCCGACCGCCGAACGTTTGGCGAAAGCGATTTACGAATACGTCGAAGCGCAAGGCTTCGTCGTCGCCAAGGTCGAGTTTTGGGAAACGGAAAACTGCCGAGCGACGTACTTTCGAGCGGCGAACGAGTGAAAACGGCGCGAAAACAACGAAACCGCGCAACATAGAAAAACGGCGTGAAAGGCGAAAAATGGCAACGCGAAAATTGGTCTGCATCGTTTGCCCGCAAGGGTGCTCGCTCGAAGTCGACGTCGAGGCCGGAACGGTCTCAGGGAACACTTGCAAACGCGGCGAGCTTTACGGCTTGGCCGAAACGACGAATCCGACGAGAACGCTGACGACGACGGCGCGAATTGTCGACGAAAACGGCGATTTCCTCGACATGGCTCCGGTTCGAACCGCCGCGCCGATTCCGAAGGGGCGCCTCTTCGACGCGATGAAGGAAATCGACGCGCTTCGCTTGCGGAAACCGATTCGCCGCGGCGACGTTTTGATCGCCGACTTGCTCGGAACCGGAACGCCGGTCGTCGCGACCCGCGATTTCGACTGAGCGTCCGGGAATTTTCGGGAACGCGAACAGACGAAAACCTACGAACAATTTTTAACGAAGTTTCGACGACGCGGAAAACCGAGCGCGTCGCCGAGACTTCCCGACCGCGGCGTTTTCGACGGCGGAGCGTCGCGGCGGAAAACGAGCGCCGTCCGTCGTCGAACGGCGTCGTTCGTTCGCTTTTTTCGTTGGTTTTCGTTGCGTTCGGGCTTTCTTCTTCGTCTAAAATCGAAGGAAGCGCCGACGAGCGAACCGTTTCGCGGGGCCTCGCCGAAGTCTCGCCGACGGGCGCGGAGAACGAGCGAAAAAGCGCGAGCGTTCGAGCGGCTTCGACGGCAAAGCGAAACGGAGGACTACTCCAATGAGCTCTTGCAAACGCGTCGTCTTGATTCCGGACGGTTTCGCGGACGATCCGGTTCCGTCGTTGAACGGCAAAACCCCGATGGAAGCGGCCTTGACGCCGACGCTCGACACGCTGGCGCCGAAAGCCGCGCTCGGGCGGTCGTTCAACGTTCCGGACGGAATGACGCCCGGTTCCGACGTCGCGACCCTTTCGGTTCTCGGATACGACCCGACCGAGTCGTACACCGGACGCGCTCCGCTCGAAGCGGCGGCGCAAAATCTCGAACTCGGCCCGAACGATTGGGCGTTCCGTTGCAATCTCGTTTGCGTCGAAGGGGGCGTGATGCGGGACTTTTCGGCGGGACATATTTCGACCGAAGAGGCGGTCGCGCTCCTCGCCGAGATTAACGCCGACGTCGCGCCGCGCTGGGCGAAAATCGCGCCGGAAATCGGCGGAAGCATCGAGTTTTTCCCGGGCGTCGGGTACCGCAACCTGATGATTTTCCGGCCCGATTCCGATTCGACCGCCGCGCCGTTCGACGCGACGACGCAAACCGCGCCGCCGCACGATTACGCCGACCGCTCGATTCTCGACGTCTTGCCGCAAGGGAAAGGAGGCGCCGCGCTTCGTCGCTTAATGGAGCTTTGCGCCGAACGTTTGGCCGCGTCGGAAACGAACAAACGCCGCGTCGAACGAGGCGAACTTCCGGCGACGCAATGTTGGCTTTGGGGGCAGGGGACGCGGCCGCGGCTCGTTCCGTTCGCCGAAAAATTCGGGTTCGGGCCGGGCGCGATGATCACCGCCGTCGACCTGTTGCGCGGTATCGCTCGCAACCTCGGTTGGGAAATTCTCGAAGTTCCGGGCGCGACCGGGTACGTCGACACCGATTACGCCGCCAAGGGGCGCGCCGCCGCGGCCGCGCTCGACCGTTTCGACGTCGTTTGCGTTCACGTCGAGGCGCCGGACGAAGCCGGACACGAAGGGGACGCCGAGAAAAAGGTCGCGGCGCTCGAAGCGATCGACCGACTGACGCTTCCGCCGATTTTGGAAAAGTTGCGAACGTTCGAGAATTGGCGGCTCCTGATTTCGCCCGACCATCCGACGCCGGTCGCGATCAAAACGCATTCGCGCGGCGCCGTTCCTTGGGCCGTCGTCGGTTCCGACGTCGTCGGGGACGGGTTCGCGACTTACGACGAAACGACCGGGGCCGCGTCGAACCGAGTTTTCGAACGCGGCGCCGACTTGGCCGAACTCTTTTTGAAAGGAAATTTGCAATGAAACGCTTCTTTTCGCTCGCCGTCGCCGCGACCGTCGCGACGCTCGTCCTTTTCGCGTCGAACGCTTCGTTCGTCAAAGCCGCCGCCGACGCCGACAAGCCGGCTTACGACGCGCTGGCCGAGTCGAAAGCGGACGACGACAAATACGAATGGACGTATCTCTTCGACGGGAAAACGCTGAAAAATTGGGTCGACCTCGAAGACGCGGGGGCTGAAAAGCCGGTCGTCGAGGACGGCGCGATCGTTCTCGGAATGGGCGCGTCGTCGACGTCGATCAAGTTCGACGAAGAGGCGGCCGGATTCAAACTTCCGCGCGAAAATTACGAGCTCGAAATCGTGTCGCGCCGCGAAATGGGGACGGACTTCTTTTCCGCGACGACTTTTCCGATCGGCGACGCTTGCGTTACGCTGATCAACGGCGGGTGGGGCGGCGCCGTCCTCGGGATTTCGAGCGTCGACGATATGGACGCGTCGCAAAACTCGACTTCGTCGTATTACAACTTTAAGAACGACAAGTGGTACCGCTTCCGCGTTCAGGTAACGAAGCGGACGCTCCGCGTTTGGGTCGACGACGAAAAGGGAATCGATTACGTCGTCGAAGGCCGTCGTCTCGGGACGCGCTTCGAAGTGTCGCGTTGCGAACCGCTCGGTTTGACGAGTTGGATTAGCAAGGGCGTTATTAAGGTCGTCCGCTTCCGTTCGCTGACCGACGCCGAAAAGAAAGAGATGGACGAGCGCGCCGACGAGCAAGCGAAGTTCTTCCAAATCGGCAACTGACGAGCGTTTATTTTCGGGACGCTCGGTTGGACTAAAATTAACTTGCCGCCGAGCGTTCCTTGAAAAACGCAAGATTGACGAAAAGCCCGAACCGGCGGAACGCTCCGCCGATTCGGGCTTTTCTATTTTGCGCGTTTCGCTCGACTCAAACCGGTTCGACCTCGAACTCGTCGTCGCCGACCCAAAAGCGCGAAAGCTCCGCTTCGAAGTCGTTTTCGGCGTCTTCCTCTTCGAAGACGACCGGGTTTTCGTTCGGCGCGGCTTTGGCCGACCAAATCTCGACGCGCTGCGGACGGATTTCGATCAGCGCGTAAGACGGATCGTCGCCGGAAAGGAACGCTCGCGCCGCCGGATTCCACGAGGCGGACGGTTGCGCTCCGTCGACGACGACCGCTTTGCCGCCGATTTGAGCGTATTCGCAATCGCTTGAAAAGAGGTTCTTTCCGACGAGCAAGTGGACGAACGGGAAACGCTCGACGTCGTCGATTTTGCGCGTTCCTCGCTTCGTCGCGACGCGGATCGTTCCGCGGTCGTCGAGAACGCCCATCACGTAGCGCGCCCAAGGCCGCCCGTCGGCGTCGACCGTTCCTAAAAGCGTGAGCGTCGGCCCGTCGAAGATGCGGTCGAGCCGTTCTTTAGCGTCGCGCGAAATCATATTTCCCCCTTTATTTTATCGTATTCGGTATTTTTTGACGTTTCGAACGAGCGTCCGGCGACGCGCGTCGAGTTTCTTTCCGCAAGAATACGGCGCCGACGTTAAAAAGGGGGAACTCGGTAAAAAACGCCGACTATTCGCCGAAGAAATTGCGAATTTCGCGCTCGGCCGATTCCGGCGAGTCGGAGGCGTGAACGAGGTTTTCGGTCGCGTCGAAACCGTAGTCGCCGCGAATCGTTCCGGCGGCGGCTTTCGTCGAGTCGGTCGCGCCGAGGAGACCGCGGACGACGGCGATCGCTTTGCGTCCTTCCCAAATCGTCGCCAAGACCGGGCCGCGCGTTACGTACGCTTCGAGTTCCGGATAAAACGGCTTTTGCAAGTGTTCGGCGTAATGGCGCGCCGCGAGTTCCTTCGAAACGGTTCGCAGTTCGATTTTCTTCAAGCGCAGCCCTTTGCGCTCCAAGCGACCGATAATTTCGCCGACCAAATTGCGTTCGAGCGCGTCCGGTTTGAGCATCACGAACGTGGTTTCCGTTTCGAGTTGGGGATTCGACATTTTTTCCTCGTTATATTTCTTAAGAGACTTCTTGCGCTTTTCGGCGACGACGTTCGAACGTCGGCCCTTTTATTTTACGTCGGAGCGCGGTTTTGAAAAGCCCCGGCGCGAAAACGTTCGGACAAGGAACGTTTTTCCCGAACGAAACGCCGAAAAATCGTCGTCGGCGCGAAAAGACGATTTCGTCGGCGAAAAATCGGAAAACGCTCTTGACGCGTCGGCGAGAAAAACGGTATAGTGCGAACGTTCGGTCGAATCGCGTTCTCCGCGCCGTCGGCGAAAGACGCGTTCGAACCGCTTGAAGCGAACAGGCGACCGGTCGAGCCGGTCGTTTCCCCTCCTTGAAACATTAAGCAAGTAGCCATCGAAAGTCGAAAAATGAACGGTTTGAAGAAGATTCTTGGGCGCGGCCGAGCGTTCGGCGTTCTCTCGCCTCTCGCGGCCGCGGCGGTCGCGGTTTCGTTTTCCGTCGTCGACGCGTCGTTCGCAGTCGAGCGTCAAGCGTCGAAGGTTCAACGCAGCGCGACGCGCGTCGCGCAAAACGTCGCCGCCGCGAACCCGATTCGTCAAGACGCTCAACAACTTTACCCGGAAATCGTCGCCGAGGTCAACGGCGTTCAAATCACGCTCGACCAACTCCGCGCCGAAACGCTTCAAGCGCACGGCGAAGAGGCGCTTTCCCGCATTTTGAACCGCGCGCTCGTGTTGGCCGAATGCAAACGTCAAGGCGTCGCGATCACTCGCGCCGACGTCGACGCCGAAATCGATCGGATGGCGAAGTCGTTCCGCCTCGATCGCCGTCAATATCTCGACATTGTGCAAAAAGACTCGTCGATGAGCTATCAAGAGTACGCCGAAGAGGTCGTTTGGCCGCGTTTGGCGTTGCAAGCGCTCGTCGCCGACCAAATTAAGCTGAGCGACGAAGAGCTCGAAGCCGCGTACCTGAAATCTTACGGGCCGTCGGTCGGGCTTCAAATGATCGTTTGCGAAACGAAAGAAAAAGCCGACGACGTCCGCGCTCGCGTTCTCGCCGATCCGGAGTCGTTCGGAACGGTCGCGAAAAACGAATCGCTCGACGTCGTTACCGCGTCGAACAAAGGGCGCATGCAGCCGATTTTCCACGGAACGCTCGATGATAAAGCGATGGAAGACCTGCTCTTCGCGCTCGAAGTCGGCGAAATTTCCGAAACGATCGGCCCTTACGGCCCGCAGCAACAATACGTTGTTTTCCGTTGCGAAAACAAATACGATCCGGTCGTTCCGGCGGAAAAAATCGACGAAATCAAAGAACGCCTCCAAGTGCAGGCGAGCGCGTCGAAACTCCGCGCCGCCGCCGACGAGCTCTTCGCTCGTTTGGGCCGCGAGGCGAACGTCGTCAATGTTATCGGGAATCCGGAGCTCCGCAAGCAGTATCCGAACGTCGCCGCGACGGTCGACGGGAAGCCGATTCTTCTCGACGCGGTCGTCGAAATGTGCATGCGTCTTTACGCCAAACAAGACTTGGACGCGCTCGTTTCGATCGAACTCATCCGTCAAGAGTGCAAAAAAGTCGGGCTGACCGTCGCCGACTCCGACGTCGCCACCGACATTTTCGTCCGCGCCGCCGAAACGACGTATCCGCTCCCGGACGGCTCGCCGAACGTGGAGGAATATCTCCGCGCCGAGCTCGAAAAATATCAAACGACCGAAGAAAATTACAAAAAATCGATCGTGTGGCCGGGCGTCGCGCTTCGCAAACTCTCCGAAGGGAAGGTCAAAATCACCGAGGAGGAAATCGCCAAGGCTTACGAAGCGAATTTCGGCGAAAGCGTGCAATGCCTCGGAATCGTCGTTTCCGACGAGCGCCGCGCTCGCGACGTGTGGCAAAAGGCGCGAACCCTGCCGGCTAAAGAAAATCGTCCGGCGGAAGAAGTGTTCGGCGATTTGGCCGCGGAATACTCGATCGAACCGGACGGCAAGCAAATGCGCGGCCGCATCGCGCCGATCGTCAAAAACGGCGGCTATCCGCAGCTCGAAGACGAAGCGTTCGCGCTTCAACCGGGCGAACTGTCGCAAGTGATTCAAATCGACCCGAACACGTTCGTTATCCTTTATTGCCAAGAGCGAATCGCCGGAAGCGACGCGACGCTCGAAGAAATGCGCGAGCAAATCGTCGCCAACCTCCGCAAAATGAAGGAAGCGTCCGCCGCCGGCGAATTTTACGCGGGCGTCGTCAAACGCGCGCGCATCGTCAACAATCTGACGAAAGAAATCGTCGAGCCGGGAGACAAACCGTCGACCGACGCTCAATGGGCGTCGCCGGAAGCGAGCGCGCTCCGTCGTTAGTTCGCGAAACTTAACGGGAAACGGTCGAAACGAAAACGCCCCGCCGAGTCGGAAAAGACGCGGCGGGGCGTTCGTTTTTTCGGCGATCGCGTCGACCGACGGTTTAAACGTCAGTCGGTCGGGTTCGTGTCTTGAATGAATTGATAAATCGGGTCGGGCGCGTTCTCTTTGACGTTGCCGGTGAAGAGTTCCTTAACGTAAAGCGAGTCTTCGCCGGGGGATTCCGGAAGACGGAACGAGTCGCCCTTTTGCAAAATGACGCGAACGTCCTGCATCGAGCCGAGCTCTTCCGTTCCGGCGACCTGCGCGGGGAACCAGTATCCCTCTTTTTCGTCGTCGACGAGATAAAACTCCGCCCAGCAGTGTCCCGGGACGCGAACGAGTCGGGCCGGAATATCGAGCGAACGGCACATCGCGATGAAGAGAGCCGACATATCCTCGCAGTCGCCGTCGCGAGTTCGCAACGCCGCGAGCGCGCCGCGCATCGGTTTTTCGACTTGCGCTTCTTTGTACGAAATTTCGGTTCGCACGTACTCGAAGAGCGCGTCGACTTTTTCCCAATCGCTCGCGTCTTTGTTCGCTTTTTCGACTTTTTCGACGATCTCGGCGGCGAGTTTACGCACCGTTTTGGACGTCGACTCGATGTAGTCGCCGGACTTCAAATAACGGCGGAGCTCGCGCGGAACGGTTTTCGGAATCTTGTAAATTTCCGGCTCGCTCGGCGGAAGAAGCGGACGGCGCGTTACCTCGAAGAGAACGGTCGCCTCGACGCGCTGACCCGGTTTGAGCTCGCGCATGCGGAAGACCATTTGGCGAGCGCCCCCCTCTTTAAGGTCGCGATAGTCGACCCGAGCGACGCGCGGAAAGTTTTCTTCGAGCGTTCGGACTTTTTGCTCCGGGAAGTCGGTTGGCACCGGCGCCGTTCCGAGCAAATCTTTGCAGCCGCCGTTCGGTCGCGCTTCGAAAATCATCCCGGCGCGATACTTCGTCGAGATCGCTTTTCCGAGAAGAGGCCCGCGTTTTCCGTCGTTCGACGCGTCGTCCGACTTCGTTTTTTCGACGGTTTCCGGCGTCGCTTCCGGAGCGTTCGGCGTTTCGACGGCGGTTCGCGTCGGCGCGTCGGTTTCCGGCGTTCCAAAAAGATCGGCGTCGTCGGTCGGTTTTTCCGCGTCGACGGCGGGCGTCGGTTGAGCGGCGGGGCGAGCGGCGTTTGTTCGCGTCGTCGCCGGACGCGTCGTTCGAGCGGCGTTTCCTCCGGCGACGCTCGAACGGCGCCCGATCGTTCGTCCGGACGCGGGAGACGAGGCGGGTTTCTCCGCTTTTTTCTCGTTCTTCGAAGTTTTCGCGTCCGCTTTTTCGTTCGGGTCGACGTCGAACGCGTCGGCGTCTTCGTCGACGATCGGCGCGGACGGTTTTTTCCCTTTTTCGGTCGCTTCGCGCATTTTGCCGAAGCTAATTTGCGCGAAGCTCGGCGTCGGTTCCGCGACGAAACCGACCGCGGTTAAAGTCGCGACCGCGACCGCCGTCCAAAATCTCATCGTTTTTTTCATCGTCCGGTTTCCTTTCTTGCCGAGACGTTATATTTTCGTTCTTTTGCGCCGCTTAACGTTTTTGTTGGAACAAAACGCGCCGCGTCGTTTCGGTTTTCGACGTAAGCTCGCTTCCGACTTGAACCTTTTTGCGCCGCGACGCGATACGCCGATTCGGTCGCGTTTGTCGAACGGATAAAACGGAGAAGAAAGGTAAAATAAAAGGCGGGGCGAAAGCGCGTCGACGAGGCGGAAAAGGAGGAAAAACGCGTCGACGGAGAAAAAAAAAGCGTTGACGCCGTCGCGATTATACCTTACTATAAAGTAATTGTTCAAAAAATATTCGAAAACGATTCGAAAGGAATCCTCGAATGAAAAAATATCTTGTCGACGACGCCGAATATTCCGTTTGCGCAAAAGGACGCGGCCCGATTTTGGTCTTCGCGCACGGCTTCCCGTTCGACGGTCGTATTTTCGACGCGGTCGCCGACCGATTGGCGTCGAAATTTTATTGCGTCGTTCCGGACTTGCGCGGTTTCGGCGGCACGACGCTCGGCGCCAACGGGCTCAATCCGCAGGGGGCGCCGCGCGTTACGATGGGACGTTACGCCGACGACTTGACGATTTTAGCGTCGGAAATCGCTTGCGAACTTGGACGCGACCCGACGACCGAAAAGGTTTACCTTTGCGGGCTTTCGATGGGCGGATATATTTCGCTCGCGTTCGCGGCGCGCCGACCGGAGCGTCTCGGAGGAATTATTTTCTGCGATTCGAACGCGACCGCCGACGCGCCGGAAAAAGCGGCGGGACGCTTGAAGTTGGCCGAGGAGATCGTCGCCGTCGAACGCGCGACCGACCAAGTCGCCGCGCTGGCGGAGTCGTATTTGCCGAACCTGTTGTCGCCGAAGACGTTCGAAACGAAGCCGGAGGTCGTCGAAGCGTTGCGTCAAACGATGACTCGCCAACGTCCGACCGGGATCGCCGCCGCCGCGCGCGGGATGGCCAAGCGCGCCGACTCGACCGCGCTTCTTCCGAAAATCGCCGTCCCGACGCTTGTTTTGGGCGGGGCCGACGACGTTCTCTCGCCGCCGAGTTCGCTCGACGCGATCGCCGCCGCGATTCCGGGCGCGCAAAGAGCGACGATTCCGGACGCCGGACACGTCGCGTCGTTGGAAAATCCGGACGCGTTCGCCGACGCCGTCTTGCGCTGGGCCGAATCCGCTTTATAATAGAATCGGCCGGGGGCGGCCCGAACGGTCGCGCCCGGAACGCGAAATCGAACGCGAAATCGGCGGCAAGCGTCGGTTCGCGTCGCGGTTTTCTTGCGCGTCGAGACGTTTTTTCGCGTTTCGACGCTCGTTTTATTTAAGGGGGCGCCCGTCCGTAAGCGCCGCTCCAACCGTCGAAAACGAAAGGAATTTCCGTTGAGTTCGAACGAACGAGAAACGCCGTCCGTCCCGGAACCCGCCGTCGAAACGAGCGAAAAGACCGCGTCGTCGAAAACCAAAGCGCCGACGGAGAAGAGCGAAAAGGCCGCCGCGCCGAAGAAAACGTCGCGCAAGCGAGCCGACGCGGCGTCGATGGCCGCCGAGCAAAAGGAAATTTCGGTCAGCGAATTTTTCGCGAAAAACCGGCACCTCCTCGGCTTCGACAATCCGCGCAAAGCTCTCTTGACGACGGTCAAGGAAGCGGTCGACAACTCGCTCGACGCTTGCGAGGAATCGGGAACGCTTCCGGAAATTTGGACGAAAATCGAGCGCGTTAGCGAAAATACTTACCGCGTTTCGGTGCAAGACAACGGGCCCGGCATCTTGCCGAAGCAAATTCCGTTGATTTACGGGAAACTCCTTTACGGATCGAAGTTTCACCGTCTTCGCATGAGCCGCGGTCAACAGGGGATCGGGATCAGCGCGGCCGGGATGTACGGCTTGTTGACAACCGGGAAACCGCTCGAGGTGATTTCGAAACTTTCGCCGCGCAAACCGGCGACATACTTCGTCGTTCGCATCGACTCGAAAACGAACAAGCCGGAAGTGCTCAACGGCGACGGCGAGGGCGAAACGATTCCGCCGAACGACGAGGGGCGGCAAATCTTGCGCGACCGCGAACTCGACTGGATCGACGTGCCGAGCGGAACGCGGGTAACGATCGAGTTGGAGGCGAAATATCACCGCGGTCGCGGCGGCGTCGACGAATACCTCGAGCAAACGGCGCTCGCGAACCCGCACGCGACGTTTCACTTCGTCGACCCGGACGGAAACGAAGCGCACTACGCCGCGTCGGTCGGCGAACTTCCGCCGGAACCGGTCGAAATCAAACCGCACCCTTACGGCGTCGAGTTGGGCAAACTCCTCGAAATGACGCGCGAAACGGAGACGGCGACGCTCTTTAAGTTCTTAACGGAGTCGTTTTGCCGCGTTTCGTCGACGTTGGCTCGCGCGATTTGCGAACAAGCCGGGCTCTCGAGTCGCGTCGACCCGAAAACGCTGTCTCGCGACGACGTGTCGAAGCTCTTCGCGGCGATCGGGGAAACGAAAATCCCGGCGCCGTCGAGCGACTGCGTCGTTCCGATCGGCGAGCAAAACATCTTGGCCGGGCTGAAAAAAATCGTTCCGGGCGAATTTTTCGTCGCCGCGACGCGTCCGCCCGCAGTTTACCGGGGCAATCCGTTCCAAATCGAAGTCGGGCTCGCTTACGGCGGCGGTCCGTCGACGCAAAAGATCGACCGTGAATCGCTCCAAGAGGCGATTTCGGAGAGCGACGCGCGAACGATTCGGCAGTTTTTAACGTCGACGTTCGACGGAATCGGGTTCGACGGCGCGGACAAAATCATCAAGAACGCGAACATCCGTCCCCGCGTTTCTCCGCCGAAGTTGACGCCGCGCGAATTCGAGGCGTTGCTTAATTCGTTGCAAACGTTGAACTTGTCGGAAGGCCAAAATATGTCGGTCTACCGATACGCGAACCGGGTTCCGCTGCAGTTCCAGGCGGGCGCTTGCGCGATCACGCAGACGATCATGCAGACGAACTGGCGCGCGTACGGTCTGCAACAGACGAAAAACCAGCTTCCGCGCGGCCCGATCACGATTATGGCGCACTTCGCGAGCGTTTGGGCTCCGTACACGAGCGAATCGAAGGAGGCGTTGGCGGCGTATCCGGAGATTCAAAAGGAGTTGCGACTCGCGCTTCAAACGGTCGGGCGCAAACTTGGACTCTTTTTGAAACGTCGCGAAAAGGTGAAGCAAGCCGGTTCGCGCCGGGCGGTGTTTTTGCGTTATTTGCCGGAAATAGCGGAAGCGTTGGCGGAGATCAACCGCGGCGACTTCTCGGAACGCCTCGCGAAAGAGCGTTTCGCGACGGTCGCGGAGACGCCGGAAGAGGCGGAGGCGACGGTGAAGCGCCGTCAAAGCCCGGGCGAAATTTACATGCGTCTTTTGACGGTCGCGAACCGCAAGACGGCTCTGGCCGACGTCAAATTCGACGAGCGCGGGAACAAGATCGAGGCGCCGGAAACGGACGAGCTGGACTCCGACCCGAGCGTCGCGATTATCCCGTCGAAGCGTTAAGCGTCGGCGTTGAAATAACTTGCGCAAACAAACGCAAAACGCGTTCGTCGAACCTCGGCGAACGCGTTTTGCGTTTCTTGTGAAGTTTAACAAGACAAATTACAAAATTTAGGATATACATTTTGCGGTAATAAAATGGGGAATAATATATTATTACCATTAGAAAATAGGATATATAATATATAAAGGAGGGGATGTGAATGTTTGGAAAGAGTTTTTATCGTAAAGCTACCGAGGAGACAACGTCAAGCGTAAGCGAGACGCTTGGCGGTATGCTTGGTACGGCCATTGCGGGGCCTATTGGTTCAATTGCCGGGACATTGATTGGACGTATCATTGCTTCACAAATTATAGACTATGCTAAAATTAAAGCGGAGCAATTAGCCTAAACATCTATATCGAGCGCTGAAATTAAACGGTTGCGACGGCTTGCAGACTTGGGGGACGCGGCGGCAATGAATGATTTGGCAACTCGTTATTTGGGCGGGGCTGGCGTTCCTCGGGATTTTGAAGAGGCTGTTCGATGGTTTCAACGTGCGGCGGAGGCGGGAAATGTAGAGGCGATGTGTAATCTTGGAAACCGTTATTATAAAGGAACTGGCATTCCGCTAGATTTAAGTAAAGCGGTTTATTGGTATCGCTGTGCGGCGGAAACAGGGGGTTTGTTACGCTAATGGCGATGGGGTTAAAAAAGATTTTATTGAGGCTGTATATTGGTTTCGGCGTGCAGCTGATATGGGATTTATAGGAGCGATGTGTAATCTTGGAGGTTTTTATGGAATCTCACAAAATTTTACAGAGGCAACTCGTTGGTGGCGTCGTGCGGCGGAGGCGGGAGATGGGGAGGCAATGTTTAATCTTGGCGCTTGTTACGACAATGGAATTGGCGTCGCGCAAGATTATGACAAAGCCGTAAGTTGGTATCGTCGGGCAGCGGAAAAAGGAGAGGTTGGAGCAATGTGCAATCTTGGTGTTTGTTACGCAGACGGAACAGGGGTTGCACAAGCAGGATATTGGCTTCGTCGTGCGGCGGAGGCGGGAGATGTAGAGGCGATGTGTTATAAACGAGGGTTTGAAGGAACGCCTGATCTTAGTGGAGCGATGGTTTGGTTTCGTTGCGCGGCGGAAGCAGGAAATCCTCAGGCGATGTATAATCTTGCTCTGTGTTATGTTAATGGAGGAGAGGAAACGCCAAATTATAACGAGGCTATTATTTGGTGTCGCCGTGCGGCGGAGGCGGGCGTCGCTCGGGCAATGTTTACTCTTGGATGTAGTTATGCTGATGGACTTGGTGTAGAGCAGGATTTTAGCGCGGCTGTTTGTTGGTGGCGTAGAGCAGCGGAAGCGGGGGATGAGGATGCTGCTCATATTCTGACGAGAAAATGAATATAACTTTTGTTGAGGAATGAGCGTTGCAACAAAATTGAGCGTCGCGATCGTCAGGCGTTAAGCGTCGACGTTTAAACGGCTTGCAGCGCAAAAAGCGTTCGTCGAGGATTCGGCGGATGCTTTTTGCGTTTTTTGAAGAAATTTACCGATTTTTCGGTTTTCCCCCTTGCGCGTTTCCTGTTTGGGTATATAATAAACCCGTAATTACCCGATGGTGTAACGGTAGCACAAGGGATTTTGGTTCCCTTTGTCGGGGTTCGAATCCCTGTCGGGTAGTTTGAAAAGAAGCGTTCGTCGATTTCGGTCGGCGGACGCTTTTTTGTTTCTTGACGCGAAAAAAGAGCCGGCGAAACAAGCGAAACAGATGAAACAAACGAAATAAGCGAACGAACCGTATAAAAGCGGCAGTAAAAACGCGAGCAAGCTAGCGAACGAGCGAAAAAACGGCGGTAAAGCTGAAGAATCGATAAGCGCGGACGGCGGCGAAGACGCGAATAACTAGCGGACGGACGGCAAAAGAGCTAAATAATAAACAACGAAACGTAAAACGCTCGGCGACGAGGGAACGAGCGCTAAGCGGCGCGCGGACGCGTCGAAACGGCGCCCCCGAGAGGAAAAACGTCGAGAGAAATTCGAGGAAATAAAGGAATAAAAGACGCGGTTCGATAACGCTCGGCGAGCGAACGGAAGCTCGCCGAGCGGGAAGGAAATAGAGCGAGAACGCGGCGTAAGGCGTTTTTGAAGAAATTTGCCGTTTTTTTGTTTTTTCCCCTTGCGCGTTTCTCGTTTGAGTATATAATAAACTTGTAATTACCCGATGGTGTAACGGTAGCACAAGGGATTTTGGTTCCCTTTGTCGGGGTTCGAATCCCTGTCGGGTAGTTTGAAAAGAAGCGTTCGTCGGTTTTGGTCGGCGGACGCTTTTTTATTTCTTGACGCAAAATAAACGAACGAATAAACGGCGCCGCCGTTAAAGGGAAGACGGCGCGACGGAACAAGCGTAAAAAAACGCGGCGCGAACGGCGAACAACGTCGAACGAGCCGCGTTTGGCGGTTAAGTCGGGAAAAATAGGAACGCCGCGTCAGTCGCAGTCGTCGCAACGGAGACTTTCAAGGAAACGGAACGTTGAGAAACGACCGGCGAACGGCGGCGTTTGACGTTGCGGAAGCGCGACGTCGCGTTCGCGGGCCCAAAGAAAACGCTCCTCCGGGGTTGCGTAATACGTCAGCCAAATCGAGTAATCCGACGAATCCAAACAGCTGTTTTCCGTATAAAACGCAAAGTTCCAAACCGCGGGCGAGTACGGACTGGCCAAGCGCTTGGTTTCGTGAGGAAGAAGGCGACGCGCGATGAGCTCGTACAACCGACGGTTCGAGAGATGATCCGCTCCCCAAATTTCGTGGTGCGCGCGGCGCAAACGCTCCAAAAGATCGAGAAGCGCCGACGCGACCTCCGCGTCCGTCGCCGTCGAAAGATCGAGCGGGCGCCAACCCGGGCCAAGCTGTTCCGAAATCGGAAGGATCGGCGAACTTTCCCAATCGAGGTCTTCGCGCATATGTTGGTTTTCTTGCACAAGACTGACGGAATGATGCCGCTTATAGTAGTCTTTGTCGGCGTCGGCGTATTCCTCCGTTTTCTCGCGCAGTGCGATGTTCTCCATATAGACTTCGAACTCGTCGTCGGAACGGCGAGCGTCGTTGTTTTCGAAATTGAAGTTCATAACGCGGTCGACGATAAATAAGGAAACGCGAACGACGCCGCCCCCGAAAAAAGCGTCGCGCTAACTTAGCGAACTTTTCAAAACTAAATGAAAACGTTCGCGCCGACAATACGTCCCTTGCCGCCGCGGCGAAAACCGCTCGGCGAAGACGCGTCGTCGACGAAAATTCGAGAAAGAAACGGAACGCGCGGAAAAGCGCCGCGCTTCGAAAGACGCCCAAGGGGGGAAAAGGCCTCTTCGGTTCGACGACGGAGGGCGAGCGCGAAAAACGAGCCTCGACGTCCGCGACGTTTCTTTATAGATAATTTACCCGATTTTGAAAGAGAAGCAAGTTTCTTTTGGGCGAAAATGGCGCTTCAGACGCGCTTTTCTTCTTGGGAATCCTGCAAAGACCAAATATTCGAACCAAACGAAAAGACCGGGGATTCCCGACGTCGCGCGGTTTTGGCGCTTTCGTTGCGACCGTCTCAAACGGTTAATCGGCGCGAACGACCGTCAGCCCCTGCGTTCGACAAAACTCCGACAATTCGCGAAATCGCTCCTCGCCGCCCGACGCGACCTTAACCTTGAGAAACGGCGCCCAGTACATATTGCGTCCGGCGACGCCCCAACTCTTGACGCATAAGACGATAGCGTCGGAAACCTCGCGCTCGACGTCGGCGAGCGGCGCGTCGGCGAGCGAAACGGTCGTTTCGAAGCGAAGGCCCGGCTGCTTCGGGAAAACGAGCGAATCGGCGGCGCAGCGGACGGCGATCCCGCGTTCGAGGCCCTGCTGAGACGGGCGGCGAAGCTCGTCGGAAATACGGATGGCGTTCGGATTTTCGCGAGCGGAAAGGCGGTCGGACTCCGGTTTTTTCGGCTCGGTCGCTTCGACGCGGGTCGTCGTCGCGCCGGAACCGGCGTCGGCGAGCGTTCCGGAGGACGACGTTCCGGTCGCTCCGGCGGCGAACGTCGAGTTGCCGAGCGTTTGGCGAGCGTCGACGCGCGATTTTCCGGCGTTTTGAGCGGTTTGCGACGCCTCTTGGAACTGCGCGAGGAACGGGGTTTGCGTTCCTTGCGGCGCTTGCGCGGTTTGCGGCGTTTCGGCGGTTTGCGCGTTTTCCAGCGGCGGGAGCGTTTCCGTCGTTTGCGCCGCGGCGTTCGGTATCGCGATCGGGGCGCTTTGCGTCGTCGAAGCGGATTCGGAAGAAGCCGAGGTTTCGGCGCTTTGGGGGCTCGGGGCCGAGCGGACAAACTGCGCGAAGTCGCCGGAATAGCGCGGCAAGAAAACGCCGTCCGTCACGGCGAGCGTTCCGGCGTTCGCGCCGGCGAGCGTTCCGACCGGGCGCGTTTCGTCGCCGAGGGCGCCGTTTCCGCCGACGTTCG
>JAFYQR010000007.1 GCA_017559825.1 Thermoguttaceae bacterium | reverse complement strand
GCCAAGACGACATTTTCGGTCTCTTCAACTTAAAAGCGCCGCGTTCGTTAAAAAAATAACCGCGTCGCGACCGTTAAAATCGCTAAAAACGCCGCGTCTTTCCCAAAGCGCGAGCGACGCCGAACGTTTCAAAACGGAATAAAGCGATGAAAATATTTGACCGTTATATTTTTTGGAAATTTTTTCGCATCTTTGTTTTGTGTTACGTTTCGCTCGTCGGCGTGTACGTCGTTTTCGATCTATTCACGAATCTCGACGACTTTTTAACGGCGGAAGCGTCGCCGGCGCGATTGGTTGTCGCGATCGCCGAGTATTATTTCGTCAATTCGTTTGTCTTCATCGATATGATTTTTCCGATGTTGACGCTTTTAGCGGCGATGGCGGCGACGTCGATGATGGCGCGGCAGAACGAAATCATCGCGCTTTTGGCGACTGGAGTTTCGCCGGGACGGATGATTTTGCCGATTTTACTCGGCGCGTTCGGCGTGTCGCTTGCCTTTACGGCGGCGCGCGAGGGCTTTTTGCCGTTGCGCTTGGTCGAAATCAACTTAGCCCCGACAGATTTCGTCGAGCGTTCGGACGTCGTCGAAATTTCGAGCGCGTTTGACAATTTGACGCGCGTCACCGTCGACGGCGAGGCGCTCGTTCGCTCCGAAGGGCGAATCGTCGAGCCAAAAATTCTTCTTGGGCGCAACTTAAACCGGTATGGAAATCGAATCGTCGCGAAAAGCGCCGTTTATCTCGACGCGGACGGCGAGCGGCCCCGAGGTTGGCTTCTGAGCGAGGCGAAACTCTCGGACGCGGCGCGTTCGGGGCCGGCTTGGGTCGACGAAGCGTCCGGGAAAACGGTCGTTTACACGCCGGGCGCCGTCGATTGGTTGGAACCGGATCAGGCGTTCGTCGCGACTTCGATCGACGCGAAACGGCTGGCGGCGGGGGATCGTTGGCGACTTTACGACTCGACGCGAGCGCTGAACGCGGCGCTGAGCGATCCGACGTTCGGGCGGGACGCGACCGAGCTGGCGATTCGAGCGCATTCGCGAACGTTGCGCCCGTTGGCCGATTTGCTTCCGCTTTTCTTGGGATTGCCGTTTGTTTTTCTTCGTTCCGACCGCAATATTTTCGCGGCGCTCGGGTACGGCTGCGCCTTGGCGGGCGCTTACGTCGCGTCGCAGCACGTCGCCGCGTATTTCGGCGAGAAACTCGAGTCGGCGGCGCTCGGCGTTTGGGGCCCGCTTTTCGTATTCGCGCCGCTGGCCGTTCGCATGCTCGGCGAAATGACGAAGAAAGAGGTTTGACGTCGCGCTCGGCGGCGAGGGCTTGAAACGTCGCGGCGACCAAGCGCCGTTTTCGCCGTTTTTGACGTTTTTCTTGAACGTCGCGGCGAAAGCGCGGGACGTCGAGCGCGTTGAATCGGATAAGTCGGGAAGAGTTTGTAGACGAACCGACGCGTTCGCGAGTCGAAGAATCGTGTTTCGCCGCTCTTGACGTTTTTTCTTGAAAGTCGCGGCGAAAACGCCTGGCGCGCGCCGCGAAAGACGAATAACGATCGTTTTGAGACGAAAACGACGCGCGAGGTTCGTCGCCAAATCGCCGATTTCGGAAACGACGGAGCGAAAGGGCGGCGAGGAAACAAGAAATAAAAAATCGGGACGCGTCCGTTCGCGCTAAACGAGGAGAGGAACGCGTCCCGATTTTTCGTTCGCTCGATTTTAACGCTCGAAACGCCGCGACGAGAGCGCAAAACGCCCGGCGGCGACGCGGAAAAACGATTTCTTGTCGAACCGCGTCGTCGTTTCAAACGAAAATCGCTGAAAATCGTCGAAAGTTAATTACTTTTTGAACGATTCTTCGGCCGCGACGGCGACCGCGACGGTCGCGCCGACCATCGGGTTGTTGCCCATGCCGATGAGCCCCATCATTTCGACGTGCGCCGGAACCGAGGAGGAACCCGCGAATTGCGCGTCGCTGTGCATGCGGCCCATCGTGTCCGTCATACCGTAGGACGCCGGGCCCGCCGCCATGTTGTCCGGGTGGAGCGTGCGGCCGGTGCCGCCGCCGGACGCGACGGAGAAGTATTTCTTACCGTTGTCGACGGCCCATTTCTTGTAGGTGCCGGCGACCGGGTGTTGGAAGCGGGTCGGGTTCGTCGAGTTGCCGGTGATCGAGACGTCGACGTCTTCGAGACGCATGATCGCGACGCCTTCCGAAACGTCGTCGGAACCGAAGCAACGGACTTTAGCGCGTTCGCCGTTCGAGTACGCCTTTTCGCGGACGACGGTCAGTTCGCCGGTCATGTAGTCGTATTTCGTTTGGACGTAGGTGAAACCGTTGATGCGGCTGATGATTTGCGCGGCGTCTTTGCCGAGACCGTTGAGGATGACCTTCAGCGGGGTTTGGCGGACTTTGTCGGCGTTGCGGGCGATGCCGATCGCGCCTTCGGCGGCGGCGAACGATTCGTGACCGGCGAGGAAGCAGAAGCACTTCGTCGAGTCGCGGAGAAGCATCGCGGCGAGGTTGCCGTGGCCGAGACCGACTTGACGTTGGTCGGCGACGCTGCCCGGGATGCAGAACGCTTGGAGACCGACGCCGATCTTTTCGGCGGCGTCCGCGGCCTTTTCGCAACCTTCTTTCAACGCGATCGCGGCGCCGAGGGTGTAAGCCCAAACGGCGTTTTCAAAAGCGATCGGTTGGATCGAGCGAACGATTTGCTCGGCGTCGACGCCCTTCGAGAGGTTGAATTCGCGGGCCGCGTCGAGGTCGGCGAAACCGTATTGTTCCAAAACCGGTTTGATTTGCGCGATCCGACGTTCGTAACTTTCAAACGTAGCCATGTTATTGCACCTTAATATATTAAGCTCTTTGAATTTTTGATTTTAAACGCCGATTTCCGTCGTCGGAAGCGGTCGAAGCGGAACGCGCCGCGTCGAAGCTCCGGACTTCTTTCGAAGCGAAAACGAGAGGGCGGGGCGCGAAACGCAGCGTCGCAGGCTCGCTCGTCGAACGAAAGCGGAACGGAAACAGGAGAAAAGCGAACGGCGGACGAATTATTCGTTGCGCGGGTCGATCGTTTTGACGGCGTCGGCGAAGCGACCGTAAGTGCCGATGTTCTTTTCGAACGCTTCTTTCGGATCGACGCCCTTCTTGATCGCTTCCATCATCTTGCCGAGGTTGACGAATTGATAACCGATGATTTCGTTGTCGGCGTCGAGCGCGATTTTGAGGACGTAACCTTCGGCCATTTCGAGGTAACGCGGGCCCTTCTTGTTGGTCGCGAACATCGTGCCGACTTGCGAACGGAGCCCTTTGCCGAGGTCTTCGAGACCGGCGCCGACCGGGAGACCGTCTTCGGAGAACGCGCTTTGGGTGCGACCGTAGACGATTTGGAGGAAGAGTTCGCGCATCGCGGTGTTGATCGCGTCGCAGACGAGGTCGGTGTTGAGCGCTTCGAGGATCGTTTTGCCGATGAGGATTTCGGACGCCATCGCGGCGGAGTGCGTCATGCCGGAGCAACCGAGCGTTTC
>JAFYQR010000070.1 GCA_017559825.1 Thermoguttaceae bacterium | reverse complement strand
GACGGACGGAGCCGCTTCGACCGGCGTCGGAGCGGGCGCCGGGTTCGACGGAACGGCCGGCGCGGGAAGGAGCGCGTCGTCGACGCCCGATTCCGATTTTTCTTCGGGAACGGAAACTTGAGCGTCGTTCAACGCGTCCGGCGCGACGTCGCTCGCCGACGCGGTTTCGAGCATTTTTTGCGGAGACGAAGGCTCGTCGTCAAACGTTTTTCGCTTTGTCGGAGCCGATTCGGCGACGCTCGCGTTTCCGGAACCGTCCGTTCGCAAAATTCCGACGGATCGGCCCGCTTCTTCGACTTTCGCTTTCGACTCGTTCTTAAGATCTTCGTCGATCTCTTGCGCGCGTTTCAAACCTTCTTCGACTTCGCATTTCTCTTTCGAATTTCCGCAAAAAGGATTGGAACCGCCGGCGCAACCGACGGCGCCGACGAGCGACGCGGAAAGAAGCGCCGCCAACGCGACGCCGCGCAAGGACGCGGAACGAAAACGACGACGAAGATGTTTTGACATATAGACTCCAAACGGACGCGACGAGGAAACGAACTCGAACGGAACGACGACCGCTCCGCGTTCGGAACGGGTAAAAACGGCGTTTCGGACTGCGTTTTCCGGAAAAACGTCCCTATCTTATCTATATTATGAAGCGGCGAGACGATTTTTCAAGATTTTCTTTGCCTTTTTTACTTTTTTTTGCAAATTTTAGAGGAAATATAAATGACTAAATCGATTGTGTAGACTTAGCGGGTTAGGAAGTTTAGGGAATATTGGAGATGTTTGACGAGATTTGGTCGGCGAGACTTCGGAAGTTTTTTTAGCAAGAAAAGTTAATTTTTCCTAAAAAAACTTGCTTTTGCCGGACTCGACGACGCTTTATCGGTTGTTCGCGTAAAAGCGGCGCGGCTAGTAGAACCGTTGCAATCGTTACCGGCGTTGCGTTGCGTCCAAACGGGAGGGAAACTGCGATATTTGTCGGACGAGTCCGCGTTTTTATGCGGATTGTTCGTCAAGAAGACGATTCATTTTCCTAAGGAAGGCGTATTTCCGTCGCGACGATAAAACGACGGACGAGACGCGGCGATCGACTCGGCGTTTTTAGGAAGAAAACGTCGAGAGCGAGGCGACGCGTCGGGAAACTCCGCGTTGGGAGCGGCTTCGACTCGCCTTCTCGACGACGGTCGAGCTCGAAAGAGCGTCGACGTTTGCGTCGTTGCAATCGTTAAAAACGGTATGTTCGCGGCGGCGATTTTTCGAAAATTGAGTTTTTCGGGAAATTTTGCGTTAAGCGCGCCTCGCCGTCGCGTATCGAAAGTCGGAAGCCGAAACGCGCCTTCGGGCCGAGCGTCGATTCGACGCGGCGAGCTCGAGCGGAAAGCGGCGCGAATTTGGTCGGACGAACGCCCGACGCGCGACTCGACGAATCGAAGCGGTTCGTCGACGTTACAGGAAGGGAAAGCGCGAAAGGCGATTCGGCGACGAGCCGACAAGCTGTCGAAAGCGGATCGTGGAGAATGGAAACGCTTTCGAGGAACGGATACCGCGTTGTTAGAAGGAGTTGTCATGCTTGTTTTGTCGAGATATAAAGACCAGAGCATTTACATTGGGGACGACGTCGTCGTTACGATCGTCGACGTGCGAGGGGATCGCATCCGCCTCGGCATCGAGGCGCCGCCGAACGTTCCCGTTCATCGCCAAGAGATTTACGAAGCGATTCAGCGCGAAAACGCCGCCGCGGACGGCGGCGAACTCGTCGGCGCCTTCGCCGGCGAAAACGGGGCGCGAGAGCGAACCTCCGCCGATTTCGAAATGCGTTTGCAACGTTAAGCGGGATTTCGGCGAGAATCGAGGAAAAAGCGGGACGGAAACGTTCCGCTTTTCGCGTTTCTTGGCGGCGCGCGGAAATCGGCGGGCCCGCTTGGAATTTGCGCGGCTCGACGTATAATAAACGGACGAAACGGGGCGTTCGGCGCGCGAACGGCTCGCGTTTTAACAACGCCTATTAATAATTATGGACAAAATCGCGTCGAAACGACCGCGACGGAGGAAAAACGATGGAGCCGGAGAAGCTGTCGAAAACGTCGACGACGCGCTATCTTTCCGAGTATCTCGAAGATTTGAGCCGCGCCGGAGCGCAAGATTTTTACGTCGGCGGCGCGAAAAGCGGGCGAGGCGGACAAACAAGGAAAACGAGCGAAAATAGAAATAAAGAAACGACGGCGCGAAACGACGCGGGCGTCGCGTCGCCGCGCGTTTCGCCCGAACCGCCGAGCGTTCCGGACGTTCCGACGAAGAACGAGCCGTTTCGCGTTTTCGAACCGACCGGCGACGCGACCGCTCCAGAGTTCGCCGAACGAACCGACCGACTCCGCGTTATCGCCGCCGACGTCGCGCGTTGCGCTCGCTGCGCCGAGTTGGCGGCGAGTCGAACTCAAACCGTTTTTGGGAGCGGCAACCCGACGTCGGAGCTTGTTTTCGTCGGCGAAGGCCCGGGCGCGGACGAGGACGCGCAAGGCCTTCCATTCGTCGGGCGCAGCGGAAAACTCTTGACGGATATGATCGAAAAGGGGATGGGGATTCCGCGCGACTCGGTTTTCATCTGCAACGTCGTTCGCTGCCGTCCGCCGCAAAACCGCAATCCGCGTCCGGACGAAGCGGCGGCCTGTCGACCGTTCCTCGACGCGACGCTCGACGTCGTTCGCCCGAAGTTTATCTGCTGTCTCGGCTCGATCGCGGCAAAAAATTTGCTCAACGTCGACGTTCCGATCGGGCGGCTTCGCGGAAAAGTTTGCGACTATCGCGGAATCAAGGTTGTTTGCACCTATCACCCGGCGTATTTGTTGCGCAATCCGCCCGCGAAAAAGGACGCTTGGGCCGACTTGCAGCTCTTGATGCGCGAAATGGGACTTCCGACGCCGACCAAGTGAACGACGGCGGCGGATAGATTAGGGGGAATAGGTAAAACGGTGAAAATCTGCGTTTGTAAAGACGGACGACGAAAGCGTTTTTAAGAAAAAAAGAGAAAAAGAGAGGGAAAGAGCTTCCGTTCCCCCCTTTTCAAAGCGCAAGGCGGCGTTATAATAAACGGCAAAGTATTTTCGTTAAGGAACGACCCCGCCCCCTTTCGCCTTTTCGGCGATTCGAGGCGTTCGGCGCGCGCCTATCGACGCCGCCCGCGTTTCCAGTCTTCTTGGTTTCAGGAAGAGCGATTCGAGCATATTTAAGGAGATTAACATGGCTAAACCGGGTAGAGGCATTAAAAAGGCGAACCACGGCAAACGTCCGGCGAACGCGAAAGCGCGTCGCGCCAAGCGCCGATTGGTCAAGACCTGATAGCGTCTTTTCGATTTTTATCGAAAACGCGTTCGGGCAACGTTCGCAACAAAGCGCGAATGGCGTTTTTTAACGCTTTTCGCGCTTTTGTCGTTAAAGCGAGACGTTGCGAGCGCGTTGAATCGGGGAAATAGGAAACATAGAGGAACGACGGAAGGCGGCGCGACCGTTCTTCCCGTCGCCGCAAAGAGCAAAGAGGCGTTCGATGGCCAAGAAACCGCTGATTGTCGACGAATCGCTTTACGATTTGAACGCGCCGATCGCGACGCTCGACGATATTCGCAAATACAATCGTCAGCGTTACGAAATGGAGCAACTGACCGCGATTCTTTACGACAACTTCGAGGAAAAGAAGTGCGTCGGTTACAAGGACATGACGCCGGACGAATTTTGGGTTCGCGGCCACATGCCGGATTTCCCGTTGACGCCCGGCGTCGTGATGTGCGAATGCGCCGCGCAAATGGCGAGCTACTTCGTTACGAAGCACAATATGTTCAACGGCGCCGTGATGGGGTTCGCCGGCCTCGAAGAGGTGAAGTTCCGCGGAATGGTGCGTCCGGGCGACCGTCTCGTTATTCAAGCGGAAATGATTAAGTGGCGCAAAATATTGGTAACGTCGCATTTTATGTGCCTCGTCGGCGACAATATCGTCTGCGAAGGCGTCTTGAAGGGCGTTCCGCTTCCGATCGAGACGACGAGCGCCGCCGAAGCGGTGGAAAAGTAAGACGATTTGCGCGGAGTTTGACGTCGGCTCGAATGCGCGGCGGAACTCGAATATGTTGAAAAATATAAAATAGGGGGTTTGCGTCGGATGGGCCGTCGTTCCTTGCCGAAAATTAAGGGAAGTCTCGAACTTTCGCATTATTTCATTCCGCTTCTCGACGAGTACGCCGAGCAAGGGCCTTACGAAGCCGAAACGGAGGAGCTGTTCGGAACGGAGGGCGTTCGCGCGCAAGGTTACGACGCTTTCGCCGGAATGAGTTTCGAAGCGCTTTCGAAGCGGTTGTTCGGTCGCGTTGCGCCGACGGAGTTGGAAATCGGTTCCGGCAAGGGGCTTTTCATCGCGGCGGCGTCGAAGCGTTCGCCGGAGCGCAACTTTATCGGCGTCGAGCTGGCGTATCGGTACGCGCTGACGTCGGCGTCGCGCTTGGCGAAGCAAAATACCCCGAACGGCGTGATGTTCTCGGCGGACGCGGCGCGGGTGTTGCGCGACATTATCCCGTTGAACTCGCTTGTCGGCGCGCACATTTACTTCCCGGATCCGTGGTGGAAAAAGGCGCACCGCAAACGCCGCATCGTGCGTCCGGACGTGATTAAAATGATCGAAGAACGCCTCGTCGTCGGCGGCAAACTGCACTTCTGGACCGACGTCGAAGAGTACTTTAAGAGCGGCGTCGAAACGATTAAGCTCTCGTCGAATTTGGCCGGGCCGTTCGATATTCCGGAACGCAAAGCCGAGGGCGACCTCGACTACCTGACGCACTTCGAACGTCGCACGCGTCTCAACGAAGCGCCGGTTTACCGTTCGTATTTTGTCAAACGGATTGGGTAAACGCCAATATTGACGTCGACGGTTTTCGAGCGAACGGTTCGGAAACCGTCGACGGAATTTTCTATCTTTTCTAAATTCCCGGTTTTAACAATCGGCGCGATAAAAAACGGCGACTTAAACGAATACGCCGTTGAATTCTTGTTTTTTTGAGCGAATTTGCCAAAATTTTTTCGCTTTTTCTTGACATTGCCTTCTTGACGTTTTACAATAGTAAAGCGCGGCGTTACGTCGCAGCGCTTTTAGGTAAAAGCGAAAAAACGTCGTAAAACTTTTTCGACGCGATTTAATACTATTTTTACATTAAAAGGTGAGTTTATGTCGAAATTTAGCAACAAGCTTCGCGGCTTCACGCTTGTCGAATTGTTGGTCGTTATCGCGATCATCGGCATCTTGATCGGGCTTCTTCTCCCGGCGGTTCAAGCGGCTCGCGAAGCGGCGCGCCGTATGCAATGCACGAACCACTTGAAACAAGTCGGTTTGGCGCTCCAAAACTACCACGACGCTTACAACGCGCTCCCGACGATGTCGCAATTCTCGGCGTTCGGTTGGGACAACTACGCGCCGTTCAGCGTGACGATTCCGCTCCTTCCGTTCATGGAAGAAGCGCCGCGTTACGACCGCATTATGGATCTCGACAAAAAAACGCTCAGCGGCGAAGTCGGGCTCTGGGGCGGCGGTTTCTTCGAATCGGACGTCTACAAAAACCCGATTTCGACGATCATCTGCCCGTCGGAACCGTACGGTTCCCAACCGTCGACGCACGCTAGCAACGCTCGCGTCAACGTGATGTACTCCCTCGGCGACGGCACGAGCAAACTCGACGCGCCGTACAGCCACCCGAACTATATCAACGTTTCGACGAAAAAATGCCACACGCGCGGTCTTTTCCACCAAGAACACTGGAAGTCCTACGCCGCTTGCACCGACGGCACGTCGAACACCGTCGCGGTCAGCGAATCGGCGAGCGCCCCGACCGGCAACTACTCGACCGCGGTTAAGGGCGGGACTTGGTACGACGGTTCGTTCTACACGGGCGACCTCGACTGCCATCCGAACATCTGCATGAACAACGCGCGCAAACCGGACGACCCGACGCAACTGAAAGCCGGGACCGACAACTGGCGCGGTCACTTCTTCCAAGACGGTCGTCCGTGGAACGGCTTCCACACCGTTCTTCCGCCGAACGCGCCGAGCTGCCAAGCGACGAGCAACGGTTATTGGGGCGCCATTTTCTCGGCGAACAGTTACCACTCGGGCGGCGTCAACTGCGCGATGGCCGACGGTTCCGTCCGTTTCGTCAGCGAAACGATCGACTGCGGCGACCTCAACGCGACTTCGACGCAATGCACCGGCAAGAGCCCTTACGGCGTTTGGGGCGCGATGGGCACCCCGTCCGGCGGCGAAACCGTTACGATGTAATTTTAGCGTTTAGCGAAAATTGAACGTTGATTGGAACCGGAGCGTCGGCCCTTGCGTCGGCGTTCCGGTTGAACTTTAAGTCGAATAACGGCGGCGTTTGCGCGTCGTCGAGAAAGGCGGATAGAATGAAACGAACTTTCCTCGGATGCGCGTTCGCGTTGGCGGCGCTCGCGTCGGCGGTTGGTTGCGGCCAAAAGCTCCCGGACGGGATGCCGAAGCTGAACCCGACGACGATCAAGGTGATTCAAGACGGTCAACCCCTTGCGGATGCGATGATTACGTTGCAGTCGGCCGACGGTTCGAGCAAATGGTCGAGCGGCGGCACGACCGACGCGACCGGCGTCGCGACGATTGTTACGCACGGTCAATATAAGGGCGCGCCGACCGGCAAATACAAGGTTTCGGTCTCGAAGACGGTCGGCGAAGGGACGCCGCCCCCGCCGAAACCGTACGACGCCGAGTCGGAACGCGTGTACAACGAATATATCGCGAGCGGCGCGACGTACACGGAATTTTTCGTCGTCGATCCGAAGTTCCGCTTGGTCGACACGACGCCCCTTGAACTGGAAGTCGTCGACGGCAAAAACGACCTGGAAGTCAACGTCGGCGAAGCGGTTCACGAAGAGATCAGCCAAGAAGGCGGCGTTCTTTAGTCGCGTTTTCGCCTAGGGGCGACGGCGTTTTCGCGCCGTTGAAAAACGAAACGCCCGAAACCGTTCGAAGGAGCGGTTTCGGGCGTTTGGCGTTTCTTGAAAAAGAAAACGACGGCGGCGCGGCGTTACGCGGCGCCCCAACGTTTGCGCAGGGCCCAGTCGGCGATTAAGAGTCCGGCGAAGAGCGCGAAAATCGCCCAAGTATCGTACAGCGACCGCTTGACTTCGCGGAAGTCGGCGACCGT
>JAFYQR010000069.1 GCA_017559825.1 Thermoguttaceae bacterium | reverse complement strand
GTCCGCCGCGCCGTCGCCGTCGGCGCTCGTCGACGCGTCCAATCCGCCGAGCGCCGCCGAGTCGAACGTCGAACGGAAAACCGCGACGTTCGAGTGAAGCGGCGCTGAAAACGCCTCGCCCGTCGCGTTGCAAACGGTCGCCGACGAGTCGATCAACGTCAACGCGGACGCTCCGATTAATTCGAACGCCGACCATTTCGACGCGACGACGTCTTGCGCCGGAACGGTAAAATCGATCGCGACGCCGCGCAACGTCAATTCGCTCGAATTGAGAAGGAACATACGCTCGCTCCATCCGTCGACGGCTCCGCGCGGGTCGAACGCGAGCGTCGGGCGGAACCCTTCGACCGCGACGATTTCCACTTTGCGTCCGACGAGCGAAATCGGCGGCGTCGCCAGCAAGCCGTCGAACTTCAACTCGACGCGAATCGGCGTCGAGTCCGTCGTTCCCGCGCCGACCGCCAGCGCCGCCTGCAAAGTCGCGAACGTTTGCTCGCCGCCGACGCGGTCGACCGTTCGAATCGAGCTCGCCGAAGTCGTCGCCGGAGTCGCGCCGTTTCCGCCCGTCGTCGCCGACGTTCCCAACGTCGAATAAGCGAGCGCTCGGAAACTCGCGCTTTCGTCGCCGTCGACCGCCGGCCCCCACGCCGCCGCGACGCGCCGACGCGCTCGCCATCCCCAAGCGACGCGCTTCGAGTCTCCGCTCGTCGCGCTCCCGCTCAAAAACGTTCGCCGCCATTCGGCTCCGTCGTCGACGACAAGAGGCGGAACCGCGTCGCTTTCGGAACGCTCTTCGGCGAGCGCCGCGTCGATTTCGGCCGCGCCGAACGTCTCGCCGATCGTTTCGGCGCGAACCGTCGTCGCGCTCGTTTCGCTTTCGCCGCCCAACGTTCCCGCGATCGAATCGGGCGCCGCCGCGGTCGAGCCGCCGTTTTCGGTCGCGTTCGTTTCGTTCGACGCGGTCGGCGACGCGATCGGCGTCGTCGGCGTCTCGACAACCGGAAGCGGAATCGTCGAACCGCCGGACGTCCAACGCATCGCGACGACGAGAAACGCCAAAAGAACGCAAGCGAGCGCCGCCGGAGCGCGAGCCGGAACGGTCGACGTCCGCCGCTCGTCGAACGCGACGTCCGCGCCGCCGCGTTCCGAAAGGCGCACTCCGATCATTTCGGCGATCTCGTAAAGGTCGACGATCAACGACTTCGGCGTTTGATAACGGTCTTCCGGCGCCTTGCGCATCATCTTTTTGACGACCGCAGCGACCTCGACCGGAATCTCCGGATTCGCCTCGCGCACGTCCGGCGGCTCGTCCCCTTGATGCTGCAGGAGCTTCTGCAGCATCGTTCCTTCCGGGAAGGGAGGCGTCCCGACGAGCATATAATAAAAAGTGCAGCCGAGCGAATAAATATCGCTGCGAGCGTCGGCGGCGCGCGGATCGCGAGCCTGCTCCGGCGAAATATAGTCGAACGTGCCGAGCGTAACGCCGCTTTCGGTCAGATCGTCGTCCAACTCGCTCTTCAAAAGCCGCGCCAATCCCATGTCGATGAGTTTGACGCTCTTCTCGGGGGAGACGATGATATTCGACGGCTTGACGTCTCGGTGGGTAACGCCGTGTTCGGCCGCGTGCGCCAGCGCGTCCGCCGCCTGCAGAACGTAGTCGATCGCCTCGCCGAGTTCAAGGACGCCGCGCTCGCGAACGTAATCTCGGAGATTGACGCCGCGCACGTACTCGAACGCGATGAACGGAACGCCGTTTTCCTCGCCGCAAAAATAAACTTGAGCGATGTGCTCGTGATTCAATCGCGCGGCCGACTTCGCTTCGTTGAGAAAACGGGCGACGGCGCCGACGTCGCGCGCTCGTTGACGCGGCAGCACCTTGATGGCGACTCTGCGGTCGAGCGCCGTGTCGCGCCCTTCGTAAACGCGCCCCATTCCTCCGCCGCCGATGTACTTCGTAACGACGAAGTGCCCGAACTTCGCGCCCGGAGGAAGCGCGCCGCCGTCGCCTCCGTCCTCGTCGACGTTTTCCACCTTTTCGGCGGCGCGAGGCGGCTCCGTCGGCGGCTCGAGCGAAACGACCGTTCGCTCGTTTTCGAGCCCTTCGCCTTCCGCGTCGCGCTCCGGAGGAATCGGAAGCGCGCTCGTTCTCGTCGACGCGTCGTCGAAGAACTCCGGCGGATTCGCGGCGGTCGGCTCGGCGCCGGAAATAACGGTCGCGTCGGAATCGGAGAAGGTCGAATCGGGCTCGCCGCTCGCCGCTCGGAACTTGGAGGAATCGGACGTCATTTTAACGAGTCGCGCGGAAAAATTGCCGTTGTATTATTAATAGAAGAAAACGCCGCCCGTTCGAGCGCCGTTTCGTCGCGCCGCTTCGAGCCGCGCCGTCGTCGCGCCAGGCCCGAACGCCGCCGTTTCGTCGCCGCGATTCTTCGACGACGCGACGTTCAAGCCGCGTCGTCGAAAAATCGGAAGTCGCTAAACGAAAACCGTATCGCCGTTTCAGAAGATGAAGCGGTTCATGACGTTTTCGATCAGCTCTTGGCGACCGCTGATATTCGGCTCGATTTCGCCCTTTTCGAGCATGTATTTTTCGAGCGATTTGAAGTCGTGCTTGCCGGCTTCGATTTCGGCGCCGATTCCGCGATCCCAAGTGGCGTAACGGGTTTTCAGCATTTCTTGCAGGTCGCCCGAAGCGCGCATCGCCGCCGCGACCTTAAGCCCCTTGGCGAAAGCGTCCATCCCGCCGATGTGCGCGTAGAAGAGGTCGATCGGTTCAAAGCTTTCGCGACGGACTTTCGCGTCGAAGTTGAGACCGCCGGTCGCGAACCCGCCGTACTTCATAAGGACGTAAGCCATCTTCGTCGTCATGTAGAGATCGGTCGGGAATTGGTCGGTGTCCCAGCCCAAAAGCATGTCGCCGGCGTTCGCGTCGACGGAACCGAGGAAACCTTGGCTCGCGGCGTATTCCATTTCGTGTTCAACCGAGTGGCCGGCCAACGTCGCGTGGTTCGTCTCGATGTTCATCTTGACGTCGTTTTCAAGACCGTAAGCGCGCAGGAAGTTGATGCAGGCGGCGCAGTCGTAGTCGTATTGGTGCTTCGTCGGTTCCTTCGGTTTCGGTTCGAAGTAGAATTGGCCTTTGAAGCCGATTTCCTTCGCGTAGTCGACCGCCATGTGCATGAACGCGGCCAAGTGGTCGGCTTCGCGTTTCATGTCGGTGTTCCAAATGCATTGGTAACCTTCGCGACCGCCCCAGAAGGTGTAGCCTTGCGCTTTGAGTTCGAGCGAAACTTCAAGCGCTTTCTTGACTTGCGCGGCGGCGTAAGCGAACGCGTCGGCGTTCGAGCTGGTGGCGGCGCCGTGCATGTAGCGCGGGTTGCCGAAGAGGTTCGCGGTGCCCCAAAGCATGGTAATGCCGGTGCGTTCCGATTCTTCTTTAAAGACTTTAACGACTTCGTCAAGGTTTTTGTTCGATTCGGCGAGCGTTTTCCCTTCCGGCGCGACGTCGCGGTCGTGGAAAGCGTAGTATTGGAAACCGCATTTTTCGAGGAATTCGAAGAAGACGCGGACGCGGTTTTGAGCGTTTTCAATCGATTCGGAACCGTCGTCCCAAGGACGCGACATCGTGGCGGCGCCGAACGGGTCGGAACCGGTCATCCGCATCGTGTGCCAAAACGCGCAGGAGAAGCGGAGCCAATCCTTCATCGACTTGCCTTCGACGAGTTCGTCGGCGTTGTAATGACGAAACGCGAGCGGATTGGTCGAGTCGGGTCCTTCGTACTTAATCTTATTGACTTCCGGGAAAGCGGCCATGTTCGTTCTCCTAAAATAGGCGTTGTTTTACTTATTTCGAGCTGCGTTGTTCGCGCCGAGCCGAAAACGCTCGACGCGACCCGCTCCGCTTTATTTTACTCGAATTTACTCCCAATTAAAAGAAGAACTTTGGAAAATTTCCCGTTTTTCCGGAAAAAAACCGACGCGACGCCCCTACAAACGCGCAAAGGCCCGCCGACGCTCTCCGCTTGCGCGAAAAGAGTCGGACGAGCCCGCGTTCGTTTAAATCGTCGGCGACGCCAAGTTTTCCGGCGTTTCGCGACGGCTCGATCAGCCGATGACGCCCTTCGTCTTCAAGAAGAAGATGACTTCGTCGGCAAGCTCGTCGGCGGAGCGTTCGGACGCGTCGAGTTCGAGCTCCGGATTAAGCGGCGCTTCGTAGGGGTCGTCGACGCCGGTGAAGCCCTTCAACTCGCCGGCGCGAGCCTTTTGGTAAAGGCCTTTCGGGTCGCGTTGTTCGCAAACTTCGATCGGGGTGTTGACGTAGATTTCAAAGAAATCGGTCGACGCCATCGTTTCGCGAACGCGGTCGCGGTCGACGCGGTACGGACTGATGAACGCCGTCAGCGCGATCATCCCGGCTTCGACGAAGAGCTTCGAAACGGCGCCGATGCGACGAATGTTCTCTTCGCGGTCTTGCGCCGAGAAACCGAGACCGAAGCGTTGCGCGAACTCGTCGGAGTGCTGCTTCTTCAAAATCGCGGGCGACGCGTTCAAAGCGTGGCGAACGTTGTCGCCGTCGAGGACGAAGCTGCGCTTGCCCAACTCGTGCAGTTTATGGTCGACCAAGTTGGCGATCGTGCTCTTGCCGCTGGCGCTCAAGCCGGTGAACCAAAGAACGCACCCGCGATTTCCGTTCAATTTTTCTTTTTCCGCGCGAGAAACCGCTTGTTTGTGCCAATAAACTTCCACTTCTTGAGGCGAGCTCATTTTTATACTCCCATCTTATTCGGTTAAAGGCGACGCTTGCCGCGCCGCGCTCGCGTCGAACTTCGACGCCGTCGTTTCGAATCGGCGCCAAGGTCGCCCCGCGCCGCGATTATTCGAGTTCATTTTAATCGCGGTTGCGATTTTTTCAATATCCCGCCCGCGTTTCCGTTCGATTTTTATTCAAACAAAATTCATATCGCAAATAAAAATTGTCGTTTCGCAAATTTTTTGCGGCGCGAACTTCGAACGCTCTCGTTAATTTCCGCGCTCCGCCGCCTTTTCTCGCGCCTTTTCTTCGGCGGCCGCGAGACGAGAATAGATCGGCGCGAGGCTCCAAACGTCGTCGAAATCGCCGTTCTCGGCGCGACGCCAAGCGACTCGAGCGACCCCGACCGCCGTCGGCGCCCAAAACGCGTCGTCGACGAATTGCGTTTCGATATTCTCGCCGCCTTTATTTCGCCAACGATTTAACGACGGGCTGCAAAAATAAACGCTCGGAGTCGCGTTCGATTTCGTCTTATCCCAAAATAGGCCGGAATCCAAAAATCGCGCGAAGTCGGCGCTCTTTACGCAATCAAATTCGCCGTCGAATTCGCGACGTTTTTCCTCTTCGAACCACTTTTTCACCGAAACGACGCGAAATCGTTCGTCGAGCGGAACCGGACGCCCTTTGCGAGCGACGTCGACGCCGAACCGTCGAACCGCGACGTCCCCTCGTTGCGCGTCGATTCCAACCGAGACGACGCCCGTCTCCTCGCCGTTCGGAAGCCGCTCGATCTCCGAGGCGATCGCCTCTAACGCGTCGACGCCGACGATCTTCGCGCCGACCGCCCAAGCCAACATTTTCGCCGTCGAAACGCCGACTCGCAGTCCGGTGAAGGAGCCCGGCCCGACCGCGACCGCGACAGCGTCGACGTCGTTCGGCGCCCAGCCGAACTCGTCCAACGTTTCGCGAATCGTCGGCGCCAACGTTTGCGCGCTCCGACGATCGGCGTCCAAGCGGCGCGACGTTAAAATTTCGCCCCCGTCGCAAAGCGCGACGCTTCCTTGCGCGTCCGTCGTCTCCAACGCCAAAATTTTCGTCGCTTTTCCCATCGTTCGTTCTCCCGTTTTTCGCTTCGTCGCCGAGCCGCTCGACCGCGAGCTCGCCGCCTTCGTCGTTTCCCTCAAACCGCCCGTTTTGACGTTTCGTCCGATCGCTCGTTCGACTCCGCGAATCGCCGAAGCCGCCGACGCACGTTTTTATTTTATTCCGACGTCCGACGCCCGACAGGGGGGGCGCTCGGCGAAACGCGTTTTCCGCCGCTCGTTCGGCTCGTTCGACGCGACCAAGTTCGGCGCCGTCGTTAAAACCGTCAAAATTGCTCTTGCGTCGCGGCGAAGAGAAGATTATACTCGCATTCCGAAGGCGAGTTCGACGTTCGAATACGCGCGAAACGCGTTTTTCCCGCTCGCCGTTTTACCGCAATCGCGCATTTCCCCTATTTTCACGTTCGTTCGCCGACGACGCGACGAAGCCGGAACCTCGAATATGTCGAAACGTTCGCAATCCCACCGACAACGCGTTTTCCCGCCCGCTCGGCCCCGACGCCTCGTTTCGACGCTTTTGCCTGTTTTAACCGGTTTGTCGGGACTTTGCGCTCCGTTTATTTCGCCCGTTCTCCCCGTTTTAACCGACGCGCCGCGTCTTTTCGCTCAAACGGCGCCGCAAAACGCGCAAAACAAGCGGCAAGACCAAGTCGTTTTCTTTTCGATTCCGGTCGCCGTCGACTCCGCCGTCGTTCGTTCGGCGCCGAGCGATTCCGCGTACTCGACCGGTTCCGTCGCGCAAAATCGATACGTCGAGGCGTATTTCCGCGACGCGAACGGCTGGTGCGCGATCCGTCCGCCGCAAGGCAGCTTTTCTTGGATCAACGCGAAATTCGTTCGCCGAGAAAACGACTCGACCGGTCGCGTCGTCGCCGCGAGCGGCAAAGCGGTTCCGGCGCGAGTCGGCGGCGCGACGGTCGAGGAAAGCGCGATCGTTCAAGTCGGTTTGCAAAACGGTCGGGCCGTCAAAATTTTAGGGGAAACCCGCTTGTCCGACGGTTCGACTTGGCTGAAAATCGCGCCGCCCGCGGGCGAGTTCCGTTGGCTCCATTCGAGCGCGCTCCTCGCCGATCCGGCGGTCGCTCGACTGCCGTCTAAACTGACGTTCCAACGCGAATTTCTCGAACGGCTCGCCCGTTCTCCCGACGCGCCGCTCGCCGCCTCGCCGACGTTGGAAAACGCCGATCGTTCCCAACTTCTTGCGCAAAACGCGCAAAACGGCCGTTCCTCGCAAACGCCCTCGCCGACCCCGTCGACGCAAAATCCGCCGCTTAACGCCGACGCGCCGGAAACGCTTCCCGCGTCCGTCGTCGCGGCGGCGTCCGCCGATTCGACGCAAACCGCCGAAACCGCCTCGCCGGTCGTTTCCGAAGAGTTCGCGACGCAGTTCAAGCTGGAAATCGCCCGCCTTAACGCGGACGTTTTTCAAACGTTGAGACAAAATCCGCCGTCCGACGCCGCGCTCGCGCTTCTCGCGTCGCGAGCCGAAAACCTTTTCGACGCGGCCCCGACCGACGGCGAGCGTTTCGTCGTTCAGTCGATTTACGACGCGATCAAGCGAGCCGAACGCCAAAATCGTTCGAAACCGACCGGCGCGTTCCCCGTTCCGTTCGACGGGTTCGGCGCCCCCGCATCCCCCGGACGTCCCAGTTTCACCGACGTTCCGAACGGCGAACGCTCGGCGAATCGCGTCGGCGAATTCTCCGCCGACGGCGAGCCGCCTCTTCTCGTTCTTCCCGATTCGGCCTTCGAGGCGTCCGACGAGGCGCGTTCCTTCCCGCTCGACGCTTCGAACGGAGCCGCGTTTCACAACCCCGCCCAACGCGCCGACTTCAACGGCTCCAACGCGTTCGCCGGTTTCGACGCTTCCAACGGAGCCGTCGACTTTTACGCGCCGCCGGGTTTCGCTCCCGCGAACGGCGCCGACGCTCGCTTTTTTCCGACGCCGTCTTCGCCCGCTCAAAGCGACGGCGCTTCGGCGGAGAAAAAACCGCGTCTCGCCTTCGCGTTTTCGAGCGCCAACAATCCGTTTCGCTCGAAGGGCAAGGAAGTTCGCGTCGCGCCGCTCGCTTCGCCGACCGGGACGCGCTCGTCCGGCGTTTCGAAACTGCCGCCGTTGTTGCCGTCGCAAAAACAGTTGATCGTTCCGCCGCCGAATTATCGTTCGAATCCGTTGGGGCAAACGACGCGTCAAAACGGCAAGCTCGTCGCCGCGAAGGAACGCTCGACGGAAAACGCGACGGTTAAGTCGGCCGCGACGACTAACAAAATCGCGCAAAACAAGCAAACCGAACAAATCGCGCAAGAAATAACGACCGATTCCGTTCGCTGGCGAGCCGCCGACTCGCTCGCCGAACGCGCCGCTCGCTCGGAATCCGCCGCGACGTCCGCCTCGCCGACTCGTTCGAACGTCGCGAAAGCGGCGCCGATCGGAACGACC